>CAZGDE010000553.1:0-3934 GCA_964524315.1 uncultured bacterium
GGTACAATCCTACTGGGATCCGCAGCTAAATGCCTGGAATGCACCGGGTTTGGGCAATAGGGAGGATCTGATTCGCCATGACCAAAATCGCCGTTTGACCGCGATCGCCCGGTCGCTGGCCGTCTATCAACAAGCAATCTATCAGCAAAAATTTGCAGCCAGAAAAAACATACCGTCAGCCCCTACCCCGGAAGCGGTAGCAGACAGCATTATCTGGCAGAACTTAGACAAAGAGTAATCTACACCCAACGCTGACTGCTCAACTTGACTACAATCGTTGCAACAAACTCAGTCCGTGGGTATCTGTACCACAAGTACTTAAGAGTTGGTATTCCTGACTTAATTGAGCAACCCGGTGGGTTTGAGCGGGACTGGTTCGCCAGGGATTAGGGTTATCGTAAGCATAATAGGTTTCCACACCGTCAATTCCTACTTGAACAGCGGCGGCAATGACTTCCTCAGGTGATCGGCGATAACGGGCCGGGTGTGCCAAAACCGCTAAGCCACCCGCACGGTGGATACCTGCTACCACATTGACAGCCTGGTAATCATCATTCTTACTAGTTCTACCTAGCAAGTAAGGAGACATGGAGTCGTGCTGTGGATCAAAGGCATAACCTAAAATGTGAACTTCCGCTCCCAGAAGGTCAGCATTAATTTCAACACCTGTCCATAGGGTCGGTACGGCCTCGGTAGGATATTGTTGCTGCCAGTTAGTCAGCCAGTGTTGAGCTGCCTGATAGCCGTTGATAGTGTGGTGATCGGTGATTGCTAGTCCCTTCAGACCAATCGTGATCGCCTGCTGCATCAATACCTCAGGTGGTAACTTCCCATCCGAACAAACCGTATGCATATGGAAGTTAAATAAGCGGGGGCAGGTTTCCGCGTGAACCCTTTCAAATACCTGCCGGAGTGCCGTAACATCCTGAGATGCTGAGTTTACAGGAGTTACAGCGCGAACTGTCTCAACAGCCATAGACGCCTCAATGTGAATGAATGTGGCTAGTCTCGTCTATATATTTACATATTTTAATTTGTGTCAATCAGAGGCAGATTACTGAAATCGGACACGATCCCCCCGAGAACAGTACGTCTGTTCGCCGCAATTGGCAGCTAAGTCGTTGCTAAAAAACCTTAAATTGAGTTACTGGATTATCATTCCAGAAATCTCTATTAGAAAAATGTACCGCTTATTGCGCAATCACAATGCCAAGATGAGAAGAAATAATCAGCGATCGCAGAATCACTAATGAAAGCAGTAACTACCAATCCCGCCATTTACTAGTAGGGGTAGTCACCCCAACTGGTTGAAAGGGGCGATTGTGTAGTAAAGATTGGTATTCACGGGTACTAGCCCAACGATCAATCTCGCGGGCTCGCAGCACAGGCACCGGATGGGTCAATTGCTCAGTCATCGCCTGCTTCAACATTTCACCCAATTGGTCATTACTAATGTCATCGTAGGCACGGGCCTGGGCAAGAAAGGCATCCAAATTCAATTGGGCCGAGAGTGTGGGGGAACCTCCCGCCAGCTTCATTAACACTGACGCCACAACTCGCGGATCCTGGGTCGCCAACAAAGCGGCGCGATCGCAGGTAAACTCAGCACAGCGCACCCATTCCATTAATCCTGACTGCAAGTTCTGAGCGAGTAAACCACCAAAACTTGCTGCCTGTACCAGGATATTTGCCAGAGTCAGATAAACACCATGATCACATTTCAAATGCCCCAGTTCATGCGCAATGACCGCCTGAATTTCGCCAGGAGTAAGTAAATCAATCAGGGCTGTATGCACTACGATGAATGGCTGCTTACCCCGCATGGCGAAGGTGTAAGCATTGGGCACTGGATGCTGGCGAATGTAGAGTTGCGGTGGCTCCAGATCTAAAACATTACAGGCTTCCAGCAAGAGCTGGTGTAAATCAGGCAACTGCTGCTCACTGACCAAAACGCTGGAAGCAATATTATCGAGATAAAAAACCTGTTCTGCTAGTGGCCCTAACAGGTTACGAATCACCATATCAAAACCTGGCAACTGCTTGAGATTGGCAGTTGCTTGCAGGTCAAGGGGGTGACGAAAATGATCAGCTCTCAAGCCAATCAGTGGAGTTTTAAGCACAGGAAATACCGGGAGATCACTCAACGCCAGTATAGCGATAAGTTAACGATCAGGGGGGATACCCATGAAAGCTGAAGTCTCCCCCTCAAAGGATAACTAGATAGCTTCTGTGGCAACCGGAGCGTCACTATTATCAGTAGCACCGGGTAAACGCTTCAATTGCGCTCCCAGTTTTTGCAGCTTGGAATCAAGATTCTCATAACCCCGATCAAGGTGGTGCAACCCTTGTACCGTAGTTTTACCACGAGCCGCCAACCCCGCCAGCACCAGCGCCGCCGATGCCCGTAAGTCAGATGCTACCACCGGTGCGCCTGACAGCAGAGGGACACCCCGGATAATGGCATGATTACCTTTCACCCGAATGTCGGCTCCCATCCGAGTCAGTTCTGCAACATGACGAAGTCGGTTCTCGAATACCGTTTCACTGATGACACTATCCCCTTCGCTTAGCGTCAACAGAGCCATAAACTGGGCCTGCATATCGGTTGGGAAACCAGGATAGGGCAATGTTTCAATATCAGTAGCAAGCAAGCGCTGGTTCGCAATCAGTCGTAACCGATTCGAGCCCTCCGGGATAATTTGGACTCCGATCGCCCGTAGCTTGGCAATGACTGCTGTCAAATGGTCAGGAATGATTGGCGACAGACTGATCTCAGATTGGGTAATTGCCCCCGCAACAAGGAACGTACCCGCTTCAACGCGATCGGGAATGATGGAATAATCAACCGAATGTAGGCTAGGTACACCAGCAACCACAATGGTATTCGTACCAGCCCCGCGAATCCGCGCGCCCATCGCCCGACAAAAATTTGCCAGATCAACTACTTCTGGTTCCTGTGCGGCATTCTCAATAATGGTTTCTCCCTCTGCCAGGGTAGCCGCCATCATCAACGTTTCCGTAGCCCCCACACTGGGATAGTCAAGATAAATGCGGGCACCCTGAAGCCGTTTCTTGCTACCCGGAATATTGGCGTAGACCATGCCATGATCAATCTGGACATCAGCACCCATCGCTTGCAGACCGCGTACATGCAGATCCACAGGTCTAGCACCAATCGCACAGCCACCAGGCAAGGGAATACGGGCCACCCCTAACCGGGCGAGCAACGGCCCGATAATGAAGAAACTGGCACGTAACTGGCTGACCAACTCATAGGGTGCCTTGGACTGGGAAATGTGAGACGCATCAATGGTCAGACAATCGGCCTGCTGCTCTAGCTTCACCCCCAACGTTGTGAGAATTTCACCCATACGAAACACATCTGCCAGCAGGGGAACGTTGCGAATGCGGCAGATTTGGGGGCAGAGAACAGCCCCAGCCATAATCACCAGCGCCGAGTTCTTAGCTCCGCTGATAGTAACGTGTCCACTAAGAGGAGTACCACCCCAGATTTCCAGAACAGAGTTGTCCTCCAAAGGGGAAGCTTGGGTATTGGGTAAGCTAGGCGAGAGAGTAATGGTTCCGTCCTCCAATCACACTGATACGATTAACCCTTTGGTATTGCTACAACCCTGAAAGCGAAACAAAACTTTTCAAAGCAACAACGTCCAAAGGTTGGTTTAGATTCTACCGGAAAGATTCAGGTTGTCCAGGAAATTTAGCACGGTAACGATCGCCCCCGCCAGATTAAATTTACTGAGCCCTACGCAAAAATTTTATCTAAGGGGGTTGACATAACCAGTGAGATACCCCAAGATAGTAAATCGCGGCTGAGGTCGTGAAATTAAGCGGAACTGGCGGAATTGGCAGACGCGCTAGATTCAGGTTCTAGTGGTAGCAATACCTTCCGGGTTCAAGTCCCGGGTTCCGCATA
>CAZGDE010000554.1:0-3921 GCA_964524315.1 uncultured bacterium
GCGATCGCGCTACATCTGTGATTGTTGGTGGGATGGTTGGTGGGATGGTTGGTGGGGCAGGAGGCGTGGGTGTGGGTTGGGGCGAGTAAGTAGAGTTAGACGTAGTTTTGGCAGAAATGTGTGTATTGGCTGCACCCGTTGCCGATTCTGGGGGATATCCTGTTGGGTTGGGCATCTGGCTTTGTACCGGCGTCCCCCGAGACAGCACTGGCCCGGCCACTTCCAGGCTCACCTTCACCTGGCGCTTAAATACCTCTAAAAAGGCTTTTTCAATGCTCTTTACCTGTTTCTGGGCAATTTTGACCAGGTTCTCAGAACTAATGCCGATCCGCACATCCTGACCGCTAAAGGCCAGAAGTTGCCCGTGTTCGTTGAGTAATGCCTTACTGAGCGGATGCAGATGGGCAATAATTTGTTGCCAGGTCTGGCCCAGGTCAATACCTGTATCTGGGGTGGGTGGCGTGGGTGGTGCCGCATTCCCATTAGCTGCTACCGGGGCAGTGGTAGGAGGCGGTGATGGTACGGTTTCTACCACTGGTGGTGGGATAGAGGGGATGGGCGCGATCGCTGCTGCGGCAGTTGGAGGGGAGTGCTCTGCTATTTGAACGGGTGTCGCTGGTTTGACGGGTGTAGTTGGGGCAGACATGGGCGCGGTAGACTTCTCCGCTGGGGGAGAAATTGCACTGCGGTTAACACCACTAGGCACGGGTGGGCGTTCATGGCGGGGCGCTTCCCGATGAATCGCCGATGGTAACAGCCCCATCAGGGTCACTTCCAACCACAACCGGGGTTGGGTCGTATTCTTGAGTTGCACTTCGGCGCTGCGCAACTGTTGCTGCCCAGCGAGAATCGTGGTCAGGTCAAGGGTTTGGGCAAACTCGCAGAGGGCTGTCCAGGTTGGCGGTGTCAGTGCGACCAGGTCGCCCCGTTGGGGTGCGGTTTTGGCAATTAACAGGTCACGGTAGAAACTGGCCAGATTTTGGAGAACGATTAATGGTTCCCTGCCTCGATCCATGAGCCGTCGGGTACTGTCTAACAAGGTTTCGGGATGATCGGCAGCGATCGCCTCCAATAGGCTCATTAAGTCCCGTTCGGGGACAGACCCTACCAGATCCCACACTTTATCAACGGTGACTTCTTCAACCAGCAAACTGAGTTGATCGAGCAAGCTTTCCGCATCCCGTAGACCACCCTGGGAAATCTGGGCGACCAGGGTGATGGCGTCATCGGTAATGGCAATCGCTTCCTTTGTGGCTATCTGCCGTAGATGGGCAACCATCGCATCCAATGGAATACGACGAAAGTCAAACCGCTGACAACGGGAAATGATCGTTGGTAATACCCGTTGTGGGTCAGTAGTTGCCAGGACAAAAACAACGCGATCGGGTGGTTCCTCCAGGGTTTTCAGCAATGCGTTAAATGCTGCCGTACTCAGCATGTGACACTCGTCCACGACATAAACTTTGTACCGGCATTGAACGGGGGCGAACTGGGCTCGTTCGATGAGTTCGCGAATGTTGTCTACACCGGTGTTGCTGGCAGCGTCAATTTCAATGACATCCAGAGCGGCACTGTTGGCGATCGCCCGACACACTTCACACTGCCCACAGGGAGTTGCGGTGGGGCCAGATGTCTGCAAACAATTCAGCGATTTTGCCAGAATGCGGGCACTGGAGGTTTTACCCGTTCCCCGCGCCCCAGTAAATAGATAGGCTGGGGCAATCCGCTGTTGCTGAATGGCATTGGTCAGGGTGGCTGCGATCGCCTCCTGCCCCACCAGGTCAGCAAATGTCTGGGGCCGATATTTGTGGTGCAGCGGTTGATAGGACATAGTATGCCAACAAGTTTCCTACCTAATAGCCTAAGCGACCAGGTAGGGGGACGTTTAATAGAGGAAAGCCAAAAATTAAATGACTACCAGGAATAATACGAACATATGAACTATTATCGTCTATGTCTGACTGAGTCTGCTGCTGCTGCTGCAAATACCCCATAGAGATAGCCCTGAAGGTGGCTCTATGGGGTGCTGAAACAGCTTGAGATAGTGAGATGTCCATCCAGGGAGAGGGCCTGGTAATTTCTCCCAGGTTTTCGGTGGGCCCTCAATGGACTGCTAACAATAAATTTAGGCCGATACTGCCCGACTACGGGCGACATAGGCAGGTGCCTCCTGCCGATTGGGTAATTGCTCCTGCCAGAACTGTTCACTGGAAATGGATTCAGCTAGGAGCCGTCGGTAGAGATCGCTCAATCGAGCGGCAACACTCGTCCAACTAAAGTTTTGCTGGACACGAAGGGGGGCCTGCCGTCTCAGTTTGCGTGCCCATAAGTCATCGGCCAGGATGCGATTGATGGCAGTAGCAAAAGCATCAACATTTTGAGGGGGCGCTAGCAATCCCGTTTCTTCCGGGACTACCGTAAACTTCAGCCCGCCTACGGAGGAGGCGACAACGGGTGTACCGCATGCCATTGCCTCGATCGCCACTAACCCAAACGGCTCATAGTGACTGGGAATCACACACACATCGGCAGCGGTGTAATAAAGCGGTAAAACGTCATGCCCGACCCGTCCGGCAAATACCGTCCGATCAGTCAAGCCAATCTCGCTGACAATCTTTTCAATTCGCTGACGTTCTTCTCCGTCAGGTTGGCCGGGTTCGCTCCCACCAACAATAACCAGACGGATGTTGGCGGGCGGACCAGAAGTTTCGCTTGCTTCCTGTTGGAGTTGAGCAACAGCACGTACCACCGTTTCAATGCCCTTGCGTGGATCGAATCGGCCCACATAGAGGACGATTGCTTCGTTCTGCTTAAAGCCTAACTTCACTCTGGCTTCTGCTTTGGGAATGGTGTGGAAGTTGTCAATGTCTGTACCTGCAGGAATGACTTCAATCCGCCCCTGATCGGAAACCAGATTCCGTAGGGCTTCTTCTTCCTGGGGACTGGTGGCAACGACACAACCCGCCTGCATTAAAATATCTCGTTCGACCGTCAAACGAGTATCAGCAATTTCGGGACGTACAGGCACTGACCGATACTTGACTGCCCCCAGTGAATGATAGGTATGAACGAGCTGAACGTTGTGCTGAGCCTTCAGCTGTAAACCGACCCAGGCAGACATCCAGTAGTTGGTATGAACGAGGGGGTAATTCGTACCTTCCTTGCTCTGAAATTTCTGAAATGCCTCTAAAAACTCTGGCATGTAGCCAAAAACCTGATCCCGATGGATAAACTGCTGAGGGCCAGCGACCAACCGAATTGTGCGGCAATGAGGAGAATGCTGCACGATCGCCGGATCGTCAGGTCTAACTTTTCGGGTAAACATATCAACCTGCCAGCCCAATTTTGCCAGTGCTTCACCGACCTGGCGCACATAGACATTTTGTCCACCCGCTTCTTCTTTACCAATGTCTGCTGACGGGTCGCCGTGGTCGGAAATGAGGGCAATTGCCTGGCGGTTTGGTACAGCCTGACGAGTTGTGACGGTTGTCGAGGCTGTGGCGGAAATCGCGGTAACAGGCTTGGGATGGTTAAAAGTTTTCATTTTTTTACCTCATTCAATAAGGCGAAGGAGTCGATGCCTTCTAGATTTCGTACATCAGTTGAAACAGGTTCGCGATGCCTCCAATCATGCAGATAGTAGTTACAGTTTAAGTGGCGGATTGTATCACAGCGTGAATCTTAGTCAAGAATTTAGGAGAAATTTTACAGTAAAACCAAGGTGGAAAACTCGCCCATTTCAGGTAGGGATCCCCGAACCGATTATTCCTTAAAAAGAGTTAAATTAAAAGATTGTTGGGTTTTTGCTTTGATGCAACCCTTTGAGGTTGCTGGTTTGATTGTCGATTTGCTGCCGCGATCCTAATTTGAATAGGGTAAGGACTTTCCTTTCGGGGCAAGGCTTTCATAAATCCCCTTGTT
>CAZGDE010000555.1:0-3907 GCA_964524315.1 uncultured bacterium
TTTGGGTGTCCTTTGTTAGACTCTCTTGCAAAAAAGGTCTCCTGAAGATGCACTAAGTTAGGCGATCGCCCTAAATCAATCACCTGGTCAGTTCCTGGGAGAACTAATCCATTAGCAGTCTGTTGCAAAAAGATGGTGGTAACCGTCGGTTCGCCTAGACGTGTGACTTTAGCGACGGTATTGGCATCATCTTCTTCGCCCTGGCGTGTAAAGTCCTCCGGTTGGCTATCCAGTAAAGCTGGTGGTAACTTGACTGCGTTTGCCTGGGTAATTTTCTGGTTCGTTTCACCCGTCTGGTAATCCGTCAGAGAGCTTTCCCAGTCTTGCTGGTGAACAGGTTCTAGAGCCTCGGGAATAGGTGCATTGAGACAATAAACTGACTCAATTAAATCATCAGTTTCGGCAGGCAACTGCACCAAGGTTTTATCTCGCAACGCCAGCCACGATCGCAGCAGAATATGCCGGTTATAAATAATTCCCGTTTCCGCAAACTGTGCTTTCCCTGCTGGCTCAAATGTGGGTGAAATAATCCATAAGGTCGGTGACTGAAGCGGAGTAGGGCGGTTGTCCCGACGATGTCGGTGCAGTCGCCCTGAGCGTTGCAGCAGTAAATCAATTGGCGCTAAATCGCTAATCATCACATCAAAATCCACATCCAAACTCTGTTCAATCACCTGGGTCGCGACTAGCACATATCTTTTGGGACGGTTCTGACTTTCCTTACCAAACTTCTCTAGACAGTCATTCTCAATCCGTTCCCGTTCAACAAATAGAAATCGTCCGTGGAACACCCCCAGTTCATCCTTTGCAAAACCCGCCTGTTGCAATCGCTGAAAAACCTCCTGTGCCCGCCCTACCGTCGAGCAAATTACCGCTGCACAACCGCCTTCCACGAGTTTTTCGCGTAACGCCGCTACCCACTCTTTATCGCTGACCCAGTGCAAGTTGAGCGGTCGCGTCACATGGTCAGAAGCCGCAAACGACCGAACCTCCACTTGTCCCTGTGTGAACGCTGTAATCCTTGGGTAGTCTGCTTCTGGTAATTCCACCTCAGTTTGTCCACAGCCTTTCGCATACGCATTCACCAACAAGTGACGTGTACTCATTGGCAGGGTCGCAGATAATGCAATGACCGGAGAGCCCAGCACCGCTAACCATTCCAGAAAACGTTCAAGTAAGGTGCTGGTATACAAGTCATAGGCGTGGATTTCATCTAAAATTACCGTCCGTCCTGCCAAGCCAAATAGACGAACAAACTGATGCTTTGACCGCACCACTCCCATTAATCCTTGATCTACAGTTCCTACACCATAGGGGCTGAGCAGCGATCGCTTACGGGCTGTATGCCATTCCCCTGCCGCCACTCGCCCGACCGGGGTTTGCCCATCTTCGTCATAGACCTGATCCAAGCGGCATATCGTTTGTTGATACTCCTCTTTCAACGCTGCTGCTGAATGGCTCAAGGTTAGGTTAATGATATTTTGGGGATATCGTTGCCCTAAAAAATCTTTGGTTCGCTTCCACATCGCATTACTGGTTGCCTGTGTTGGCAGACCAATGTAAAACCCACCTGCGGCGGATTGGTGTTGCAGGTAATCCGCCAGATACATTGCTGCTTCAGTTTTACCTTCTCCCATCGAGGCTTCAACCAAGACCAGACACGGCGGATCCAGGATTGGCGCAAGAGCGATCGCCTCATCTTGCAGTGGTCGCGGCGTTTGAATCTGCGGAAACAACTCTGTAAACTTCAACGGCTGCCCAGTGGAGTTTTTTGTCCAACCGATTGCTTGGAGTGCCTTCTTGGCTTTTTGCTCTAGTTCTTTCGCATAAGCATCAAATGGTAAATCATCAGCATAGGGAAAGCCACTTTCCTCATCCGGATTGGAGGCAACCCAATCTGAAACAGTTGTCAGCCCCGCCAAAATCATGGCAGCCGCATTGTCACAGTGGGTAGGTAAGTCTGCTGCAGTTAACGCAACGAAGCATTGCAACTGTTCAAAAATGGTTTGACTAAACCGTTGAAGTTGCCAATCGCTTCCGGCATTAGTGCCACACAAACCCTCATTCAAGGTATTAATTTCGGCTTGGGATGGGAAAAAACCATGATGGCCTCCTACAATCATGGCTAATCGCCTAGCCAATTGATGCGCCTTGCGCGGGGTTAGATGACTGCCTAATCCGGCATCACACAAAAACTGTGGCATTGTCTTTGCTGTCACCAGTCCGTGGGGTGTTTTGACATCTGGGAGCTTTGTCCACAAATCATAAAAATGCTCACCTACTAAGGCTTTACCGACCTCACTCACCTGAAACTGAAAAGCTGGACTAACTTTACCCAGATCGTGACATCCTGCTAAAAAGCCGCAGCACCTGACCAAAGATGCGCCTGTGATTCCTAATCCCCGCTCGAGGGTAGCAATTGCTGCTGGACTAAGGTATGAGCGCACAATCTCCATCGCCACTGCTGCGGTATCTGCGAGATGGCAAATTACTGGATGGTATTTGGGCTGCCCATTCTCGCGAAATTCTCCCTCTCCTGTCTTTGCCCAAAATCTGGGTTGCTTCATTGTGTTTCCCCTGTTCGATAGTGGGTATGCATTCCTTCAATCTCTTCGTTCACCATCGCCACCAACTGCGGTGGCCCCAGAACTCTGGCACCCTTGCCATAGAACAGCACCCACCGCTTGACTTCATTGATGCCTCGGACAACCAACCGTAGCGTCAACGAGCCATCGGGATGTTCTTCAAGCTGTTGAGTTGGATGCCAACGCCGTTCCCTGATATAAGGTGCAGTCGGCGAGTCAAACCAAATCACCATCTCTTGCGGAACCCCACCGACCTCATGCTGGAAAGCGGAAGCAAAATGGGCTTCGCGATCAAAGGTGGGGTCAACTTCAAAGCGCTGGTCAAGTAATTTGATTTCCTGAATCCGATCAACTCGAAACCAGCGCGGTTCACACCGTTTATGGCACCACCCTGTCACGTAGGGGTTGCTACGCGAAAAATGAAGCACATAGGGATCTACCTGTCGTTCGGAGATGTCTTTACCGGGTGTGGCATAACGTATCCAAACCCGTTGTTTTTTCTGGCAAGCCTGCTCCAGTGTGTGCCAAATGTCGGGATCTAAATCTAGTTCAGCTCCGACACGGAACATCACAGCATCGTCAGTTAGTTGCTGCAGATCGACCCAGGTCTGCTCAGGTAGACGTTTTGCCAACTGTTCAATTGCCGATTGAAGTTGTTCTCGATAGGCCGATCCACTATAGCTTGCGAGCATGCGTGCCCCTAGAGTGAGAGCAAACAATTCCCCCTGCGTGAGTGGAATAGAGGGTAGTCGCCAGTTTGGATCGGTATAGTGATACCCCTGTTTGCGGGTACAACTGATCGGTGCCTCATAGCGATCACGCAAAAAATCGAGGTCACTCCGAATGGTGCGTTCACTTACTTCCAATGCTACAGCTAAACTATTGGCGGTTTGGCGTTGCCCTGAACGCAGCAGCGCGTCCAGTTGTAAAAGTCGTTCCAGATGCCGGGACATACTGTATCTCCGCTAATCTAGACCTAGCTTAGCCACTCTACCCTGCAAAATCATTTCCGGCTTGTCAGATTGCGTGTCACCGTTTACCTCAAAGTTGTATCGGCTGTATGCCAGACTCAGATCGCACCGTTGGTCAAACCCACATGATCGCTCCATCCCCTCATTAATTCATCCAAACGGTGGGCGAGGCGCAGAGACTGTCTATACATTTATTCAGTATTTCCTCAGAAAAAAGAAGATGCTGGGATGGTAGCACCAATTCTTGTTAATTATTCATGCCAAGCAATAATACTTACCAAGCTTTAATAGAGATGAGCCCTTAGTGGTGCAGAAAAGTATTGGAAGGGTTGATATTGGGTCAGTCTCATC
>CAZGDE010000556.1:0-3894 GCA_964524315.1 uncultured bacterium
GTTTGAATCGGCAGATGACGGGTACTGATCGCTGGCGGGAAATTTCTCTGCAAATGCCTCAAGCGGGCATTGAGCGAGTGGTTGAAGTGGGGCCAGGAAAGGTGCTAACTGGCATTATTAAACGAACCTGTCCCAATCTAGTTTTAGAAAATATTGGTAGTGTGGCGGAATTACCGACAGCGGAGGGTTAGACGCGGCAAGATCAACGTTGTGGCAAACTGCCTCACTTGATCGCTAACTCTGAATTGAAGTTATGGGCAAAGAGCGGGAACCATTGGCAAGCCTGGTACTCTACCGACTATTTAAGTGGTCGGTAGTGAGCCCGGTTCTGCACGCCTATTTACAGGGTCGAATTTATGGGGCAGAGAATGTGCCGCATAAGGGGCCACTGATTATTGTCAGTAATCATGCCAGTGATTTTGACCCACCTATTTTATCGGCTTCGGTGCGTCGCCCCGTAGCTTATATGGCTAAAGAGGAGCTGTTTCGGGTGCCAGTGCTGAAACAGGCGATCGCGCTGTATGGTGCCTACCCGGTCAAACGGGGATCCGCCGATCGCAGTGCTATTCGGGCGGCGTTAGCATCTCTGGAACAGGGTTGGGCTGCGGGTGTGTTTATCACTGGTACCCGGACTCCCGATGGGCGTGTGACCGATCCCAAACTGGGTGCTGCCCTCATTGCTGCTAAAGCCAAGGCCCCTCTCTTACCGGTTAGCTTATGGGGCACCCATGCCATCTTCCAAAAGGGTTCGGCTATTCCCCGGCCTGTGCCCGTCACTGTTCGGATTGGGCAGTTAATTTTACCCCCTACATCTAGCGATCGCCAGGAACTGGAAGCTGTTACTCACCAGTGCGCTACTGCGATCAACGACCTGCTTGATCTGGGACGTTGATCTGACCCTTATCCCCTCACTCCAACCCCCAATCCCATGAGCGACTTACGAGCCGAATTAGCCGAAACCCTGGATGAAGCAGAATGGAACTGGCTGGCCCCCCATGCGAAGCGCGACACGGTGATTGTCGTTGAAGGTGGGTTAGATTTACTTGATGTTGGCGTAGCGATCGCGAACGACAATGTTGCCCTAGTACAGGGTTGGATTGCTACGGCAAAAATCCATAAACCATCCTCTGAGCAGTTGTCAGAGTGGAACGGTAATCAAACAAAACGTTTTCAAG
Source organism: uncultured bacterium (assembly GCA_964524315.1). Classification (GTDB taxonomy): domain Bacteria; phylum Cyanobacteriota; class Cyanobacteriia; order Leptolyngbyales; family Leptolyngbyaceae; genus CAZGDE01. The sequence continues at coordinate 1,176 of CAZGDE010000556.1, forward strand.
CCTTAATTGTGCAACCCTACGTGCTGGTGCAGGAACAGTAAGGTCTAGCGATAAGGTCTAGCGACGTTGTCGCTGTTGCAGGTTGCGAAGGTATGTTTGGAGTTGCTTAATATCCGGATCCTGACCACCATAACGCCAGCGAACATACGCCTGGGAAATTTCATTGATGGCATCAGCATGGCTAGAATCCTGGCTGGTATGCATGGTGTGGGCATATTCTAACGGCGTTTGGGTTGGCTGTTTGGGAAAACCCTGTCGGGCGAGCCAGCGCAACATTTGTTGGTAAAGACGTTCCATCGGCGGCAGTTTTGCGAGCCAGCGGTACTGCCGCCATTGCTTCCACCCCTGCCAGGACAACCAACCTGCAAACCCCAGGAGCGTTGCTGCGATCAAACTGGCAAACAGGCCAAGCCAGCCCTGGGTAAACAGGGCTAGAAACCAGGCGACGATACCCATCACCCAGGTCACAACTGTGCTGACAATCCGTCCCAACGTGTTGCGCACGGGTGATGGTAACCAACCTGCTACCCATTGCCAGAATTGTTGTAATACGCTGAACGTTTGGTCTTCCTCAATTGAGGGTGGAATTAATTCGTGGCCAGGAATGGGGTCAAACATGAACCAGCCATATCTTGGAAAGAAGACCTCGGTGACAGCGTAGGCATCGGTATTTTTGACCACATATAGGCCGGTAAATGGATTAAACTCACCTGGCCCAAACCCAACGGTTAACCGTGCTGGGATGCCAATGGAGCGGAGCATGATTGTCAGCGCTGTGGAAAAGTGATCAGGGTAGCCTCCCTGGTATTTGAACAAAAAGGCGTCTACCAGATCCTCGCCTTTCGCGAGAAAGGGTAACTCGGTTTGAATGGTGTAGCGTTGTTTGAGTGCTTGCGCCAGAAACAACGCTTTCTCATAGGGGGAGGTGATTGGCTGGGGTGATGTTGCCAGTAAAGCTTCTGTCCGTTGCCGCACTTTAGCCTGGATTGCCGCAGGAACGTCCAGATAATAGTTTCGGATAGTACGAGGATACGCTGTCGGCGCATTCCTGAGCAGGGTGCGGTTACGGTAAGGGACATCCGAAATAACCGTATAGGTTAGCCCTTCCAATAACCCAAGCGGCGATCGCAAGTTGTCTTCCGGGTCGATGGCAATCTGGGGGGTAGGAAAAAACAGTTCCCGCGCCTGGGGTAGGGATGGAATCAAGTTTGGTAGTTCGGAGACGACGGTGTAGGTTTGGACGACCTCCTTCGTCCGGTTAAACGAGATTGGTCGTGGGAGGAAAAACTGATATGACCACCCTGGGCGGCGAACTGTTTGCGTTTTCTCGTTGCGAGAGATTTTCCAGCCCTGCCCAATATACTGGTCAAATGACAACACCCGCCAGTAACCCTCCGCCTGCGATCGCACCCTCAAAACGACTTTAGGCGTTAGTTCGCCCCGCAGGTTCTGGTTAATTTGGTCACTAAAGCCATAGTAAAATTCCTTGTCCAATTCACCTGGCCCCATTCTTTCGCCCTGCCCCCGAGCCCCTGAACCGCCATTGCCGTCCCGTGCGCGTACATAGCCAGGATTAGTGATCCTTGTATTATCATCAAAGACTTGCTGAATCTGGGCACTGACAGGGAAGGTGCGGATCCGATACCCCGGCAACCGTGGCATCACGGCGAAGAGAGCTAAGCCCAATACCAGAATGACGACCAGGAAGGTTGCCAGTCGCCGGGGTGCCAGACCTGCTTGGCGGAAACCAGAACGCCAGCTACCAATTAACCCTAAGCGGGAACGGTAATCTAAAACTAGAACAGGTAGGGCGATCGCCAAAAACAATAGTAATAAAAGCCCAAAGGTCATCGTTTGGCTCAGAGTACTCGCCACCCCGATCAGGATGAGCCCAATTACCATCGAATAACCTAGATCTTTGCGGCGGGGTAAATCAAAGCTATGTAGCACCTGCAGTTGAACTAGCAACTCCGCCAGTACCAACCGGGTATCGTTTAATTCTGCCCGCAACCCAACAAAGAAGGCTGCCATTGCCAGCAGCATACCCAGCGCGATCAAGAATTTGGCAGTAATGTTGCGTTTATGGCGATTCCGCCAACTCCACCAGGCCCCAGCAATACTCAATGGGATTGCCCAGGCACTCATACTTGTCTCGGCTGCTACATCCGTTGCCCCAATACCAACCAGTACTAATGCCTGGGCTAGTATCCGTAGCAGCAGCGATTCCTCCGCGACTGGAGGTGGAAGAGATGCCAAATGTCGTCGCCAGCGATCAAAGCGTGGTAGACGTGGGGTAGGTTTAACCTCAGCAGTGCCAGGCATAGGTACGACGGGAAGGTATCAGCTATAGCCATCTTACCCACCCTTCTGGCTTGCTCAACCCTTAATCAACATGATTTACGGGATTAGGCTTCGACAATGCGGACAGTAAAAATTAATGGGTTTGGGTCGGTTCCTGTTAGCCGCACTTCTGCTGTATAGGGTTGGTTGGGGAGTATGTCAACAAGTTCTACACTTAAATTGCCAGAAGCGGCGCGATCAGCACTTGCCTGCTGGCCATTACCTCGTAGAGTTAAATTACCGCCGGTCGGCAAGTGGGCCCGTATCCGCAACCCCGCAATGGCTGGATCGGGTTCATAGGTAACGGACAGGTTCAGGGTGCCGCCATCGATCAACCATTGACGCTCTAGGGTCGTTTGATTGGCAGACAGAGTGAGGG
>CAZGDE010000557.1:0-3519 GCA_964524315.1 uncultured bacterium
AAGCAGCACCAAAATTAGGGTGGCGATGGGAGAAAGGGCACCTGCCGCAACAGCCGCAATGCCCGGTTGGTAACCTAATGTGGAAAAGTAATCAACCCCCGTCAGGCACATTACCTGCCACCAAACATGTTTCTTATGAGAATGCTCTTTTTGATAGGGGCCTTCTCTGGTTTGCCTATCTTCTTGAAGCAACCAGTGCAGCAGTTTATGGTAGTACAGGCTGGGTTTAATCGCGAAAACCATTCTCTCTCCACCCACTGTGTAGAATAAACCTGGTTGAATAGACCTGAATAGATTCGATATTATTTACAGAACAAATCTATTACTATGAATAGTCTATTTTTGTAAAATAAATCTTCGCTTTCACTCTATTTGGATTGCCTTCTGTAAGGCTACGGCATTGGATAAAACATTCTAAACAGCCCTGAAGAAGATTTTTTTGTCATGATGGCAGCGGCATACTTGGATACCTAGAGATGGGTGCAGGAATGGTTTAGTCATGTATCGATCTCGCTTAATGTAAGCTTTTATTGCATTGACGAAATTTTACGTAGAAACACGTATCATCGCCTGCTTGTAGACAGTTAAAACAGTAAATGAATTGAACCTGATGGCAGGTAAAGTCTGTGGGTGAATGCTTTACTTGATAGCCAACCAGGGGCGATCGCCCGGTAGAAGCAAGCAGGAGGTTATTATGGTGACTCGCATAGTCTGGAAACAGCCCCCGATGCTGGTGGGGTTAGGCTTGGTCGCGGAAGTGACCCTGGGTGGAGGGCAACCTGCTGTTGCCCAGAACTGTAATTATTATGCTGGACGGGCAGTCGGTGGGCAGAGTATTAATGTTGACCTATGTTCGGTCAGGCGGGCCAGTGCCCGTAGTGTAGATTTTGTTTATTATCTGGGGAGTGAACGCATACAGAGTCAGGCAAACTGTCAGGCGGGTACCTGGGTAACCTTTCCCGAACGACAGGTGAACCGGCCCCAGTCTCAGGCCACACAAAATATGCTGAATGCCGTCTGTAGCTATCGGGGAAGTAGCGCATCTGATAGTACGGTGGCCACGGTGTTTGATCCTCCCTCCAATGTCAGAGTTTCACCCAATGGTGCGGTTCTCTGCTCTATCCCTAATCGCCGGACGATTAACGTCTATGGTTCTACGGGTTCCTGGTACTATACCGATGCCTGTGGTGATATGGGTGTGATTCATTCCAGCCAGATTCGGTTTTAAACTGGTTACAAGCCTGGTTGACTGATAACAATCTGAAGTATTGATGTCTGCGTGTCTGGGCGGGTTTCGCCAAAAGATGCTATTAATTACTGATGGTAAGGTCGATAATGGTAAAGAAATTTGACGAAAATGATAATGGTTTTAATTGAGGAAAGCGCTATCTGGTCAACAATTTCCTGCATCTTTCGATGGAATTGCTATAGCTAGAGGCTGTATCGATCAAATTATAAAAATTTTTCTTGACAAAAGGCTCCTGCCATATTCTTAGAAGAGTCGTTATAATAGTCATAATTCTCTCACATATACAAGAGCTTTACTAAGTAGGTAAATCCATTTGCTTATAGGATGGGTCAAGCTATTCTGACGCCTATCAAAGCATAGCCTAACCTATAGGAGGGTGAGTTTATTCTGCTAGCTAAAGCCACATACTTTGCCCAACCCCCATTGTCATTGTTGCTAATTTTCGTTGTTATCAAGACATGGAAATTAAATAAGTTCGATATTGAGTAAGGGTAGGTTTTGCTGTCACATCCATTGCCAGGTACAGATTGATTGCTAAGCTCGTCCCTACATTTGCGAATTTATTAAATCCTTTATTACAGCTGTCATGACAACTGACTCAGTGATAATGGCAATTCCTGTCTGAATGGCGAGAAGGAAGCGTTTGTGTTTCTTCGCGCAAAGCCTCTCATTTTGCAAAGCCTGTGTAGGGTTATTTTGTGAAAAATTGCGAAAATTCTATCTAGATTTTTACTCTATCTAGACTTCTACTAATGCTGGGCGTTCCATCGAGATATCTCCTACCTTTTTTAAGAGGATGCTGGATAGCTGGGAGATAGGTTAACTTGCGCACTAGATGGTGAATCGATGGTTTTTAGTTTAACCAAGGAAGTCAAATTAAATGTTGAATTTATCGAATTCCCAAGAATTTGTAAAGCCAGAAGCGAATTGTTTGGCTAGTTATGTTTTGGAGATGTTGACGGCAATTAACGTTGATGAATTTAAACAATCGTTTGCACATCTACCAGAAGACCCATATCTAGAGGGGAATTATCGCTTTCGGCGGCTGTCCCACTTTCGGATTGCTGGCGATCGCGTGATGCAACTCCCCCATCGGCGGCTATTTCAAAGTAAGCAATATAATCCCCTGTTAGGTGATGTGATTCGGGAGTATGAGGAGTTGGACGCGCCATTGGTGCAACTGGAAAACTTTCAGCGATTAATCTGGGAATTCTTCCAATTTTGCCAGCTCTGTTCGACCTCGAATGAAATTGCGGTCCATCAAATTCGGACAACTGCATCATCGCAAAAATTGGGTAATCCTGCCCCTGAAGGAATTCATCGGGATGGGGTTGATGTGGTTGGTATTTTCTCGGTCGATCGCCACGGTATTGGTGGTGGTGAAACCCATCTCTATAAAACTCCTACCAGCGATGCGCCAGTCTTCAGTAAGGTTTTGAATCCGGGTGAATTTCTTGTATTTCGGGATGATCAGTATTTCCATTACACATCACCCGTGAATGCGATCGCGGTGGAGCAGGGCACCAGAGATGTGTTTGTCCTCACCTGTCCGGGACTGTTTCCACCCGATGAGCAGTAGGGGGAACAGCGATGGCTAACCTGGATCTGAGTTGGATTCGTGCCCAATTTCCGGCACTGTTACAGGAGTTGAACGGACATCCCGTGACATTCCTTGATGGGCCGGGTGGTACACAGGTGCCACAACGGGTGATTGATACCATAACGCACTACTTCATGACATCAAATGCTAATTTGCATGGTGCGTTTGTGACGAGTGCCCGTACCGACATGGTGGTGGCAGGCGCACGCGCAGCGGTTGCCGATTTGTTAGGATGCGATCGCGATGAGGTGGTGTTTGGTGCCAACATGACAACCCTCACCTTAGCAATGAGTCGCGCCATTGGCAGGGAATTGCAGGCGGGAGACGAAATCGTGGTGACGATGTTGGACCACGACGCGAATGTGGCTCCCTGGTTAGCCTTAGCTGAACGGGGGGTGATGGTGCGGACGGTGGACATTCACCCCGAAACCTGCACCCTGGATATGGCGGATCTGGCCAATCAGATAACGACACGTACCAGGCTGGTGGCGATCGGTTATGCGTCGAATGCGGTTGGCACCATTAACGATGTGGCCCACGTCATCAAATTGGCACATGCGGTGGGGGCATGGACGTTTGTTGATGCCGTCCATTATGCGCCGCATGGGTTGATGGATGTGAGATCGCTCGATTGTGATTTTCTCGCTTGCTCTGCCTACAAATTCTTTGG
>CAZGDE010000557.1:3529-3862 GCA_964524315.1 uncultured bacterium
TATGGGAAACGGGAACACCTGGAGCGGTTACGTCCCGATAAATTGCGTCCGTCACCAAACATGATTCCCTGCTCGTGGGAAACGGGTACCCAAAACTTTGAAGGGTTGGCAGGAGTGACTGCGGCAATCGATTATTTGGCAGCTCTGGGGCAACGAATTTCGCCTACGGTGACAAATCGGCGCGAAGCATTAACTGCGGCAATGATGGCGATTCGAGACTATGAGCGATCGCTCTCGGAGGTGATGATTCCCCAATTGCTAAAAATTCCCGGCGTGACAGTGTATGGCATTACTGATCCAGCCCGCTTTGATTGGCGTACACCCACTGTAGGG
>CAZGDE010000558.1:0-1349 GCA_964524315.1 uncultured bacterium
GGCACCGGCGGCACGATGCCGCCTTACGTGGCGATTCCCGGCGACGGCGTGGGCGGGCAGTCAAACGCCGCGCGGTCCGGCTACCTGCCGGGCGCGTTTTCCGCGTTCAACGTGGGCAATGATCCCGGACGCGTCCGCGACCTCGAACTGCCCGAGGGCGTGAGCTTCACCCGCAGCGAACGGCGGCGGGACTGGCTGACGCGCCTGGATGCGTTTTCCCAGTCGGTGGAATCCGCCGCCGCCAGCCGCAACCGCGACGCCTTCTACGAGCAGGCTTACCGGCTGCTGGCTTCCCCCGAGGCGAAGGGCGCCTTTGATTTGGCGAAGGAGTCGCCGAAGATCCGTGAACGCTACGGCCACGGCCGGCTCGGCTCCGGCTGCCTGCTGGCCCGCCGCCTGGTGGAGGCGGGCTCGCGCTTCGTCACCGTGGTGGACACCGGCTGGGATACGCACCAGCAGATCGCCCGCGAGCTGCCGGACTCGCGCTTCCCCGGCAGCGGCAAGCTGCCCGGCCTTGACCAGGCGTATGCCGCGCTCATCACCGACCTGCACGAACGCGGCCTGCTCGACTCCACGCTGGTGGTGCTGATGGGTGAATTCGGTCGCACGCCCAAGCTGAACGCGCTCGGCGGCCGCGATCACTGGCCGCGCGCGGGCTTTGCGTGCCTCGCTGGTGGCGGCGTGCAGGGCGGCCGCGTGATCGGGGCGACGGATGCCTTCGGCGAACTTCCGAGCGAACGCCCCGTCAGCCCGCCGGACCTGGCCTGCTCCATCCTCACGCTGCTCGGCGTGAACCCGCAGCAGGAACTCACCACGCCCGCCGGCCGGCCGATGCGCGTGCTCAGCGAAGGGACGTTCATTCAGGAGCTGGTGTGAAAAGCGGGCGGGCAGGCGGACCGAAACAATCCAGCACCTGCGGGAACGCGACTCTCCGAGTCGCGTGTAGCTTCTCGCGGCCGGGTGGGCGGACTCTGGCGGCTCAGAGAGCCGCGCTCCAACGTAGGGCCGGCTCCACCCGTGCGGGAAGGCTGGCAGCCTGCCCTGCGTTGGGCTGGGCGCTCACGCTGGGATTCCTGCTCCTGGGTTTGACTTCAACCCACGCCGCCTCGCCTGTCACCGCGCTGACCTTCAGTCCGGACAGTCAAGTTCTCGCCAGCGCTGGACGGCGCGTGGTCACGCTGCGGCACGTCGGACAGACGAACCAGGTGACCACGCTGGAAACCGACCTGCCGAAGCTCACTTCGCTGGCCTTCCATCCGAACGGCGGACTGCTCGGTGTCGCGGGCGGCACGCCCGGCGTATCAGGCGCCGCCCTGTTGCTGCGGCTGGAAGACGGCAGCGAGATCGTG
>CAZGDE010000558.1:1359-3857 GCA_964524315.1 uncultured bacterium
ATCGTGCGCTGGACGAATGCGGCGGACGTCGCTTCGGCCGTGGCTTTTGACGGTGCCGGCCAGCAGTTCGCCGTGGCGGGCGAAAGCACGGTCCGGCTCTTCGGGCTGGAATCGCCCCGGCCGATCCTGCGTCACGAATTCACCGGCCATGTCGGTGCGGTGCTGGGCATCGCCTTCAGTCCGGATGGCACGCTCCTCGTTTCCGCCGGGCGCGACCGCTCGGTAAAGGTATGGTCCACGACTGAAGGCCGCCTGCTGCGCTCGTTCAGCCATCACACGGAGGCGGTTCATGCGGTCGCATTCCGTCCGGCGCAGTTCGGCGCCACCGCGCCGGTGACCTGCGCGACGGCGGGCGACGACCGCACCGTGCGCGTCTGGCAGCCGGGCATTGGCCGCATGGTCCGGATCGTGCGCGGCCACGAAGGCGGCATCCTCACCCTCGCCTACGCCGCGGACGGACGAGCGTTGTTCACTGCCGGAAGCGAAGGAATCATCCGCCGCGTGGAAGCCGACAGCGACGCGCTCCAGCACTCCTGGCGTGGCAGCGACGACTGGATTTACGCCCTCGCAGTCAGCCCGGACGGAAAGCACATCGCCACGGGCGACTGGACCGGTGCCGTCTCGCTGTGGACGCCGGAGGGCGTCCTGCGCCAACGCTTCGCTCCGGCGGCGGCGAGTCCACCGCCTTGAGCCGGAACGTTTGGGGAGCGCGCCCTCGCGGCCGGCGAGGGGCCGTAGGACAGCCGTCCCGGCTGTCATGCGGGGCGTCTCGCCCCGGTATCAGCAGGGCCGAGACGGCCCGACGACAGGCGAGGACGCCTGTCCCGCCATTTTCACACAAGTTCTCAGCCACGATGGAAAACTGCGCCTCCTTCCGGAGACCGCGACTGGCGGCTCGACTTCACTGCCGGCTTTCGCATCTTGCGCGGCACCGTGGCGGGGAAATTCACCTTCCAATGCACCAGCGACGACCGGCGCCGGCCGCTGCCGCACAAGGTCCTGTTTGGCCTGGGCCAGAACGAATCGTCGCGCCATGTCGTGCTGAAGTTCCTCGCCTGGGTGCTGTTCTTCCGGGAGCGGCTGCAGATTGAGACCGACGTGCAGAACGACGCCATCCCCTTCGTGCCCGACCTCGCCCAGCTCGGCTACGACATGCGGCCGCTGCTGTGGGTGGAGTGCGGCGACTGCAGCCTCCTCAAGCTCCACAAGCTCGCCGTGAAGTGTCCCGAGGCGGAGATCTGGGCGGTGAAGCGCTCGCTCGCGGAGGCCGAGGAACTCCGGCTTGGAATGGTGAAGGAAGAGCTGCGCCGCGGCCGCTACGGGATCATCGGGTTTGAGGGGGAAATGGTGGATGAACTCTGCGGGCTGCTCCGCGAACGCAACCAGTTCCACTGGTTCACCGGCGGCTTCGCGGGCGAGCCGGGCGTGGACCAATGCGGGCTGCAGTTCGAGCTGAACCAGCTCTGGTTCGACCATCCGTTCCACGTCCTGCGCCACTGAGCCAGCCATGATTGCCGTCATCTTCAATCCCACGGCGCGTGGCGAGCGGGCGCGATGCTTTCGCGAACACCTCACCGATCTTGGCTCCGATGTCCGCTGCCTGCCCACCACGGCGGCGGGCGAAGGCGCCGCACTGGCAGCGGAGGCGATCAAGCAAGGGGTGGAAACCGTGGTCGCAGCCGGCGGGGACGGCACGGTGAACGAAGTCCTCAATGGACTGACGCAGGCATCCGGAGGGCTGGTCCGTGCCCGGCTGGGCGTGCTGCCTCTCGGCACGGTCAACGTCTTTGCCAAGGAGCTCGGCATCCCCGTCGGCATGGCGGCCGCGTGGCGGGTCATCCGCGACGGCCGCGAGCGGGTGGTGGACCTGCCGGTCGCGGAGTTTGCCACGCCCACGGGTCCGGCCCGGCGTCATTTTGCACAACTGGCCGGCGCGGGCCTGGATGCGCGGGCGATCTCCCTCGTGAACTGGGAACACAAGAAGCGGTTCGGGCCGCTGGCCTACGTGATCGCCGGAGCCCGGGCCCTGCGGACCCGCACCGCACCGGTGCGGGTCGCCGCTGACGGCTGGACCGCCGAAGGCGGGCTGGCGCTGTTCGGCAACGGCCGGTTCTACGGCGGCCGGCTGGCCTTCTTCCCCACCGCGCGTCTAGATGACGGGCTGCTGCATGTCACGGTCTTTCCCCGGGTGAACTGGTTCGTGATCACGCGGACCTTTGCCCGGCTGCTGGCCAGCCGGCTGGCTGGTTCGCGTGACGTGGTGCTGCGGCAGGGGGCCGGGTTTCAGCTCACCAGTGCCGAACCCATGCCCCTGGAACTGGAGGGCGACGTGGTGGGGACGCTGCCGGCCCGGCTCGCCGTCCAGCCGCAGGCGCTGCGGGTGCTGGCTCCGTGACCACGGAAGCTGATCCGCTCGGGGGCTGTGATTTGAATTTGGAAGGCAGGAAGAAGGCCGGCTTTTCCTGCTTTCCAGATTAGGACACCGCCCGCTCCGCGCT
>CAZGDE010000559.1:0-3848 GCA_964524315.1 uncultured bacterium
TCTCACAACGGATCTCACCTACCTGGAACGGGCACTTACAGAATTACTCCATAATGCCTTTAAGTACACGCCACCGGGCGGCACAATTACTGTTTCGGCGCACCTGAAAACCCCTCCCAGCAATGACTTCCTGATCATTACAGTCAGCAATTCAGGGGTAGAAATTCCAGCCGTAGAGCGCGATCGCATCTTCGACAAGTTCTACCGCATTCCCAATAATGACCCCTGGAAACATGGCGGTACGGGTCTGGGCCTGTCACTAGTGAAGAAACTAGTTCAGCGATTAGGTGGTGAAATCTGGGTCGAAAGTGCCAATCAACGAACCCACTTCACCATGCAGTTTCCATTGGTACCGCAAGATGCAGTGGAGTGAGTGCCGCAGCTTTCAATTAGCACTCCAAACTCAGCACTCCAACCTATCTCCACTCCCATCAACCCGCCGCTTTGTAGCTATTGGAAGCATAGGCAGCAGGGCCATTGGCAACCTTCTGCCACTTCTTCTTATCAGCACCCAGAGACAGGGAAAGACGAATACTACGGAGGTAGGTAGCTAGCTCTGCCTTGGATGCAGGGGCAGAAATCGCATTCATAACCTCTTCAGATTTCCAGGTTTTTGTGGGGTCAGAGTCCAGGAGTTCGGCGATCGCTTCATCCACACGCTTCTCGCGATAGGTAGCTTTAAGTCTCAGCCCGGGTTTACTGGTACTGCTTTTGGGTGCAGTTGTTTTCGCTGGTTTCGGGTCTGCCGATTTCGTCTCAGTCACCTCCGGGGTTGATGGTGCTGGAGCCTGACCTGGTGCTTTACTCTTGGCCGGTGACTTACTCTTGGTTGGGGCTTGGCTCTTGGCTGGAGCTTTCGTATTTTTGACGGGCGAAGACTTCGACTGGCTACTGGACTTAGCGGCACTACCAGTCTTTGGTGCTGCCTTTTCTCTGGTTGCGAGTGGCGCAGGTGCTTCGGCAGTAGATTTTACATTGCCATTCTGACTACCGACTAGTTTCTCTAAATGACCGATCGCGTCATCAAGCGGTAATAACTGTTCGGTGTAAATTCTTTCCCGTTGCGCCTTCAATTGCTCTAACTGACCACGAATGATCTCAATTCCGCTTCCCACCATCTCTTATGCCTCCCATGCCTTGACGTAAAACTCAATCGAAAGAAGAGTATTCAACTAACAAACAGATACTTAGCAATAGAGTCTTCGCTCAATCTTCCCAACTCTGTGGGCACACCATAACCATCCATAACCATCTAAATACTTAGGGGTATCTCTTGCTACTTACTACCCTTATCATTCATCCTACTCTCCTTTCTATTTAAGTGAAACATTATTCTTCACTTAATTGTGCATATTGTGCATCTATACGATACGCCCAACACATTCACCAAAACCAATTCGGATGTAACCGGGTGCTTCACAATAACCGCGCAGAATCACCTCATCCCCTTCTGCCAGAAACGATCGCACTTCTCCCGTTGGCAAGGTAATCGGAGTTGTGCCCCGCTGAGTTAGTTCCAGTAAACAACCCTGACTACCCGATGTCGCACCCGAAACCGTACCACTGGCGATCAAATCACCGGAACGCAAATTGCACCCATTACTCGTATGATGGGTCACCATTTGGGCGATCGTCCAATACATTTGCTGAAACTCACTCTGGCTCAAACGGATGGGAGCTATCTGCTCCTGTCGCATTTGGGCAGAGGTTAGCAGTACTTCGAGTGTCAGTTGAATGCCTCCTGTGGCCAGATTAGAAACAGAGGTTAAGTGGGGTAAGGTGGGTGGATCAGCCGGTGAGCGTTCAAACGCCACACAGCGAAAGGGAGCAAGGGCAGCAAACGTAACCACCCAGGGTGAAATCGTTGTAGCAAAACTTTTTGCCAGAAAGGGGCCAAGTGGTTGATATTCCCATGCCTGCATATCACGGGCAGACCAGTCATTGACGAGACACAGGCCAAACACATGGTCTTCTGCCTGGTCGATCGCGATCGGTTGGCCCTGATCATTCCCCTTGCCAATGAAACAACCCACTTCTAACTCGTAATCCAGCATGGCAGTTGGGGCAACAATAGGGCTAGCTTCCTCCGGGCGTTTCCGTTGTCCAACCGGACGTTGGATGGGAGTACCACTGGGCACAATGGATGATGATCGACCATGATAGGCGATCGGCACATACTTGTAGTTAGGCAGTAAGGGCTGATCGGGACGAAATAGCTTGCCCACATTCGTCGCATGAAAGATGGACGCATAGAAATCGGTGTAATCACCAATCGTTGCCGGTAAGAGCAGGTGTGCCGTTGTGAAGGGAACCAGCAGTTGGTCAGCCGACGGATGGGTCTGTCCCACTTGTAAGAGGCGACTGACATGGTGGCGTAATTGCAATAGGGCACTACTCCCCATTGCCATGAGTGAATTTAAGGTGGGTGCGCCACAGGCGACCTGGAGCAGTTCCGGCAAGTCGTCCAGCAGTCCAACAAGGCGACAGGCAGTTAAATCGAGAATTTGATCGCCGATCGCCACACCAATGCGTGGCGTATCCGTCTGACACTGCCGTTGAAACACCCCCAATGGTAAATTCTGAATGGGAAAATCAACATTTGGCTGATTAGCAGATTCCACCCAACTGCGTAAATCAGGATCATGCGTGGCATCAATGGCGTATGTCATAAAAGTCCTAGATGGTGAAGATCGGCTACCGGATCTTGCCAGGAACAGGAACCAAACGAGCGAAAGAAGTGTTGGCGAGCCTGTTCAAGAGCAGATAGGGGAAGGGTAAAATCACGCCAATGAATGGCTGTCTCGGTCAATTGCAAGGGGGCGATCGCTGATTCCTCTAGCAATGCCACTGCCGTCTCCCGTGGTATGGCTTGATGATACGCCAGGGTTGCCAGCAATGCCACATTCAAAAATCCATGCATACAGGTGGAGTCACTATTCATTTGCTCACTACAGCGGTGAATGCCTCGTAAGGGATGGTGCAGTCCAGCAGTTGCTTTAAATGGCACTTTTGCCTGTGCTAAAGCCAGAATGCACTGACTCAGTTGGGTACTGTCGGGAAAGGCTGCTGGCGTGACACCACCCGTCCGCAGTTTGGCAGCCACTCCCAACTGTTGCAGTACTGGCAAATAAGGATCTAAATCAGCCGTAAAGGGAATTTCAAAGAAGACCCTCACATCAGCAGGCAGTTGTTGTGTCACCCGTGGTAATGCTGTCGGTGGTAAGGGAGCAACTTCCACGGCTTTCAGGACAAAGATTTGATGGGCTGGGTCGGTAGCAGTGCATTGTTCTACCTGCGCCAGATCCGTTACCCAATCAGCCGAAAGAATCAGACTCAACGGGAGGGGGTGCGATCGCCGTTGCGCGTCGGGCAAACTGGACAACAGTGCCACCAGATCAGGCAATTGCTTCGCTGGTAAGACAAACCAGGACAACATCCAGGCATGGGGTGAAGCCAGGGCGCGATTATACTCTGCTAATGCCTCGACCAGATCGAGTTGGGCAGGCGGGAACAGTCCAGCATAATCTACGATCGCAGTGAGCAATTGTTTGATTGATGTCAACACGCGGTTGCACCTCCCCGATGCCAATGTTTAACTATTCGTTGCGTTTGTTACTAACCCAGCAATCAAAGAAAGTGCATCAAACAACATTCAGGCGTTATCCAATCGAGTCGATCACGGTAGGGGCATAGCATACCCTTCGGGAAGCAAGCTATGGCAGAGAAATGCTGGAAAAACCAAAGGCTGATGTCCGAATGCTACGCCCCTACAGCAAGCAATACATTCTATTTAATTGGCAGGTTAATCACCATTTGACTCCGTTGTATCTGATGGCGTTGTATCGAGC
>CAZGDE010000560.1:0-3842 GCA_964524315.1 uncultured bacterium
CCCTCTTAGAGATGAAAAAGGTGACTAAAAAGGCAACCGAAAAAGTCACGAAACAGACAAAAGGGATGTATTGGCTTTGTGCGTTTTGTGTCTTTGTGGGAAAGGGAGTCTTTCTATGATCTGATTAGTACATTAACAGAACTTATGAACGCACTCCTCAGCCCCACAACATCCGATTGGCTCCTGGCACACGCATACGATCCGCTGCACTTAAATCAACCAGGCAGTAATGGTGACACAGCGTTGATGCGGGCAACACGGGAAGGTGCGATCGCCCTGGTAAATGACCTGATCGCAGCCGGTGCCGATGTCAATTGCCGCAACAATGACGGTAATAATGCCCTGTGGTTTGCCTGTTTTGGCAACCATTTCGATTTGATGCCGATATTAATTGCGGCCCAGATCAACCTCGACAACCAGAACGACAACGGTGCCACGGCACTGATGTATGCCGCTTCAGCCGGTAAAACCGCTGTCGTCCAAACCTTATTGGCAGCCGGAGCCGACCCAACGCTGACCAATTTAGATGACTTTCGGGCGATCGATTTTGCGAGCAGTCTCGACATCCTCAGGATACTTAAACATGCCGCGAACTAATAGTCTGCAAACTCAGGTGACTGGCAGACACTATCACGATGCCACTAACCATTCTTACCGTTCGGTAATGATGGATCCCAATTACGTCGATGCCGCTACCCAACCGTCGCCGTTTAAGACCTATCCCCGGTTTTATCGGCGCTTTCCGCTGGAAACGGGCAACCCGCTCCATGCCTTTATTCACCTCACCAGCGCCATTACGTTTGAAAAACAGTATAAGGACGGCCCTTACCAACTGCGGGTTAACCCTTCGGCGGGGTCACTCTACCCGACGGAAATTTATGTCCAATTGCGCGGGATCAGGGGCATGATTGATGGCATTTATCACTTAGAGATTGCCACCAATTCCCTGACCTTAATTTACGAACTGATTGATGATGGTCTGGAAAGCTACATCCTGCCTGACCGAATTGTGAAAGGATGTATTTTTCTGGTGAGTTGTGTCTATTACCGCTCCAGTTGGAAATACAAACAGCGCAGCCTGCGGTACTGCCTGTTAGATAGTGGGCACCATATCGGTGCGATCGAAGCTTCAGCCTATGTTCACAATCGCGAAGTTGAAATCATCTTTGAGTTTGACAAGGTTGGGTTGAATCAGGATTTAGGATTTGAAAGTAAAGAATTGGTGACAGCCTGTGTAATTTCGGGGGAGGTTAAGGAAAAATCAGTGAGGCGCTTGCGATCGCCCCTGCCCTTCGTCAGCGGTACCGACTATTTTGAGCCCAATTCGTTCATCGAAACCGCCTACCAGGGAACACTGTTTCCTCCCAGTCCACCCCGGCCTCTGGTTCGTTCCCAATTACATGTCAATAAGGAGCGTTATTTTGAAAGCATCCTGAATCGTCGCTCTGCCCGCCGATTCAAGCAACAGCCCATCTCCCAGGCAGATTGGTCAATGCTGGTCAGTGCGCTGGAACAACCCATTCCCACCCATAGCCTCGAAAATATGGAAATTTTCCTCATCGTCAATCGAGTCAACGGGTTGGAAGCAGGATTGTACCGGGGCAAACAACTGCTCAAAAGGGGTGACTTTAGTAAACGGGCAGGGTATCTCTGCATTGATCAGGCGATCGCCCGCGACAGTGCCATCACCCTGTTCTTCACAGCGGCTTACACAAACTATCAAACGGCCACCCAAATGGCAGGTTTGATTGGACAACGGTTGTATTTGCTTAGTGATTATCTTGGTCTGAGTTGTAGTGGCATCGGTGCTTACTACGATGACGAAACGAAGGATTTCTTAGCTACCCCAAAAGCAATTTTGTACGCGATGGCAATTGGACTGTAAGGCACGTAGTTTGGGCATTGGCTGAAAGTCTGTTTATTGAAAGTTTGTTTAGAGTTTGGACGTAACACTATGACATCTAACCCTTCCTTGCCAGCGGACGATCGCTCTCCTACCTCAGGAGAGCAGGATGATAACGTTCTGAAGCGGCAATTGGAAGATGTGATCGCCCGATATTTCTATGAGTCCTGTGACGGTGTTACCCAATCCTTACTCATGACCTGTGAATGGTTCATTACCACGACATCACCCGGTCTGACGCTGGTGATTAACTGCCCCGGTATGGCAATTAACTGGCGGGTGCTAAATAATATTGTGCCCCTGGCAATCCAACTGGAGCAGTTTGCAGCAAGTGCCAGAATCCGTGTGTGTCCGCCTATGGGCATGGGTTCGCCCTATGAAATTCGGGTGGATGAAGCTGCCATTTACCGGGACTTACCTGAAAACGGTTACGCCTGATTTTGATACGTGATGGGTTATGCATGAGTTTGGTATTACGCAAAATATCGTGGCGATCGCCCTGGAACATTCCCGTGGCGCAAAAGTTCGGCGCGTTACCCTGGAGATAGGGAAGCTGTCTGCCATCATGCCCGACGCGATCGCGTTTTGTTTCGATGTGTGCTGTCAAAACACGGCAATGGCAGGGGCCACATTGGAGATTGTCGAAATTCCTGGCATGGGACGGTGCCGCCAGTGTGGAGCAACCCTGCCACTCGACCAGCCCTTCGGTGTGTGTGACTGCGGCAGTACCGATCTGGAACTGATCCAGGGGCAGGAATTGCGAATCAAGGAACTGGAACTGGAGGAAGAACTATGTGCGTAACCTGCGGCTGTTCCGATGGCGCTGAACCCACCCTCGTTAATCTGGCAACGGGGGCAACGACGGCGATCGCCCACCCCGACCAGTCCTCGATGGCACACACCCACGTTCGCCCGGATGGTACCGTCATCACCCACACCCACGGACACGATCATTCGCACGATCACGACCATGCCCACGACCACTCCCATGATCACCCGCACGATCACGGTGAATCATCCAGTGCCGCCCACATCCATGCCCAGGCACACGGCACGACCATTTCGCTGGAACAGAATCTGCTTGCCAAGAACGACCTGATCGCAGCGCAGAATCGCGGTTGGCTCAAGGGACGTAATACGCTGGCACTGAACCTGGTCAGTTCCCCCGGTTCCGGGAAGACTACTCTGCTGACCCGCACGATTAACGACCTCAAGCAGGAACGACATTTCTCCGTCATCGAAGGGGATCAGGCAACGGCGAATGATGCCCAACGCATCCAGGCAACTGGCTGTCCAGTCGTACAAATCAATACAGGTACGGGTTGTCACCTGGAAGCGGCAATGGTGGAACGGGGCTTACAGGAACTTAACCCACCCCTCAACTCGATTGTGATGATTGAGAATGTGGGTAATCTGGTGTGCCCCGCCCTGTTTGACCTGGGTGAACAGGCGAAAGTCGTCATTCTCTCGGTGACAGAAGGGGAAGACAAACCGATCAAGTATCCCCATATGTTCCGCGCCAGCCAGGTGATGATTCTAACCAAGATCGACCTGTTGCCCTACGTGCAGTTCGATCGCGATCGCTGCCTGGAATACGCCCACCAGGTCAACCCCCATATGCAAATCTTTCAAGTGTCTGCCACCACCGGCGAAGGTCTGGAAGACTGGTACAACTGGTTACGTCAGCAAACGCAACCTCAATCGTAACGAACTGGATACAGCATTCTTGGTCAGGTAAAGTCCGGTTTATTTGGGCTGTCACTTTGTCATTAGTCATTGGTTTGCTTCAACAAATGACTAATGACAAAGTGAGAGAAACTGTACTTCACTGAGAGGGGCGATCGTTCACTTACTTACAAGCTCGTAACAGAATTCTCTGTCTACACTTCAACAACATAGCTGTTAAACCGAACTATTCTGCCTATCTACCCTCTATGGG
>CAZGDE010000561.1:0-3820 GCA_964524315.1 uncultured bacterium
CTCGCTGGGGAAACCAATTGAATGGAAACTTCTTATATCTTGATATAAAACGAGATAAAGAAGAACCTCCCCACTCGCTGGGGAAACCAATTGAATGGAAACAATAGTCAACTAATGTTTTAGTTGCACTGCCATCCTTGCGCTCCCCACTCGCTGGGGAAACCAATTGAATGGAAACGAGAGCGTTGGGTTCCGGGTGCCACCCGGCAAAGAGTCTCCCCACTCGCTGGGGAAACCAATTGAATGGAAACACCCCTCCCCCTTACGGTAGATCGGCCAAATAAAACTTGCTCCCCACTCGCTGGGGAAACCAATTGAATGGAAACTGAAGCAAATATAAATTGGAATGAAGGTGTATTCGGTTCGTCTCCCCACTCGCTGGGGAAACCAATTGAATGGAAACGGCAGACTATCTCTAATGTCCCTCATTAAAGCCTGTGTCCCTCCCCACTCGCTGGGGAAACCAATTGAATGGAAACTCCAGATAAGACATGAAACCTATTGAAGCTTTTGAAACTCCCCACTCGCTGGGGAAACCAATTGAATGGAAACGATGGGCGGCAGTTTAGCCCTCAGCTTTGAAGAGTTGCCTCCCCACTCGCTGGGGAAACCAATTGAATGGAAACCGCGCCAACATCAAGCGCGAGATCAAAGGGCTGAGCCCTCCCCACTCGCTGGGGAAACCAATTGAATGGAAACTTGCCGATCAAAGACGTGCCGTGATTCTAAAACCTTTCCTCCCCACTCGCTGGGGAAACCAATTGAATGGAAACGCCACCGTTGGCAAACACGGCAGAGGTTGTCCCACGCAACGGATCTCCCCACTCGCTGGGGAAACCAATTGAATGGAAACATACCACACGCCTGCTACGTGTTGCCCCCGTTGTCACTCTAGGAAGTTCTCCCCACTCGCTGGGGAAACCAATTGAATGGAAACTTGCGGATTTCTCCGCCCTTTTCAATTGCTTATCTCTACCGCCTCCCCACTCGCTGGGGAAACCAATTGAATGGAAACTTTCAAAAGCAGGGGATAGAGTTTCGCCAATTTTCTGCGCGGCTCCCCACTCGCTGGGGAAACCAATTGAATGGAAACCTTGGCCATCTCAGCCAGAGTGTTCTGAGCAGGCGCAGCCCAAACTCCCCACTCGCTGGGGAAACCAATTGAATGGAAACTTGTAGGAAAGTATCAGCGTACGATTGAGAACCTATGATGGCATCTCCCCACTCGCTGGGGAAACCAATTGAATGGAAACTCGGTATAACTTATACAAACAAATTGCTACTGATGAGAACTCCCCACTCGCTGGGGAAACCAATTGAATGGAAACGCTTTATGGAGACACCACAATCTCCCAAGCAATTAGAGACTCCCCACTCGCTGGGGAAACCAATTGAATGGAAACATTACAGGGATTACCTTGGGCACTTCCTAAATCACACTCCTCCCCACTCGCTGGGGAAACCAATTGAATGGAAACTAGCTGAATATGGTCAAGAGAGTACAGCAGTGATTACTCTCCCCACTCGCTGGGGAAACCAATTGAATGGAAACTTAATCAATTGTTCTAACTGAAAACATCTTTCATTCCTCCCCACTCGCTGGGGAAACCAATTGAATGGAAACTTTCTAGCAACCAGTTAGACCCTGGCTGCCGCAACCCTCCCCACTCGCTGGGGAAACCAATTGAATGGAAACATCAATGTCATTGATCACGTCTACAACAACCACCCCGATACTCCCCACTCGCTGGGGAAACCAATTGAATGGAAACCTTTTAACCATTGCTGTTTCTGAGCAAATGTCATCTCTCTCCCCACTCGCTGGGGAAACCAATTGAATGGAAACGTGTAATTACTCGACGGACGTTTACTCGACGTTGCTAGCTCCCCACTCGCTGGGGAAACCAATTGAATGGAAACAGTGATGGTGAATCACCCGTGACCAACTACGCTCTAGCTCCCCACTCGCTGGGGAAACCAATTGAATGGAAACCCCCCGGAGTCTGCCGGGGAACACATCAGCAGCGATCCTCCCCACTCGCTGGGGAAACCAATTGAATGGAAACGAGACGACTTACAACCTCTATTTCTCTGAAGTATTTCTCCTCCCCACTCGCTGGGGAAACCAATTGAATGGAAACTGAGCGATACCGCCGGGAGGGGGCCGGTGAATGCCTCCCCACTCGCTGGGGAAACCAATTGAATGGAAACGATGGTTGGGGATTGCAAAAGACCGACAAATTAGACGCTCCCCACTCGCTGGGGAAACCAATTGAATGGAAACCCACCGAATAGGCGATCCGAATCAAATAAAGCTTTTTTTGATCTCCCCACTCGCTGGGGAAACCAATTGAATGGAAACACATCAAAGAGCAGATAGCTAACTATCTAGATAAGAACTCCCCACTCGCTGGGGAAACCAATTGAATGGAAACACGGTTAGAAAACTGTCAAGTAAATCATCTTAGTCTCATTTGCTCCCCACTCGCTGGGGAAACCAATTGAATGGAAACACCGACAATTCTGATCCTGACGGAGATCTGGACGAACACTCCCCACTCGCTGGGGAAACCAATTGAATGGAAACATTTGAGTCTTCATGGTAGTCAATTTGTAACAACAGAACAACTCCCCACTCGCTGGGGAAACCAATTGAATGGAAACCATACAGGAAAGCGTCGAAAACAAAAGAGTAAGACATCTCCCCACTCGCTGGGGAAACCAATTGAATGGAAACGCTTATCTTCAGGTAGGGTTGTCTCTGTTGCAGTAGGAGCTCCCCACTCGCTGGGGAAACCAATTGAATGGAAACCTCCGACCTCACGGACAAACGCATCATACTGCCGCTGCCTCCCCACTCGCTGGGGAAACCAATTGAATGGAAACATTTAAGCGCCAGCGATCGCCCGACATCCCCAAAGAAAACTCCCCACTCGCTGGGGAAACCAATTGAATGGAAACAACATGTTCCCATCATTCAGGATTTTGTATAGAGTCTTCCAGTCCCCACTCGCTGGGGAAATCAATTGAATGGAAACGAAGACGAGAACGACCAGTAGAGGAATCAGCGATCGCAGGTCCCCACTCGCTGGGGAAATCAATTGAATGGAAACCGAGTTTGGTCAATTGGTGGTCGTCCCCGGAACTTAGTGTCCCCACTCGCTGGGGAAATCAATTGAATGGAAACACGCTCGGCTTCTGCCTGGGACGTAGCGTAAATAGCAACGTCCCCACTCGCTGGGGAAACCAATTGAATGGAAACGCAAGACCACGCATGTTAGGCATGATAATTCTCCTTAAAAAGTCCCCACTCGCTGGGGAAATCAATTGAATGGAAACCAGAGCTACCCAATTTTCGCTTTTCAAACCAGTTTCGAGTCCCCACTCGCTGGGGAAATCAATTGAATGGAAACTTGAGATGCTTCTCCTAATAATTTCCATACTCCATAATGTCCCCACTCGCTGGGGAAATCAATTGAATGGAAACTTCTTCTATAGCAGATAGAAAACTCATAGTAGCAGAGGTCCCCACTCGCTGGGGAAATCAATTGAATGGAAACTGCGGTGTGGTTTGGCTTACTTTCTGGTGTTGAAATTGTCTTTAAAGGCGATCAATCGCACTTTCGAACTGCCTCACTCACTTCAGTTGATGCGAACGCTACTGCCAGACAGTTCTGGGACAAAATCGCAATGCGAAACCGGTATTTCCCCAGAACGGATACCATAACCTGGATCTTCCCCCACCTCAACTTCTTACAGGCTCATCTCCTTAGTGGTGCAGAAATCTCAGGTGGTCTCAATATGAGAAGGTGACGACTTT
>CAZGDE010000562.1:0-3768 GCA_964524315.1 uncultured bacterium
GTTCTATGCCAATCTGGGAATGCCTCCCCGTGATAGTCTGCGGCTGATTTATTACGTGCGTTTCCCGAAAGACTTTAATTTCGTCAAAGGTGGCAAATTGCCAGGATTATTTGGCGGCGAAGGAAACAGTGGCGGCGATATTCCCAATGGCAAAGACGGCTTCTCTACCCGTTTCATGTGGCGGCGCAATGGCGACGGGGAAGTTTATGCTTACTTGCCCACCAGTAAAACCTATGGCACTTCCCTCGGACGGGGAAAATGGCGCTTTCAACCCGGTGTCTGGCATCGCATTGAACAAGAAGTCACATTAAATCAACCGAAAAAGAAAGATGGCCGGGTACGGGTCTGGTTCGACGGTGACCAGGTGTTCAGCAAAGGTGGTTTAACCTTCCGTTCCGTCACCAGTTTGAAGATTGACGGCATCTTTTTCTCCACCTTTTTTGGTGGGGATGATCCATCCTGGGCAACCCCCAAAGAGGTGTACGTTGATTTTGCCAATTTTGCCGTTACCAGTGACAGCTGAGGAGGTTTGTCGAAAAAATACCTGTCGGGGCAGGTTTAGCAACAGAATAGCTGGCTGCTGCAAAGAACTTTGGCAAAACCTGCCCCCACGCAAGATACATTTTTCCTTTAAAGTCACCTAAGAAGATGGGCGATCGCGGCGGGGACGGCGTATCTACTGGGTGATGGGTAACTTCAGCCAGGTTGACAGTTCATACGCCAGCCAATCCAATTCTTCCGGGGTCAGGTTACCACTCAGTTCGTACTTATCGGCACCCGCCCAGATGATCAGATAGGGATCGGTATTTTCTGAGTCCGCCGGTTTGTGATACTCCAGCTTGTTAATCCGATGCCGGGGTGAAGTTTGGGGACGCCCAAAACCCAACCGCTTACTGGTAAGGGAAATTTGTTGGCGATCAATCTGAAGTTGGGTTTGCCCCAGCAATGAGGGGATTGTCACCTCCAGAGAATGATTTTCCTTTGTCAAGGCAATCTTGCTATCGGCTGGTTTTTCTACCACGGCAGCAGTTTTAGATTGAACTTGCCGCCCATTGTCCAACGCTTCCAACGCTTCCTGGGCCGATTTCACCCGCCGATCGAGGCTCGGTTCAATCAACCAGTCCAGCCATTCGGCATAGGCCGGAGTCAGGTTGGGTAACTGGCTCACATCGGTTTTCACGCCTCGATGGGGCAGACTGGAGGGATGGGTACCCGCAATCAGGGCAATCAACGTTGCACCCAGGCTGTAGAGATCGGAGGCTGGTACCGCCCGACCGCTGAACTGCTCTGGTGGCATGTAACCGTAAGTGCCCACAACAGTGAAAGAACTGGTATCCCCGGTGCCAGTAATGGCCTTGACTGAACCAAAATCGACCAGATACACCTGCCGATTGGCCAGCAGGATATTACTGGGTTTTATGTCACGATGCACGATGGGCGGAGTTCGGCCATGCAAATAAATCAGAATATTCAGTAAGGCTTTGGCAAGCTGGCGGGTTTCCGCTTCGTTGAACTTCCGTCCCTGCTGAATACATTGCTCCAGCGATCGCCCTTCGACATAGGTCTGAATTAACACCATTGCCTTATCAGTCGGCAATTGATGCTCGAAATAACCCAGGTAACGGGGAATTAATGGATGGGACAGGGATTTCAAGATCTCGACTTCCCGCTCAAACAGTTTTAAGTCATCCCATTCCAGCTGTTCATCTAGAAACAGCAGCTTCAAGACAACCTTTTCTTCGGTTTGGAGATCACGGGCAAGCAATGTCCAGCGACCAGTTTGTTTGCCAAGCTGCCGTTCTACTTCGTAGCGATCGCCCAATATCTGACCTGGCATAATCCATCATCCACTCTATGCGTAACCACACTATAACCTGCCATCCTAACGGGGCAATGCCACCATCACTACTCCCGATTTTACGATTCAAACTTCCCGGTAGAATGGGCTAGGAAGATTTTGCGAGAACACGTCAGAAATCAGTGACCAATCACTTATCTATCTTACGTAAAGGCTCACAAATCAAGACTCATGGAATTAGGAGGGTCGTTGTGAAGGAAGTATTAATTAGTTTGGGGCTGGTCATTACCTGTGTGGTAGTGCTGGTAGTGGCGCAAATTTTTGGTAAGAACGAAGCGATCGCTGCTAACCTTGACCGTCCTGCCCAGGCACCCAGCGAAATGGTGGCCACCAGTACCCAATCCTCTGTGACAGACGCTACCACTGCAACCCTGGTAGCAGATGCTTCGAATGCTACTCAACCCAATAAAGGAGATAAAACTGTGATTACAACTCCCTCCGGTCTGCAATATACCGATCTGGTAGAAGGTACGGGAGCATCTCCCACTACCGGACAAACCGTAACGGTTCACTACACAGGTACGTTGGAGAACGGCAAGAAGTTTGATAGTTCCCGCGATCGCGGTCAGCCCTTCCAATTCAAGATTGGCGTTGGTCAGGTCATTAAAGGTTGGGATGAAGGCGTTGGCAGCATGAAAGTAGGTGGCCGCCGTCAGTTAACCATTCCCCCCGAACTGGGCTATGGAGCCCGTGGCATCGGCCCCATCCCCCCCAATGCCACCTTGATCTTTGATGTGGAATTATTAGAAGTTGGCTAATGCCAGTTTAATCCGACCATGCTGGTAGGGGCTTGGGAATGCTTGGAGCGGGGTTTGGCATTGCCAAACCCCGCTCCAAACTCTTTACACGCTGTTAAGCCTTGGCAACCTTTTCCCGTTCTAAGAACTTCTCCAGTTCAGTCAGGGCATCAGCATCCACTTTGGTCTGCATGGGGCAGAATTTTGGCCCACACATGGAACAGAACTCAGCTGTCTTATAAATGTCAGCCGGTAATGTCTCGTCATGGTACTCGCGGGCGCGATCAGGGTCGAGGGCAAGTTCAAATTGCTTATTCCAGTCGAAATTATAGCGGGCAGTCGACAGGGCATCGTCGCGATCGCGGGCTCCCGGACGGTGACGGGCAATATCCGCTGCATGGGCCGCAATCTTATAGGCAATCAACCCATTCCGCACATCTTCCGCATTGGGCAAGCCCAGATGTTCTTTGGGAGTAACGTAACATAACATGGCGGTTCCATACCAACCGGCCATTGCCGCTCCAATAGCACTGGTAATGTGGTCATAACCAGGAGCAATATCCGTTACTAATGGCCCCAACACATAGAAGGGCGCTTCCGAACACTCTTCCATCTGCTTGCGGACATTAAATTCGATCTGATCCATGGGCACGTGCCCTGGCCCTTCGACCATCACTTGCACATCATGTTCCCAGGCTTTGCGGGTGAGTTGACCCAGTGTTTTCAGTTCCGCCAACTGGGCTTCATCCGATGCATCATGCTGACAACCGGGACGCAGCGAATCTCCCAGGCTGAAAGACACATCATATTTTTTGAAAATTTCGATGATGTCACTAAAATGGGTGTAAAGCGGATTTTGCCGATGGTGATGCAGCATCCACCGGGCAATGATTCCACCACCACGGGAAACAATTCCCGTAATCCGACTGCGTACAAGGGGCAGGTGCTCAATCAAGATGCCAGCATGGATGGTCATGTAGTCCACCCCCTGCTGGGCATGTTTTTCGATCACATGCAGGAAATCATCAGCGGTCAAATTTTCGATGCGTCCATGCACGCTTTCCAATGCTTGATAAATGGGCACAGTGCCAATGGGTACAGGCGACGCTTTAATAATTGCCGTCCGAATTTCATCCAGGTTGCCGCCCCCCGTGGACAAATCCATCACGGTAT
>CAZGDE010000563.1:0-3759 GCA_964524315.1 uncultured bacterium
ACTCCCAGATCGAGCGCAGCACCCAGCGCGAGACGGAGACCTCGAGCGATTCGACGAACGAGGGCGGCGTGGTCGGGATCGTCGCGAACTCTCCCGAGGCGGCGCCGCCGGCGGCGGCGACGGGCACGGACTCGAGCTCGTCGCGCACCTCGGAGACGGTGAACTACGAGCTCAGCAAGACGGTCAGCCGGCACGTCCTGCCGACCGGCAAGCTCGAGCGCCTCTCGGTGGCCGTCCTGATCGACGGCAAGCCCGTCGTCGGCGGCGGCGCGGAGCCGGCCGAAGGGGCCGCCGAGGGGACGGAGACGACCGCGTTCACGCCCTGGAGCAGCGACGAGATCGCCGAGTTCGAGGAGCTGGCGAAGCGCGCCGTCGGCTTCTCGGCGGAGCGGGGGGACGAGATCAGCGTCATCAATGCCCCGTTCTACTCGATCGACGCCGAGCTCGAGGAGTCGGGGCCGGCGCTCTCGCCGGGGCTGCTCGCCCTGATCGCCACGGTCCTCCAGGGGCTCATGCTGCTGGTCGCGCTCTTCCTCTTCTCGAAGCTCTTCGTGCGGCCGCTCGCGGCGGCGGTCGGCGGCAGCGAGTCGACGGCGGTCAAGGATCTGCGCCGCGAGGTGATGAACAAGCTCGCGACGGTCCAGATCGAGCTGGCCGGCGGCGTGGTGCCGCCGGAGCTCGCCCTCGAGGTCGAGTCCGCGGAGCTCGCGGCGGCCGGGATCGCCCCGGGAAGTGGCGGGGCCGCGAGCGCGGGCGCGGGCGGGAGCCCGGGCGGCGCTGCGAACGTGGACAAGTCCGGGCGGCGACCGACGCAGGTCGGGGGCTCGCGGGGCGCCGGGGATCTCGAGATCCCCGGCCTGATGGACCCGAACGGTTCGATCCCGCTGCCGGCCCAGGTCGATCGGCTGGCGCAGCTGCGACCGGAGGACTCGGTCCGGACGATCCGTGGCTGGATGTCGGCCGGGAGTTAGTGGTTGCCCGCCAAACACCTCCAGTACGAGCTCCTCTCGGGCACGGAGAAGGCGGCCATCCTGATGATGTCCCTGCCGCCGGCACGGGTGCGCGAGCTGATGAAGCGCCTCGACGACGCCGAGGCCGAGCGGATCCTGGTCTGCATCTCGCGCTTCGAGGTGATCCCGGCCTCGGTGCTCGAGCGCGTGATGCGCGACTTCCAGGAAGCGATCGGCAAGCACGAGATCTCGGTCCAGGGCGGACGCGAGCAGGCCTTCTCGATCATCTCGCGGACGATCGACCCGGATCGCGCTCAGCGCCTGATGGAGAAGCTCGGCCGGGACGAGAAGCGCATCGACTGGTCGCTGCGGGAATACAGCACGGAGTTCATCGCGGGCCAGCTGGCGCTGGAGCACCCGCAGACGGTGGCGCTCGTCCTCGCCCAGTTCCCTTCGGAGCGCGGCGCCGCCGTCGTGGCGCACCTCGACGACGCGCTGCGACCGGAGGTGATGCTGCGGGTCGGCAACCTCCAGACCGTCTCGAGCGACGTCATCTACGAGCTCGAGGACGAGATCTCCATGATGTTCACCCGTCAGGTGGGGGCCCCCACGCCGGTGGGCGGGACGGACGTGGCCGCCAAGCTCCTCAACGGAGTCTCCAAGAGCGAGGGGCAGGAGATCCTCGAGAAGATGGACTCGCGCGACCCCGAGGTGGTCGCCGACATCCGCAAGAAGATGCTGACCTTCAACGATCTCGAGACGATCGACAAGCGCGGATTCCAGGCCCTCCTCCGCGAGATCCCGACGGAGGACCTCGTGATCGCCCTGAAGACGGCGAGCGACACGATGAAGGAGAAGGTCTTCTCGAACGTCTCGTCGCGCGCGGCGGACCAGATTCGCGAGGAGTCCGAGCTGCTGCCGCCCATGCGGCTCTCGGAGATCGAAGCGGTGCAGCGGCAGATCGTCGACGTGGCGCGCCGGCTCGAGGAAGAGGGCGTGCTTTCGATCGAGACCGGCGGCGGAGGCGACGATGTCCTCGTTTGAGCCCGATCGGAGCTGGGTGCAGGCCGCCGGCTTCCGGCCGGCCGGGCCGGCCGATCGGTCGGAAGCAGGATTCCGACCCGAGCGGGGCGCGCTCCCCCGCGGCGGCGCGGCGAAGCCCGCAGAGGCACCGGCCTGCACGCCGGCGCAGCATGCCGCGCTCGAGGCCGCGGCCTTCGAGAAGGGCCAGCAGGCCGCGATGCGGGACGAAGCGCGCTGCGAGCAGGCCTGCGCCGTGCTCGAGCAGGCGGCGCACGCGTGGGCGCGGGTCTCGCTTCGGCAGCTGTACGAGAACCGGGAGGCCACGCTCGTGCTCGCGGCGGAGATCGCGCGCCACTGGCTCGGCGAGGAGCTGCGGCTCGATCCGGCGCGCTGTCTCGGCCCACTCGAGCGGGCGCTCTCCGGCTGCGCGGACGCGCAGGCGGCGCGCCTCGCGCTGCATCCCGACGTCCTCGCGGCCCTCGAGACGAGCCAGCCCGAACGCCTCGCCCGCTGGTCCGAGCGGCTTCCGATCGAGCTCGTGACCGACGCGACGCTCGCTCCCGGCGCCTTCCGGATCGAGACCGCCACGCAGACCGTCGACGCGGGTCTCGATTCGCTCGTGGCCCGGTTGCGCGAGGCGCTCGCCTCGGCCTTCGCCGCCCCCGGCCCGGACGCGGAGGAGGTCGCATGCTGAGCTCGGCCCCGGACGCGGCGTTCCTGAGCGCGGCGAGGCGCGAGCTCGCCCGCTGGCAGCCCTTCGAGGTGGCGGGCCGGGTGCGTTCGGTCGTCGGCCTGCTCGTGGAGGTGGAGGGGATCCGGCCTTCGCTCGGCGCCTTCTGCGCGATCGAGAGCGAGGGCGCGCCGGGGCCGCTCGAGGGCGAGGTCGTGGGGCTGCGCGACGGGACCTCCCTCGTGATGCCCTTCGGCGAGCTGCGGGGCATCAAGGTCGGCGCGCGGGTGCGGCTGCAGTCGGACGTCGACCGGGTGCCGGCCGGGACCGGCTGCCTCGGTCGGGTCCTGGATGCGCTGGGACGCCCGATCGACGGCAAGGGGCCGCTGGTCGACGTGGCCTCGCGTCCGATCGACGGGGCGCCGGTCGGCACCGTCACGCGGGCGCGGATCGCCGAGCCCCTCGATCTCGGGCTGCGGGCGCTCAACGTCTTCGCGACGGTGGGCCGGGGCATGCGGCTCGGGATCTTCGCCGGCTCGGGCGTCGGCAAGTCGACGCTGCTCGGCCAGCTGGCGGGTCAGGCCGACGTCGACGTCTCCGTGATCGCGCTGATCGGCGAGCGCCGCCGCGAGGTGCGCGAGTTCATCGAACGCGACCTCGGCGATGCGCTCGCGCGCTCGGTCGTCGTCGTCTCGACGAGCGACGAGCCGGCGACGCTGCGGACCCGCGGCGCGCGGGTCGCGACGGCGATCGCGGAGGGCTTCCGGGACGCGGGCCGCGACGTCCTCCTGATGATGGATTCGCTCACGCGCTTCTGCACCGCCCAGCGCGAGATCGGCCTCGCCACCGGCGAGCCGCCGACGACCCGCGGCTACACGCCCTCCGTCTGGAGCCAGCTGCCGAAGCTGGTCGAGCGCGCGGGCACCACCGCCGGCGCCGGCAGCATCACGGGCCTCTACACGATCCTCGTGGAGGGCGACGACATGAACGAGCCCGTCGCCGATGCGGCGCGCTCGCTGCTCGACGGCCACGTCGAGCTCTCCCGCCGGATCGCGGAGAAGGGGCGTTATCCCGCGGTGGACGTGCTCTCGAGCGTCTCGCGCGTGATGCCGGACG
>CAZGDE010000564.1:0-3734 GCA_964524315.1 uncultured bacterium
GATAACGGGCTTGGCACCCATTAACTCTGCCAGTACTCGGAAGGGATCGATCCCTGCCGGTTCCCCGGTAATGGCTTCATTAACCAGTCGATGAATCGCCGCAATTGCCCGTCCCATTCGATCAGCCAGGTCGGCCGTCAGGGTTTCTTCCTGGCGTGTGAGTTGACCAAAGATATGTTCTAACTGGTGGGCGAGTGTCCCAACATCTTTAACCCCCAGCATATTGGCATCGCCTTTCAAGGAATGGGCCTCGCGCAGCAGGGCTTCGAGGGTGTCCTGGTCGTTGGGATATTTTTCTAGATGCAGCAACCCGCTATCCAGGTTCTGCAAGTGTTCCTCACTGGCAGTCTTAAATATAGTGCGTAGTTCGTCGTCTTCAATCATCATTGTGTTAACCCTCTAGCAGCATCCAGTGGCCCAGCAAACCAGCCAGCTAATCCATGTATCAAACGACTGCCTTGAGATCCTGGGCAGAATCGTTCAGGCGTTGCGTCCCAATCCGGATTTGACCAATGCCTGTAGCGGTTTCTTGGGCGGCAACATTGAGCGAGTTCATGGCGGTCACTACCTGCTGAATGGCGATCGCCTGTTGTTTGACATTGAGCGAAATTTGCTGACTGTTGAGGACGACGTTATTGACCGCATCAGCCACACCATTAAAGGAACTCGCCGTTTCCTGGGCAATTCTCACCCCTTCGTCGACGGTCTTGGTGCCTTCATCGGTGGCCATGACAGTTGAGTTGATGGCGGACTGGATGTCACTGACAAGGGCATTGATTTTTTCGGCTGAATTTTTGCTTTGATCGGCCAGTTTCCGAATTTCGGCGGCAACCACCGCAAACCCCTTACCATGCTCCCCGGCACGGACAGCTTCCACCGCCGCATTGAGTGCCAGCATATTCGTTTGGTTTGCCAGGTCACTAACCAGGCCCGAAATATTACCAATCTGATTGGTTTGCTCACTTAGGCGCATGATTTGTTCCGCGATCGCCCCAACCTTACTCTTCAAGGTATCCATGCCTACCAGAGTGCGGTCTACCGCTTTGGTGCCATTGTCGGCCAGGTTAAGTGCCTGCCGGGCCCCCGTGACCGATGCCTCTGCCTGTTCTGCGGATTGGCGTGAAGAGGCTCCCAGTTCGTCCATGGTGGTGGTCGTTTCGTTGACGGAGGCAGCCTGCTGGTTCGCGGTACGCTCCTGCTGTTCGACGGTGGTAGCAATTTCGGTAGTCGAAGCGGCGATCGCGCTGGCTGCTTCATTCATCCGGCGGGCAGTCCGACTGATCACCCAATAGCCGATCAGCATTGATAAAAGTAATGAGGAGCCAGTGGCCACCATGAGGGTTAACTTCAGCCCATTCAGCGCTTCTTCCTGCTCGCGAGAGTGGAGTTCCACAATCTGCTTCTCGCGGCTTTGCATTTTTTCCAGCTCGGTGGTTAGATCGGTAATCGTTTCCCGCAAATTTTGGCGCTTCCAGGTTGCTATAGCAGCTTTCATTTTGCCCTGGCTCACGAGTGTCACCAGTGTTCCATTTGCGGCCGTATAACCCTTGAATAGGGTCTCTACGTTCTCCAGGGTAGACTGCTGCTGACTATCGCGTACTAGTGTTTGCAGATCCGCCAGGTCTTTCTGGGCATGGGTGTTAGTTTTGCGGTATGCATTGGCGGATTCGGGATTAGCGTCTAACATGTAGCCCCGCACCAGTCTGGACATCATTTGGGTATTAACTGCCAGCGAATCCACTTTCTCGTTGATGTCGGCCGATCGCTTTAATTCATTCGCTTTCTGACTAACCGTGTTCACGTTCATCACCGTCACCCCAGCGGAGATCATCAATGCCGCAATGGGGACAGCATAACCAGTAATAATCCAGTGTCTTAGTTTCATTCCTTGGGTGACGTTCATTTTGGGCTCTCCCTTGCCTGGTTTCTCTAACGGGTCATTGATTGGGGTGATAGGTGCTTCCTGCCAATGCGGGGCTGAACCTAAACAACCGTCTGCAATTTTCGGGCTGCATCATTGAGTTGATGGGTACTCACACGCGTCTGGCTAATACCAGTTGCAGTTTCACGGGCGGCGATGTTCAGGGCGTTCATTGCCTGTACCACCTGTTGAACGGCGGTTGCCTGCTGTTTGGAAGTGAGCGAAATCTGCTGAATATTGAGGGTTACGGTGTTAATGGCCGCCGCCACCTGGTTAAACACATCGGCGGTTTGTTGCGTCACCTGGGCACCCTGGTCGGCAGTTTTCGTACTCTCATCGGTCACCATGACAGTGGAATTGATCGCTGCCTGGATATCAGCGACTAGCGCATTGATTTTGTCGGCTGACTTTTTACTTTCGTCGGCCAGTTTCCGAATTTCGCTGGCGACAACCGCAAAGCCCTTTCCATGTTCCCCGGCGCGGACGGCTTCAACGGCGGCATTTAATGCCAGCATATTCGTCTGATTGGCCAGGTCACTGACTAAGCCTGAGATGTTCCCAATCTGGCTGGTTTGTTCGCTAAGACGGACAATTTGCTCGGCAACGGCACTGACTTTATTACTCAGATCTGACATATTGTCCAGGCTACGATGCACCGCATTAGTGCCCGCATGGGCGAGTTCTAGTACCTGTTGGGCACCTGCGGCAGCGGTTTCTGCCTGTTGGGCTGACTGGAGGGCGGCGGCACTTAACTGATCAATCGTGGTGGTGGTTTCGTTAACTGAGGTGGCCTGCTGACTGGCAGTTCGTTCTTGTTGTTCGACGGTGGTGGCAATTTCACTGGAAGAGGATGCGATCGCACTGGCAACCTGGTTAATTGGTTTGACAATTTCCCGCGAAATGAAATAGAGTGCCACACTGCCAAAAAGGAGGGCGATCGCAGTACCTATTAACGACACCAAATTAGCCAGCATCGCTGCCTGCATGGCACTTTCCTGCCGTTTGGTAAGGAGTCCTGCCTCAACATTCAGCATTTCGTCCAGCTTGGTACGAATGTCATCCATGAGTTGTTTGCCTTGTCCCGTGGTGACAATCCGCACCGCTGCAAGCTGGTTTCCCTGTTTTGCCAGGGCGATTGTTTCCGCAAAATTGTTCATACGCTCACGGGCTAGTTTGTGTACGGCGTCTAACCGTTTCACCTGTTCCGGGTTGTCCTGGATCAGTTGACGGGTGTCGTTAAAGGAGCGTTCAAAAGCTTCTACGGCAGCCTCATACGGGTCGAGAAACTCTGCTTTCCGGGCAATCAAAAACCCACGTTGCCCGGTTTCGGCATCGATGAGTAATTTGGCAATTCCTTCTAGTTCCGCGTTCACTTTGTAAGTGTGGGCAACCCAGCCGTTGGAGGAAATTAAGCGATCGGTCGTTATCCGTGACACGATACCGATTGTGACCATAATGGCAAAAACCGAGCCAAAGCCCAGGGTGACGACTCGACCTAACTTAAAATGACGTTGCATTACGAGTTCTCCCAATATCTTAGAAATCTTTGATCAACCCCGTTTCCGGTCGTGTGGTTAAACCTCCTCACACACGACGAGCGCCCCAGAGTTAAGTAGCTTTGGCAGGTTGATAATGCTCATGAGTTTGTCGCGATAGGACGCCACACCCTGAAGGTACTCGTCTCCTAAAGAGCGCATTGCTACAGGTGCGGGTGCAATTTGCGATGGATGCACATACATCACGTCAAAAATGTGATCGACCGCAATGCCAGCAACCAGTTGCTCCGATCGCACCACGATGGCCTTCTTAAACG
>CAZGDE010000565.1:0-3721 GCA_964524315.1 uncultured bacterium
GGGTTATTTTCAATGGGCACGGAGGATTGGGGCAGGGGACGGGGTAGAAGTCCTTCCCCGTCCAACAAGGCGAGATCAAGGGTGGGTACGGGTGTCCTGGCAACGATTTGGGTATTGTCAGTGGGTGGGGGTGTGGTTTTACCAACATGGGTCGCGTCATGCAGCCCTACACAGTGGACAAATTCATCTTCTCGTGTCCACAGCGATAGGGCACAACCATCAGCATGTAGTGCCTGCCCCAGTTGTTGGGTAATTGCCGCAAAAATTTCCTGTGGATCCAGGCTTGAGCGAATGGCTGATGTAATTGTATTAATTAGAACTTCTCGTTTTGCCAGAGCCCGGACTTGTTCATAGGATCGTGCCTGTGCCAGGGCTAGGGCAGATTGATCGGCCACCATGGTCAACAACTGAACTTCATCATCTTGCCAGATGCGTGTTTCACCACATTGATGCAACGCCAGCACGGCGACCAGATCTTGTTGACAGATCAGCGGCACAATCAAGCTGGAACGAATATCGGCAGCCGCATAAATTTGGCGACGCTGCTGGATTTCTGGCTCGTCTCCCTGCAGCCGTTCATCCGTAGTGGCATCTTGAATAATCTGGACACCATGCGTTTCCCAGACAGCCTGGGCCAATTTGGCTTTAAATGCATCATCCGCTGGTGATTTTGCCACCGTTAGTCCCATATCTGGTAAACCGGATGCTGCTTCCAGGGGGGGAACTTCGGTAGGTGCGGCGTAGGTATCTAACGTGCTTGGCCCACCATTGCCAACATAAACAAACCATTCGTCATCTAACCGCCGCTCTTGACAGGGCCGCACCACGCACCCACTGACTTCAAACATATGGCCGACGGTTTCACCAATGGTTTGGAGAATCTGTCGGTAGCTCAGGGCGCTCCGAATCGTATTGGTTACGGCATTCAGTAAAGATTCTTGCCGCAGCGATCGCCGTAATTCCTGGGTGCGGGCCTTCAGCACATTGTGAGTATCGACCGCCTGACGCACAACCCCCTTTAACTCGTCGTCATCCCAAGGTTTTGTGACATATTTGAATACTTTGCCGGAGTTAATCGCTTCAACCAGATCCTCAACATCTGTATAGCCTGTCAAGATAATGCGGATGATGTCGGGATATTGAGTTGCCGTTAAGCTTAAAAATTCCGTTCCACTCATCAAGGGCATCCGTTGATCCGAAATGATCACTGCTACGTCCCCTTCATGCGCCAGGATATCTAACGCTGTGGGGCCGTTTTCTGCCCGTAAAACCCTAAACTCGCGGTGAAATGTGCGGTACAGCAAGTCGAGGTTGTCTGGTTCGTCATCTACGACCAGCAGTTTCGGCTTATTGTTCTGTTGGGCCTTCATGCACCGCTCTCCTGCTGCCAACGCAGTTGGATGAACAATCGTCTAAATAGACAGAACAGTCTCAATGTAGATGCAACGATTTTCTGCCACGCTTTTTGGCCCCTTTCTTGCCATTCTTGGGCCGTTTGCTGCCATTTCCCTAGCGAACGTAGAGTGTCCTGACGAATCAAGGGATAGCGATCGTGGCGACTGTCCCCACTTACTTCCAGAAAAAGGCGGTCACCCCTGTTTCTGAAGGAGGGACTGTGACACATCCAGGTGACAGATGTAACACCCTGTCGGCAATTATGGTCGTTTTTTTTAATATTGCTAACACTTTTAATATTGCTAACATTTTTGGCAGCATCCGGTTGCATCATCTGCAACCGTAAAAGTTGCCATGCCCCTTCGTCCCAGAGTTGAATCAGCGGATTAAACCTGTACTGCATAAATTTCAAAGTTGTCAAATCGCATAACACCCAACCTGGGTCTAGACCGAATAGTTGCACAGTTGCTTAGCTCTGAGAACCTTAGCGTTCATAGGGACGAGCGCGAAAAACTGTGAATCAAGCCATACCAACCTCCGCAATGGCAAATGTTACTGGTATATCTCTATCCATCTTGCCCTAACCATAGCCTCCTCTAACTCTTCAGCCACAAGTTTACCTGGCAAACTAGATGGCTCCTGGCAGGGGCAAGCGATCGCTGCTTGTGACCTGCCTATCCCGGAAGAGGGCTCATCCCGTTGCTAGTTATGCTTGCGTGTTAAGCCACGAAAGAGTAATGCGAAACCCCTGACTTAGTTGAATTTAGTTGAATACAGACACCTGCGGGCGGAGATTGGTGTTGTTGCCCTACAACGCTCACCCAAATTTGGCCTACGAAGATTGACTCTTAGACTGGCTCTCCGAAATGAGAACGACTGTTAGACCACTGGATCACTATTTTCCAGTGTTCGAACGGGATCAGGAAATATTGCTAATGATTCCCCCAAACGTAAAGATGAGTAACAATTCGAGTTTATCTCTGACGACTTCAAAACTAACTACTTTAGAACTACCACATCCTCCATCTCCGTGCCCAGAACGTGTTCAATCATCAAACTTGGTTGGAACCACTGGGGCGTTTGTGCAACCACTTCAAAGCGTGACAGTTACTGCCTTAGAGGCACGGAAGTGGGGCAATCAAAGCGAACTGAGGGAGTGGCTCTACTAGATGAAAATTAATAAAAGAAATCAGTCATAATCATAGATACTGATTAATGTAAAGGCAGTTTTTCTATCGTCTGATGTAAACTCTCTACGGCACCTTTTGCGTTAGGAGCCTTGAGTTTTTAGGCAAATCGCTCCGTTCGTCACTGTAGTTTATCTATTCATTGTTCCGTCGGGAGTTCCCTTTATCATGCGATGCCCTTTCTGCCAGCACACTGATAACCGTGTACTTGAGTCGCGTTCTGCCGAGTCGGGGCAGAGTGTGCGACGGCGGCGAGAGTGTTTGAAGTGTGGGCGACGCTTTACTACCTATGAACGAATTGAATTTGTACCGGTGACGGTGATTAAGCGAGATGGCGATCGCGAGTCGTTTGATCGGTTCAAGTTACTACGTGGCATTATCCGGGCCTGTGAAAAGACAGGTATTTCCTCTATTCAACTAGAAACAATTGTGGATGAGATAGAGTCGGAATTGCAGCAACGCACGATCCGCGAAGTTAATAGTGCTGAAATTGGTGAAATGGTTTTGCAAAACCTTCGCGCCTTGAGCGAAGTCGCCTATATTCGATTCGCTTCAGTCTACCGTAAATTTCAAGGCATTCGGGATTTTGTTGACACCCTGAATCATTTGCAAAGCATCACTGAGGAAAGTCGGTCTACCCATTCACGCACCGCTGTGAAGGAAGAATCGATCACTCCGGCTGACCCAGAGTTGCTCACGTCAACATCCCAAAATTAGTCCTAAATCTTCCTTGCCGAAATAAATAAATTTAGTCAAGACAACTCCAGGTTCTAATGGGGAAAGTGGGATCTGGGATCACTGATCTGTTCCTTACCCTAGCTGGAGCAAGATTTACAAAATTTAAAGCTGATCCGGGGAAAGTGACTGAAGGGGCATGCCTATATAACCGGATTGCGGTATGATGGTTCTTCTGAGAAGCAAACTGCATAGGCTGTAAATCTCCTAAAATAGTTTAGGAGTCAGGTAGGTGTAGGAAGCACAGAATTAACGTGCGTATACATCGGCAGGAGGCAAATTTTATTTAAGGAGATTCTTACTAGGACATGATACGCATGGTCAATCAGGACACAACCGATATCGATGTCGGCTTTACCCACGAAGATTTTGCTGCCCTACTCGACAAATATGATTACCACTTC
>CAZGDE010000566.1:0-3719 GCA_964524315.1 uncultured bacterium
GGTGATAGTATGCCCAGATCGGCCTCGGCTCGGCCAATTTGACTTTACATTGAACTTTACAAGTGACACACCAAGCGTACTTTAAACACCAATAGTACGGGAATCGGTGTTTAGCAATTCGGCGATCGCCTGTCGTTCAATGGGTGTCTGCGATGGCATGGCTTGACGAGCGTCGGTAATGAGCCAATCTAACGAGGCCGCCTGGACATCAATCGTCGCGCCGGTTTTATCAACGCAGTAACGGCCAAATACCAGTTTGTCTACCAGGCGAACACCTGGGCCCAATCGGGAATGTTCAAAAATGACGCTGTTATCAACCGTTGCACCACTACATACCCAACAGTTAGGGCCAATCATCGTGGGGCCGATGATGGTAGCGCCGTCTTCAATATGGGTCATGCTACCAATATAAACAGGCCCCCGGACATCCACTTTGTCCCAGTTAACGGCCACATTCAAACCGGTGTAGATACCAGGAGCGACCTCCCGACCGGGAATCTGAACATTTTTGATCTCACCCGTGAGAACACCTCGAATAGCGTGCCAGTAATCAGGCACCTTCCCGATATCAACCCATTCAAAATCCATGGGGATTGCGTAGAAGGGTGCGCCAACCTCAACCAACTTCGGGAAAAGTTGGCCCCCAATGTCATATTCCACCCCAGACGGAATATAGTTAAACACCTCTGGCTCGAAAATATAAATACCCGTGTTGATATTGGTGCTGAGAGCTTCGTCTACCGCTGGCTTTTCCTGGAACGCCTTAATTCGGCCTGCTTCGTCGGTCACGACCACACCGTAACTGGAAACTTCTTCCCGTGGTACTGTTTTCGTGATGACAGTAGCGATCGCCCCTTTCTCACGATGCCATTTGACCGCTGCCGTTAAATCCAGATCAATCAAAGCATCGCCACAAAGAACAACAAAGGTATCGTCAAAGAACGGCGAAAAGTCCTGGATGCGTCGCATCCCTCCGGCAGAACCAACCGCTTCCCCAATCAGTTCGCCATC
The DNA here is from genome assembly GCA_964524315.1 of uncultured bacterium. Lineage (GTDB taxonomy): Bacteria > Cyanobacteriota > Cyanobacteriia > Leptolyngbyales > Leptolyngbyaceae > CAZGDE01. The sequence goes on from CAZGDE010000566.1 coordinate 1,012, forward strand.
AACAATACGACCTTCAAACGAGTAAGCAATCTGGACACCAAACCGCTGACCGTCACGGAAGTAACTTTCGATCTCATGAGCCAGGTGGCTAACATTGACCATGATTTCCGTAAATCCATGCTGCCGTAGCAGTTCCAGCAAAAACTCCATCACTGGCTTCTGCAAGATGGGAATCATGGGTTTGGGAATAGTGTAAGTAATTGGTCGTACACGAGTTCCCTTACCAGCCGCCAAAATCATGGCCTTCATAGATTTTTCTCCCCAACCCTTAGCCACTAAATTTGCATCAATTACACGACTTAATCTATTGCACTAGAAATGTGGATTAAGGCGCTCCTAAGCATGACTACGTAAGATGCTAGAAGATCATCAACCCAGGAAGAGGTTAACCATATGACTCTTCGCGAATCTCTAGTGGAAACCCCTAAACTCTTTACCAGATCTAAACATTTCTTAAGCATTAATCGATAGTACTGATTGTAAACCAACATGATTGGGATCAGGGTAGCGAACAACCTGAATCCCCCCTGGGGTAGGAATTAGTCAGGTGCTGCCCGACTCACCGTATCCACCACGTTGGCGATCGCCGGTTCCACCAATCGTCGCACCTTTAGATCTTGATAAAACTCATCCTGTGCCAGTTCTACCTTCGATTGTGCTGAGAGTAACAGCAACGCCCAAAACACACCCACGCGGTCATGGTTAGGAGAAACATGGGAATCAACCTCGGTCGGTGTGCCCGGCGGCGTGTAGGTCGATTTGATCTGAGTCCAAAACTCCAACAACAGATCAAAATCAATCCAGTCCTGCCCCTGCGTCAGGTCTGTCCACTGCGCGGTAAAAAACTGTTCCAGTGCCACCGCCATTTCAGACAGGTTTTCCTGGTGGGCCAGTTGGGCGATCGCCCGTACTGCTTGACTGCGGGACTGGGGGCGGGGGCGGCGTACCCGTGTCCGGGGTGGCCGATCTTCTAGCGCGGCGGCGATCGTCTGGAGCTGCTCGATCAGTTCCTTAAGTGTCACTCGCCGTCGTTGCGGCGGTTGGGCAACTGCCCGTCGGCGTAACTGCCGTTCCAAAAATGGCGGGAGTGCCGCTGCGGTCAAATTTTCAGCCGTGAATAACTCGGACTCTTCTAACGATTCATCAGGAGCGGCAATTACTTCCGGTTGCGTCAAACTTTCTGCCTTCAGCAACACCAGCATGGACGCATACAAAAATGCCTGCCCCGATTGGGACAGGGTTGCTTCATAGGGTTGCCCCTGCTCCCCATGGCCCAGCAATGAGGGAGACAATTCATGCAAAAACCGATCAATCACATCAATGACCTTGACATCCCAGGGATCAATTTCGCCCCGTTCTGCCAGGTCAATAAGAAAGGCGATCGCGTCTTGCGCCAGGGAAAGGGTCATGGATAAACGACCTATCGGATTGGACTTCGGGCAAAATAAACCGCTGCCACAACAATCAACAATAGCAACAACAGCGGTACCCAAAGGCTCCAGGGATTCAGTGGGGTGATCAAATCAGACGGCACCATGTCTAGTATGCTAGCGCACTCATGTCGTCAGACAGCAGCAAAACTACAGCAGGCAGAAGATTGGGGTGGCCCTTGCAGCCACTACCCTTCGTTACGCCCACCCGCTGCGGCCTACGGGGCCGTGATCACTTCTGCTTCCGAGGTTGTCGTATCTTGGGCAGCAGGGAGAAGGCGCTGTTGCTCTTGAATTTCTGCCTTGTACTGCTCAATATTCTCTTCTAGTTCCTGGATCCGGCTATCACGGGCACGGATTTCCTTACCCGTCTCCAGCATCCTCTGGACACTGTTCCACACACTGAATACCCAGGCCAGAACCGCCCCAATGCCCATAGCCAGAATGAGTTCAATCGAGAGGGGAGCCTGTAGATCAACACCTTTAACAACATGAATCACGGCTGGTTCGGTATTTTCGATCCCAAACAGAACAAGCGCCAGACAGATAACGAAGATGATTACAAAGTTAATTTGTCGCATATGAGCTTTACACTAACAGGTCACGAATTTATTACGTCTGAAGCAAGCTGAACGGGATCCAGGCGTACTCCAAACACGCTAATCAAATTTGTACCAGAGACAGGGTAAAAATGTGAATTTCGTAACAAGGATGCTGGAATTCGTCCACCTTGCCGTGGCTCGTGAATTTAATCAATTCGTGTGTAGGGACAGGTGCAGCAGACCAGTCTACACCTGGCAACAATTTGACGACAAAACCCGCTCTTACCATATGTCGAACTTGGATTTAATTCCCCAGGATGTGTGACCAGATAAGGCAAAAAGCTTGCTCACTCGCCAGGCGGAATGAAACAAGCTTTTTCGACTTAATCAACGTTTTGCAATGGGTCGGAGTTACTCCAAGCATCACCCGAGCTTGGGCAGGCTGCTGGATTAACCCATGTAGCGCAGCGGCGTAAGCAGTTGGGAAATTAACTGTAGCACCATCATTGCCAGGATAGGCGAGAAATCAATGCCACCTAAAGGTGGAATGATCGAGCGAAAAAGGTTTAGATAGGGGTCAGTAATTTGGCTCAGGATCGAGAAGGGGGGATCAAACCAATTAACGTTTGGGAACCAGGTCAGCAGAATGCGAATGACCAGAAGCACGGTATAAATACCAATAAACGTTGTGATGGTGCCTATGAGCAGGGAAACAGGAGAGGCTGCTGCGTACATG
>CAZGDE010000567.1:0-3673 GCA_964524315.1 uncultured bacterium
CTCTTATACCGCTCTTTAATTTCCTGTTGCCGCTTCTGCATGATGGGTTGAACCACTTTCATGCGGCGCATGTTGCGGATTGACCCGGCACTCAATGGATAAAGCGCAAATCGAATAACCAGGGTCAGAGCCACAATGGCGAGTCCATAGCTTGGCACGATCCCGTAGAAAAAGTCCAGGATCGGCAGCATTACATTGTTGGAGAGAAACCCAATACCAAAGTCCATTCGCTGAACGTCGCCCCTTGTACTCTGAATGAAATGTCTAAGAAAAACTGAGCTATCTCAAACCTGAAACGTTTGGCAATAAACGCCGAAAGCTTATTAATCTATCAGCTTGTTAGCCCATCAAGGTACACCGAACACCAATTGCTAGATGCTGACAGCATACACTTGATAGCATACACACGGATGCTAGACAGTATGCAAGTAGGGTTACCACACCAGACGTGTAGTTCCCTACCAAACCAAGTAATATTACTAGCTATTCTGACTACCGAGCGAGCCACTGGCAGCTCTGGCTTTGGGTGAGATTTTTTCATTGATGTATTCATAGACATCTCTGAACTTTGGCACCGATCGCATTTCCAGGCGACTACCATCTTTCAGCGTAATCACCATATCTCCCCAACCGCCAAAACCGCGTGGCACAGTAACAATCTTGGCGATTTCGGAATAGATAATATCGGAGCGATCGCGCCCCATCCAGCCACCCGTTACCGAAATCCGTCGATTGGTGATGCGGTAACGCAACCAAAGCGCTCGCACAATTGCTCCTACCGTTAATGGCAAACAGATCACTGTTAGCCCCAACAGCAGTCCCACAATCAAGTCACCAATGTGGGGACCACCTTCGTAGAAAACGTCCTCACGAATGCCCATTGAGTACCTCAGCGTCAATCAACAACTGCTCCAATTCTCGCAGAAATTGAAAATAATCGCACTGCACAGCTTGGGGTTGCACCACAACGACTAAATTCCAGCCATGCGGAAAATTTGGCAGCAAAAAACGTATCGCCGACCGAATTTGTCGTTTGATACGATTACGAACCACCGCTCGCTTACTCACTTTTTGACTGATAGAAATACCAATCCGAGTTGGAAACAGTGGTGGGGCTTGGCCTACCTCTTCAAGGACAGGCTTACCCCCTCCAACCGATTTTCTACGCATCAACACTAAGCTCAAATGCTTGGACTTTCGCCGTCTACCTTTTTGGTAGATCAGGCTAAAGTCCTGCCGCCGTTTGAGCCGATTCATCCGAGGTAGACCCATGTCACCCTCTATGGCCTGCCAATTGAAGGGATACCAACTGGGTTTTATGCTACTGCTAAACGAGCACGCCCCTTGCTACGCCGCGCTTTCAGAACGCGCCGACCGTTCTTAGTCCGCATCCGGGCACGGAAACCAGAGGTTCTCTTGCGTTTGCGGCGGGTGCCACCTAAAGTTCGTTGCGTCATGGTCGGTATCTCTCCCGCTTCCCAATAAAAGCTCTTAAAAAGTCACGATTTATGATTGTATCACTGAGTAATCGGTGAATGTCTAGTCTGTGAAGGATATTTAGACATTTCTCGTTAGACTGGAGATTGATTGGTGGAGCAGAGTCGCCCGAAATAAGGTCGATTCAGTCAGGAGAACGAGTCCTTTCACCCCAATTTACCTGCGCTATCCTTTTCTGTTTTTTTATGTCCGTTTCTCCTTTTGCGGCTGAACGTTTGCTGTTTACGCCCAACACACCTCTAGCAGAAGCCATTCCCACAATTTTTGCCTTCCCTAACGAATACAGTGTGGGCATTACTAGTTTGGGCTACCAGGTTGTATGGGCAACGCTGGCATCCCGCCGCGATGTTCAAGTGAGTCGGTTATTCACCGATTGTCATGAGCCCTTACCAGCAGCACCTGAACTAGTTGGTTTCTCTCTATCCTGGGAATTAGATTATGTCAATGTTTTGGGGTTGCTGGAGTCACTGGACGTGCCCGTCCGAGCCAGCGATCGCACCAACCAGCATCCACTTGTTTTTGGCGGTGGGCCGGTGTTGACGGCTAACCCAGAGCCCTTCGCTGACTTCTTTGATGTGATTCTGCTGGGAGACGGTGAGCTAGTGCTGGCAGCCCTGATCAATGCCTACCAGGAAGTGCGGCAGGCTGATCGGCTCATCCAACTGCATCACCTGGCACGGATACCTGGTATCTATGTGCCCAGTTTGTACACAGTTAGTTATACGAGTGCCGATGGGGGGATTCAGGCAATTCAACCCGTAGATAATGACATTCCGGCACGGGTTGAGAAGCAAACTTACCGGGGAAATCGACTTTCTACTTCAACCGTAGTGACCGCCAAAGCCGCCTGGGAAAATATTTATATGGTGGAAGTGGTGCGGAGTTGTCCTGAAATGTGCCGCTTTTGCCTTGCCAGTTACCTGACGTTGCCATTCCGGGTTGCCGATGTGGAAGAGACATTGCTACCCGCGATCGCCCAGGGTTTACAAGTGACGGATCGGTTGGGATTGTTAGGGGCATCGGTGACACAGCATCCCGAGTTTGACACATTGCTTGATTATCTGAACCGCCCCGAATACGACCATGTTCGACTCAGCATCGCATCTGTGCGCACGAATACGGTCACGCCCCAACTGGCGGCGACACTGGTAAAGCATGATACCCGTTCGATTACGATCGCCGTTGAAAGTGGGAGCGATCACCTGCGTCAGGTCATCAACAAAAAGCTTACCAACGATGAAATTCTCCAGGCTGCCGCCAATGCGAAAGCAGGAGGACTGAGCAATCTCAAACTGTACGGGATGGCAGGGATTCCAGGTGAGACAACGGCGGATCTGGAACAGACAGTAATCCTACTACGCGATATCAAACGTACTGTCCCCGGTCTGCGCTTAACGCTGGGATGTAGCACTTTCGTGCCCAAAGCACACACACCGTTCCAGTGGTTTGGAGTGAATCGGCAGGCAGAAAAACGCTTGCAGTTTCTCCAGAAACAATTGCGTTCTCAAGGAATTGAATTTCGGCCAGAGAGTTATAACTGGTCGGTGATCCAGGCATTGCTGTCACGGGGCGATCGGCGGTTGTCCCAGGTGTTAGAACTAACACGACATTATGGGGATTCCCTGGGCAGTTACCGTCGTACTTTTAAGGAATTACGCGGTACCGTTCCCCCGTTAGAGTTTTATGTTCACGCCGATTGGCAACTGGATCAGGTACTGCCCTGGAGCCATTTACAAGGGCCTTTACCAGAAGCAACGCTGATTAAACATTTAGAAGCGGCCACTACTCTGTTTGACCCTTCAGAACAGCCCCGACAATTGTCGACTGTGTTGTAATCGATCTCTCAATTATTTGGGTTAGGCCCTATGCAAGTTACAACTGATTTCTACTGTGCTTATTGTGGAGAAGAAAATACAACGTTTGTTGACCTCAGTGCTGGTAGTCAACAGTCCTATATTGAAGATTGTCAAGTTTGTTGTCGCCCCAATCGGTTGTACCTAAGCGTTGATGAGGAAACTCTGAACATTGACATTAATAGTGAGTACAGCGGTTAGGTTGTTGATGATTCATGCCATAGCCAAGGTCGCAGATCAAATCAAATCGGGTGTTGAGTCTTCGGCAGGATAAGTACCAGTTCAGCCACCTAAGGTACAGGCATCCTAAATAGGATGTGAAC
>CAZGDE010000568.1:0-3669 GCA_964524315.1 uncultured bacterium
GACGGTGGTGGTGCGGGCGGAGGCGGGGATGGTCGAGCGACCGCTGTCGATTGTTCAGCAGGTTGCCACCCATCTGATTGCGCTCCCTGGAGCTGCCGGAGCGCACCCTGCCTCGCTCGAGTTCGCAAGGGCGAGCATCGACCAACGATCCGCCCCATGGGATCGCGTGCTCGCTGAAGCGTCGGATCACTCGCAGAAGATGCTCACTCAGTCGTTGCAGGATATCGGGGAAGCAGTGAGCCACGAGTCTCGGTTGCTCGTTGTCGTCGACGACCTGCACAACTGCGACCTCGTCTCGCTCCAAGTCCTCGGGCGTCTGGCTCGCTCACTCTCAGGCGGAAGGTCGGCGTGGATCTTCACCACGCGTCCGAAGTCGCATTCCTCCCATTCGAGCAGCGGCGCTGAGTCAGTCGCGACCTCGATACGCGTTTCCGGGCTCTCGGACGAGGGCGCACGAGCACTCGTGGCGGCCACCCTCGAGGCGAATCGGGCGAGCCTCGGCCCCGATGTGCTGTCTGAAGTCGTCAGGAACTCAGCCGGCAATCCTCTCTTCCTGAGGGAACTCGGCACAGCTCGTGCCAACCCGAGTTTCGCGCGGAAGATTCCTGACACACTGTCGCACCTAATCCAGTCGAGGCTGGAGAACGTCCCGACTGAGTACGTGCGCCTTCTGCGAGTCGTGGCCCTCGCAGGGGGCGCAACTAACCTGTCAGTGCTCGGCAAGCTCGTTGAGATGCATGGCTCGACGCTAACGGATGCTATCGAGGCGCTCGAGCGCGATGGAATCGTGGGCCTCGGGCCGCTTGGCACCTTAAGACTTCACGAGTGCTGGCGAGAGGCGGTGCTGGAACGACTAAGTCCAGCGACGCGAATTGCAATGTCGCGCGAATGTGCGGACGTGCTGTCGTCCAGTGATCACTCTTCTCTATCCGGAATCGCGCTTTGGCGCGCTGCGGACCTCTACCTCGGAGCGCAAGAGCCGAGAAAGGCCCTGGAGCTCTACGACGAAGCCGCGGAGCGACTCTTTGTGCTCGGCTTCCCTACTGAAGCGATTGACGTCCTCGAACGCACGGAGCGACTTGCCGCTGGGCACAGACGGCGTTCGTGGTTCGCGAGCCGGCTGGCCAGGGCACACCTCGCGGCTGGCAACACCGAGCGCGCGCTCACGTTTGCCCAAGTCGTCTGCGACACCGGCCGTCCCGATGATCCGGATGCCATCCGGGATAGCGTGCTCGCCGAATGCGTTCGCGCCGAGGCATCGCTCAAGCTAGCGCGAGACGCCGAAAACACGATCAAGTCAATTCTCGAGCTCGCGACTGACGAGTCCCTTGCAGTTGAGCAGCGACGCCTCCTCTGTCTCTACGGAATTAGACTAGCGGCGAGCGCGAGTTCTGACGCAGACATGTCTGCCTTCTTCCGTGAGGCAAGAAGAATTACACCCGCTGAGTTTGTTGACATCACGGACTGGCTGACGTCTGTCGTGTACTACACGGAACTCGGAAGCGTCGACGACATTTTGCGGGCACACCGCGCGCTCCCGTCCGCGAGCCTCGCAGTGCAGACGCCTCTTGATCGCTGCAGGCTGCTCCGCTTTCGATGTCATTCACTCCGCGTCGCTGGAGCCTTAGCCGAAGCCGCGACCGCGGGGAGGCAAGCGTTTGAATTGGCCGCAGACTCAGGCCTGCACCACGATGCACGTCTAGCTGCAGAACTGCTCGCGTTCTTCTTCCTCGACCAGCGCGACCTGGAGAACGCTGAGGACTGGATCGGCAGAGCCTCGGCACTCGTTCCCGATTCCGAGTACAGCGCGTGGTCGCCCTCGCTCCGGCACGCCATCGACCGACTCAGCCTACAACACGGAGAATTTGAAGACCTAGCAAGTCGGCTAGCACCGCGATTGCACGATATTCGGTCCGGCGGGTCTGTGCGAAATCGCCTTGGAGAACTGAGCACGTTTGCACTCGCACTCGCTGAACTCGCCCGAACCGATGAGGCTCGCGCAATCCTCGACGAGATCATCCCAGAACTCAATCGAGTGCGTGGCAGCTTCAGCGGAGACTACCCGACTGAGGTTGCCGCTCGAGCGCTTACGAGACTTGGCGAGGCGGATCGTGCGAATTCGATTGCCAGAGCACATATGAGCGAGAAGAACGCCAAGCGTGCACGCCCGCTTCCTGAGTTCTACGAGCTACTGGCCACCTGTCGCGACTAGTCTCGCGTTCGGCACGGCGGCGAACTCGCCGGTGTTTCCAACAGACTCCCTCGTAACAATCACTGGGGCGAATGGGTAGTCTCCCTGCGCCTTTTCGTGTGCCTGCACCAGAACGTTCCATGCCGCCGGTGCGAGTAGGCGTTCACAGATGGCCGGGTCAAACTGCCTTCCGGCTTCTCGCTGAATCTCCGCGCGAACTTGGTCCAACGACAACCCCTTGCGATAGGGCCGCGAGGTAGTCATCGCGTCCACGGTGTCCGCGAGGGCGATGATGCGCGCGGCCAGAGGTATTGCTTCTCCCTGTAGCCTCAGCGGGTAACCGGTTCCGTCCCAAGCCTCATGGTGCGCTCGAACCGCTGGCACGAGGTCAGCAAAGTGCGAGACCTTGCTGACGAGTTCCGCGCTTTTCTCCGGGTGAGTCTTCATGACGGCAAACTCGTCGTCCGTCAAGCGGCCGGGCTTCCGAAGAATGATCGCAAACTCCTCGTGAATCTTTCCCACGTCGTGTAGCAACGCGGCGGTTTCCGTGCGGTCGAGAAGCTTCCCACTGAGGCCCGCCGCTCGAGCTATGACTCGAGCGTACCTAGCCACTCGCTGCGAGTGGCCTGAGGTGTACGGATCGCGCGCCTCAATCGAAGCCACCATTAGCTGCAACAGCTCTTCGTTAATCTTTTCGAGCGCAAATACGGTTCGATAGAGCTGCCGTATGCCAAGCATCGGAAGCGCCAGAATCGCGGACCATCCCGGGCCGAGCTTCGCGTACGCGATGGCGAAGAAGACAATCAGCGGAAACGCTAGCGCATCATAAAGCGCTGATCCGCGCATGCTCTTCATCCAGATTTCAGGTGTCGCTCCACCCTCGGCGGCCGACACCACTGTCGCGACTGCAAGCTTATTGAATGTAAAATAGATGATGACCAACGCTAGAAACGGTACAATTCCAGGCGAGTGCTCTAGCACCGAGCGCCCGCCGAGAGAATCGTACGCGTAGATACCAGCCGCGACACTTAGCACGTGTTGCGCTGTGTTGAACACGGCCTTAACCGGCTGGCGCTTCACCGCGAGTTCGCCAACGAGCGACGACACTAGCACGGCGACTAGCGTTGCGGCGTTGGGTGAGACAAGTGCCGAGCTCAGCGACGGCAAGAACCCGATCGAACCCAGGGTTTGTTGTGAGGTTCGGTAGGCCAGCGCGAAGGCGAGAATGCCAAATCCGGCAAAGAACGCCGCGGCTCTCCATTGCTCTGCCGTCGGAACCGGACCGAGCGCAAGAAAAGCCGCAAGCGCGATTGCAGCGCCTACGGCGACGGTTTCTACGATTCTGCGAACTCGATCGCTAATCATTTAGAAGCCCGGAGGACCCCCGTCCCCAAACATCACCTGCTCAGCCCCAGTGGGCAGTGTCACCCATCACAATCGCAGCCAGCGCGACAATCAGTGAAGAGATGTACGACATC
>CAZGDE010000569.1:0-3281 GCA_964524315.1 uncultured bacterium
CGCCTGGGCGGCGCTCATCAGGCCCAAAGGCGCACTGATGACCAGGACAAATCGTGCAACAAGGTTCATTTGTGGCGGATAATCTCGAAAGACGCGAATTTTGTCTAGGACAAACAAAATGCCCCTTCGGTTCATGCGGATGAACCTGCACAACCTGTCGACGCCGCCGGCGCCGATGTGGAGGCGCTCGTGAACCGGATGGTTCCGCCGCCGCTGCCGATCGCGGCCGTCGAGCGCGACACCGGTCTGCCCAAGGACACGCTGCGGGTCTGGGAGCGCCGCTACGGCTTTCCGCAGCCGGTGCGCGACGCCATGGGCGACCGGGTCTATCCGGCCGACCAGGTGGAGAAGCTGCGCCTGCTCAAGCGCTGGCTGGATGCCGGGTACCGGCCAGGCAAGGTCGTCCACCTGCCGCTGGACGAGTTGCAGCGCATGGGGCAGGAACAGCCCGAGCGCGCGGGCGCCGGCGTGCCCGCGGCGGTGGAGGACTATCTGGCGCTGCTGCGCGAGCATGACGTGCCGGCCCTGCGGCGCAGCCTCGGGCAGGCGCTGCTGTCGCTCGGCCTGGAGCGCTTCGTCACCGAGCTGGTGGCGCCGCTGACGGCCGGCATCGGCGAGGCCTGGCTGCGCGGTGACATCACCGTGACGCAGGAGCACGTGTACACCGAGGCCCTGCAGCTCGTGCTGCGGCAGGCCATCGGCAGCGTGCCCGAGTCGCTGTCGCAGGCGCCGCGCGTGCTGCTGGCCACGCTGCCGCAGGAAGGGCATGGCCTGGGCCTGCTGATGGCCGAGGCCATGCTCTGCCTGCATGGTTGCCGCTGCATCTCGCTGGGCGTCAAGGTGCCGCTGGACGGCATCGCGGCCGCCGCTGCGCAGACGCAGGCCGACGTGGTGGGCCTCACCTTCAGCAGCGCGTTTCCGGCCGGGCAGGTGCAGGCCGGCCTGCGCGACCTGCGCAGCCTGCTGCCCGACCATGTGCGCATCTGGGCGGGCGGCGCCAACCTGGCCCTGCAGCGCCGCGCGCCCGACGGGGTGGAGGCGGTGCCGGACATCGGGGCCGTGCCGTCCCTGGTGGCGGCATGGCGGGAGGGGCGCGCACGCGCGCACGCGCCTTAGAATCCGGGCCTAGGAAAGGCCCGCGCATGCTGTACCCCGAACTCTTCAAGCAGCTGGAGTCCGTCCGCTGGGACATGGACAGGGACATCCCCTGGGACCGCTTCGACCGCTCGCTCCTCAGCGACGAGCAGGCCGAGACGGTCAAGATGAACGCCATCACCGAGTGGGCGGCGCTGCCGGCCACCGAGATGTTCCTGCGCGACAACCGCGACGACAGCGACTTCTCCGCCTTCATGTCGATCTGGTTCTTCGAGGAACAGAAGCACTCGCTGGTGCTGATCGAGTACCTCAAGCGCTTCCGGCCCGACCTGGTGCCCACCGAGCAGGAGCTGCACGAGGTGCGCTTCGAGTTCGAGCCGGCCCCCGCGCTCGAGACGCTGATGCTGCATTTCTGCGGCGAGATCCGCCTGAACCACTGGTACCGGCGCGCCGCCGAATGGCACACCGAGCCGGTGATCAAGCACATCTACCAGACCCTGAGCCAGGACGAGGCCCGCCACGGCGGCGCCTACCTGCGCTACATGAAGCGCGCCATCAACAAGTGCGGCGACGAGGCCAAGGCCGCCTTCGCCAAGATCGGCGTGCTCATGGCCAGTGCCCGCCGCACCGCCCAGGCGCTGCACCCGACCAACCTGCACGTGAACAAGGCCCTGTTCCCGCGCGACACCATCCAGAGCCGCCTGCCCAACCCCGAATGGCTGGAGCAGTGGCTGGACAAGCAGATCAACTTCGACGCCGTGTGGGAATCCAAGGTGGTCGAGCGCATCCTGCACAACATGAGCCTGCTGATGGACCGCAGCTTCCAGAGCGTGCAGGAGCTCAACCGCTACCGCAAGGAACTGCAGGCCGGCCTGGGCACGGGTGCGGGCCTGCTGCCGGGAGCCGCGTGACCGGCCCGGCCATGCCGCCAGCGCCGGCCTTCGCCGAGCCCGCCTTCCTCCACCGCATCGTCGAGCGGGCTGACGCGCCTGCCGCGGTGGCGCGCCTGCCGCGCCCGGTGGTCTTCACCAATGGCGTGTTCGACGTCCTGCACCGTGGCCACGTCAGCTGCCTGGCCCAGGCGCGTGCACTGGGTGGCAGCCTGGTGGTGGCGCTGAACACCGATGCCTCGGCGCGCCGGCTGGGCAAGGGCCCCGACCGCCCCTTGAACAGCGAGGCGGATCGGGCCATAGTGATCGCAGCGCTCGAATCGTCGAGCCTGGTGACCTGGTTCGACGAGGACACGCCGGTGGCGCTGCTGGCCGAGCTGCGGCCCGAAATCTACGTGAAGGGCGGCGACTACGACATGCGCACCCTGGCGGAGACGGCGCTGGTGGAAAGCTGGGGTGGCCGCGCGCTGGCCATCCCGTTCGTGCAAGGCTATTCGACAACGGCCCTGGTGCGGCGCATCCGCGCGCCCGGGGCCTCACAAGGAGGATGACGGTGCTGGGTGTCTTTACCAAGCTGAGCCGGGAATGGAGCATCAACGACGTGGCGAAGGTGGTGCGCAGCCACGAGCGCTTCCGCATGCTCAGTGAGGCCGATGCGGTGCTGCTGGTGCAGCACATGCACCCCTTGCGCGTGAACGCCGGCAACATCGTGTTCCGCGAGGGCAACACCGACAGCAACTTCATGGGCCTCATCCTCGAGGGCAAGGCCCTGGTCGAGACCGATGGCGGCGGCCTGGGTGAGCGCGTGGTGCTCGGTACCCTGAAGGAAGGCGACCTGGTGGGCGAGCAGGGCATCCTGCACGAGACACCGCGCACGGCCACCGTGATCGCCCGGACCGATCTCGTGCTGGCGGCGGTCGACGCCGGCCGCTTCGACCGCCTCGTCAAGGCCAAGCCGGTGCTCGGCTGCACCATCCTCACCTCGCTGCTGCGCACGGTGACGCGACGGCTGGGCGAATCCAACCAGCGCCTGCACAACGCAGAGAGCGCGAACCGCAAGCTCAAGAAGGAACTGGAGCTCGAGATCGCCTCGCGCCGCCCCTCGCAGCCGCTGGAGCCGCCGCCCCCGCTGGAGCTGGACACGACCTTCTTCGATCCGCCCCCCGAGTACAAGCGGCCCTGAAGCCGCGGACCGCCTCATCCCGCGCCCCAGGCAGCGCACCACCCAGGAGACACCATGGCCCTCTTCTTCCGCCGGCAGGAACGCGAGTGGAGCGACCGCGACGTGGCCCATCT
>CAZGDE010000569.1:3291-3614 GCA_964524315.1 uncultured bacterium
CACATGAGCGCGCAGCGCGTGAAGGAAGGCACCGTGCTGTTCCATGAGGGCGCGCAGAACGCGAGCTTCATGGCGCTGATCCTGCAGGGCGAGGCCACGGCCGAGGCCATCGGCGGCGGCCATGGGGAGCCGCTGATGCTGAAGGTGCTGCAGGAAGGGGACCTGATCGGCGAGCAGGGCATCCTGGACAACGCCTCTCGCAACGCCACTGTCACCGCCGCGAGCGACATGTCGCTCGCCACCATGAGCCAGTCGCAGTTCAACAAGCTGACCAAGGCCTACCCGGCGATCGGCAACAAGATCCTGCTTTCGCTGCTGCGCAC
>CAZGDE010000570.1:0-3610 GCA_964524315.1 uncultured bacterium
TCATATGCTGTTCAACCTGAATAACCTGAATCTTTCCGCATATTTTCAAATTTCCTACGGCGATCACATTAATTTTAACCTAGATGACAACTGATGGTTTTGCCTCTATCCGTTTGGTCCATCACTGCCATCTAAATGCTGTCAGCGATCGCAGCCTCCTATTTATTTACGATTCTGTTTACGAAAGTCGTAGGGCATTACTGGACGAGGTTGATTCCAGAATGCTAGTCGTGCCTGCTTTGCTTGATTTTCTGCCTGAATGAGTTGACTTTGTAAACCAGGACAGCCGCTCAGGTATTGACGATAAACAACAGCATGACCTTCACGCACCATTTGAAGATTAATTGGCACAGAGTCTTTGTAAACTTCAGCTACCTGACGACCATAGCGATCTGTATCGACAACCTTTAAGGTCACCATCTGACCAACAGGAAGAAGTTGCTTTAACCGTTGTGAAGCTGCGGTTCCATAAGGAGCTTGGGCCATTTCAGGGGCGTCTATGCATGCGAGTCTGACAGTGATTCTTTGACCTTGCTTATTGACTCTAATCGTGTCTCCATCCCCCACACTGATAATTTGAGCATAGGCAGTAGAACCAGAAGAAGGTTGGGAAGAGGGTCGAGAACCTGGCAACTCAATCGTATTAATCGGGCTGTTCAGTGGAACGCTGGGTGAGGACGACCCAGAAGATGAACCCCCTCCACTCGCTCCATGACAGTGATACCCTCCATTTTTCCTATCGTTATGACATCCACTAGAATCTGTACGCCCTGAGTGAGCAGTCCCTTGATAGGCAGCAGCAAAGGTTGTACCTGCCAAAATAACGCTAACTAACCCAATGTGACCTAGATTCATAGTCGCTGCGAGTATTGTCCTAGCTATTCTTACTGCGCTCTCTACATTGATCAGCAAGCTATTGACAAAAAAGATATAGAAAGCCCGATCTCTCTTTGCAAGCAGAATCGGGCAGCAAGTGTATCTACTTGATTAGAAATATCCCACATCAAGCAAATTTAGTATTCCCGTCAGTCAGCCGTCATTAACGTTTCACTGCTATCAGCGATCGCTGACAGACAGGTTGATATCTATATATAGATATCTTGCTGGGTAGGGTGTCATTCAACTGGCATCGATCAGTGATGCTTCACTGCTGTCAGCGACATTCTCTAGGCAAGGCAAAATATTCTCGTAGTCTTGAATAAAACTCCTGCCCCAAGTATTGCCTTTTTCCAATGAGTACTTCAGAGATTCTCTAAACTAAGTCGCTGGGAAAAATCCTGAATTATCAAGAAGCTTTCAGAGGCTTTTCCATAGGTGGAGTTTATATTTCGTAATCTCTATCTGAACCAGCTGATTGTCCAGGATCATCAGTGGGAGGTTTTTTATCGTCAATAAAGAGGTTAATAGCAAACACGAGTAGAGCAATCAAAAGTGTTCCGCGCCACAGGGTAAGTGTCAAGTCTCTTCCCGCAATCGGCAATAGTAGGGTATTAGAAGGTATTTGTGGATACGGTCTTACGATTTCAATAAGGATGAATCTAAGAAGATCCCTAACCATGTACGTGAGAGCCCAGCCTAGGGGTGACGTTAAAATCGCCACGCAAATTCCCCGCACAAGCCGACGACAAGTTAACGGGGCTCTCATACTTGGAGTAATGAGTATAAAAATATTCAAAATAACTGCATAGAGAATTAGAAGATTTAATATACAAATTAGCAAGACATTTTATTTCCTTATTAAACTGAAGTTATTTTTATTTTCGAGAATAGTTTACCTAACAACAGAGAACTTTGCTTGAAAGAGTATGTCAAGCAAACGATATCAATCTAAACCTTAGGTTTGTTGGTATTCCCCCACCTTTAGATTGTTGGTACTTGAACGTAAGATGTGATGCCTGCATAGTGTTCCAGAATTACTTCTGGAGAGTTACCGACCCATTGGGCCACCTGGGTAACTGGAACACCTGCCTGCGTGCAATTGGTAATGAACGTGTGCCTGGTGTGGTACTAACTCCTATACCTGCGAACCTTCCCTTCTTCTACCAGGGTGGTCACTACTCCTGGAATGTATTTTTTGGTACGAGCATCGGTGTACCCCTTCCATAGAGTATTGAAGGTATGGGCGTTGATGTACTGAGGGAAAGAGTAAGGCATCACTGATAGCAGCAGCGTTCTCTCATCAAAATAAAAGGAGCTAGCCTAAGCCAGCTCCCAATTAACAGTTAGCTAATTAGCTAACTAAGATTCACGAGATACCTCTTCAAAAAAGTTAATTTCTGGAACTTGGACACTTCGCACAGTCCCGGCGTAATGCTTCATAATGATCTCAGGTGAGTTTCCAACCCATCTAGATATCTGAGGAATCGTGATCCCCGCCTCTAGAAAGTTAGTAATAGCAGAGTGGCGGGTATTGTACTGTGCCCTATATCGCTCGACTCGACCCTCGATAACGAGATCAGAGACAATCTTCTGCCATTGGCTTTGGAAAGTTCTAATAGTCCCCTCTACTGAGGTGAAGACATAAGCTTCTGGGTCAGGTTTCTTGCTGGGCTTAACAGATTCCAGCAGTGATTGAAGTTGTCGATTGATTGGGAACTGCCTTGAAGTGTGTGTTTTTGTGTCAGTCGTATCGCCTGTAGCAGAAAGCGCTTCCGCAAAAACTATGGTGGTGCGCCTGACATGTTTCCATTTCAGTCCTCTGGCTTCCCCTGTTCTACAGCCAGTCAAAAGTAAGAATCGTACAAAGGGGCCATAAGGGGTCTTATCAAAAGCTGCGATGATAGCCAGCTGTTCTTCCTTGGTAAAGGGGTCAATATCCTCTGGTTTAGGTTTACGAACCTTAATCTCAACCGCAAAATTACGAAAGGGATTCTCTGTAATTAGCTGAGATCTAACGGCCCACCTACAGCAAGCACTGCACTGCATGAGGGTTCTTCTCGCTGCGTCAGGTGATAGGTTAGCGATCAACCAGTCCCTAATATCAATAGCGTCTCCCACTTTTCCTTTAGGGAGTCTATTGAGATGACTAGTAACTGCAGCCATCTGGTTCTTCATGGTATTAGGGGATAGGCGGGGGCGCTTGTACTCTAGGTACTTTTGCCATAGTTCCACCATGCTCTGTTCACTGCTGGTGTCAGTCTTAATGAGCTTTAGTTGAGCCTTAGATTTGTACTTCTCTAGGGTCTCGTCAAAGCGGTCATTTCTAATATCTGAAGAAATCCACCTGGCTTTATCTTCGGCAAGCGCTCTATTTTCTGGATTGTCCTTTAGTCCAAGCGCGAAGTATTTTCTTTGACCTTGGTACTGGTAACGAATTTGTAGCCATCCATTCGATGAGAGGATGGACGCCTCTCCTTTGACTCTTCGATCTTGCATAGTGCATGAAACTAGTACAGAAGGACTAATTTCGTACACCACTTGTACACCATTTTTGGGGTCTAAAGCCCCGTTTGAGACTAAAAAAGCGGGAAGGCTTTTCCCGCTTTCAAATCTTAGAATCCTTTGTGAGAAGGGCTTTTGGGGCTTCTTAAAGTTTTAGGAGTTTTCCCCCGAGGCTCATCACCTGCTCGATTTCAAGTCGAGTGCATTCGACCACTCTGCCACCTCTCCA
>CAZGDE010000571.1:0-3603 GCA_964524315.1 uncultured bacterium
TGATTTTCCCGAGCCTCCCTCATTCAGGGAGGCTTTTGGTTTGAACTTGGGTTTATGTCCCGGTTTGATGCCTAATCTGCTGTAGTAGGTGATTTTTGTCTGAATGTAATTCTGTATCGAACTCAGGCATATAGTTAAGCGAAGGCACTAGAGCGTTACCAAAAAAACTGGTGAGGGGAACGTTATCTAGAATGGTGAGAAAATCAACTGGGGCGGAACCATCTGTGTGACGGTTGAGTACGCCAAATCCAGTCCTTTCTCGGCGGTATTGTATCGTTGGCGCATTCTGCTTAAGCCACTCGTCAAAGCTGCTTGAGGCATTCATGGTTGCTACAAGTTCCTGAATGGTTTCTGCAGTTGGTGTCACATGAGTTGCCTTGATCCAAGCTTGTAGGAGTAACTCCTGACGTTTAGTTGCGTTGAGCCATGCGGCGATCGCCAAAGTACTGGCTGAAGGGGGTAGTTGTGCCAATCGTGATTCGATATTTTTCCCGTCTGCTAAATCTATGACTAATTGAGCAACACGTGGGCCATAAGTTGTTAAATCGGAACGTGCGCCCACAAGGTCACCCAACCACCAGCGCAAACCACCGCGAAACTGATGTAACTGACTAACTAGTAACGGTGAGTTTTGAGAAGTGGTTAGGAGGTGGGTGTAATAGGCTTCTGTACGGGTGGCAACTTGCTTATAGAGTGGTTTTAGCTCTGGTAGTCTCCAGACTGGGCTCGTAAGGAACTGGGGATCTCGTATGGTTTCGAGGGCGATTGCTTCAACGGCTAAATCGGGTTTTTTCTGAGCTACTAAGCTTAGCCCCAAGCCATAAAAGACTCCACGCTTAGCTGGCACTAGCTGTGCAGCGTGAATAAAGGCTTGACTGGATGCTTGTGGATTGCGGTTAAGTAATAGCCAAGCAAGGTTAGAGTAGCCAAATTCCTGATGTGGCGAAGCTTGAATGCCATGTTGCAGGGATGAGATTGCCTCTTGCAACATGGATTGCTGTTCAGGTTCTTTAATTTGCAGTCCCAGATTGCCTAGATTCCAACCTAACTGGAAGGCATAGTAGGGTTCTTGGGGGACTAGTTGATGAGCCTGATTTAATTTTTGGACGAATCCGTTTATATCTTTTCGGTTGAGTGCAATGAATCCCTGACTTGACAGCATCCAAGCCCGATGGATAGGAATCAACCAGATGAGAATAGCGACCAGGATACCGAGTCCACCAAAAAAGAGTAGGGGGATTTTGGTTG
The DNA here is from genome assembly GCA_964524315.1 of uncultured bacterium. Classification (GTDB taxonomy): domain Bacteria; phylum Cyanobacteriota; class Cyanobacteriia; order Leptolyngbyales; family Leptolyngbyaceae; genus CAZGDE01. The sequence continues at coordinate 1,249 of CAZGDE010000571.1, forward strand.
TGATTGTGGCTTGAAACTTTGAGATAGAGGTAAAAATTTCTTGTTGATTTCCATTTTTGTTACTTGATTGGTCCCCTTGCTGACTGCTTGAAAGGGGTGCTTCCCTAAATTCGGTTGCCAAAATTGTGAAATAGATAATGATTACGCCGCTAATGCAAAGGTTATCTAACTGGTAGTCGGTTAGGCTAAAGATGAAATAGACAGTAATGCTACTCATCAGGCAGCCAATGAGAATTGGAGGTATTGGTGATGGACTGTGAGGGCGATTTTTGAACCAGCGATCGCTGAGATAGATAAATAAGCCGATCGCCCCTATACCAATTACGACTGACCAGACCCCTAACTCTGCCCATAACTGAGCGGGCGTGCTATGTAACTGATAGTGCAATTCTGCTTCACGTCCTGCCCAGGTTGGGCGATACTTCTGGTAGAGGGGCAAAACGTTTCCGGGACCTGCGCCCGTTAGTAAATGGTCTAAACCCATTTGCCAACCGGTAGTAATGGTGATTAAGCGGTAGGCAATTTCGCCTCCACCGGCACCACTCAAGATTCCTGTAAATAGATCTCGCAGGCGGTTATTGGCCAGAACGAGAATTGCGAGAATGCCGATTCCTACTATTCCCGTTATGCTGATCCAACGACGGGGGAGTGTACTATTCCAAATCAATGTGCCAAAACCGATCATGCCCAACATGGCAACGCCTAGCCAACCTCCTCGGGAACTTGTGGTGTAGAGAGTAACCAGACCTAACGCAACACCAGCGAACCAGAGCGATCGTCGCCATCCTCGTTGGTTTATTCCTAAACCTAGCAGCAAGGGCAGAATGAGAATCAGATAACCAGCGACGTAATTCTGATGTCCGATGGGTGAACCGTTACGTAGTTCGATGCGAGAAAAATCGAAGGGTAGACTAACACCATATTGTTGCAATGTCTGGAGTCGGGAAAGTTCGGGTAGAAGCACCTGACTGCTCCAAAGAAACAGGCTGACTAGAATAAAAGCCAGACCCAGGTAGCCTTGAGCGGTGAGTAGCCACAACCGTCGTTGCGGAGTAGTAAGCCAGGAATTGAGAGCATAGAGCGCGGCTAAGCAACAGATTGCGGCCCAACTGTACCAGCGAGCAGGAAGGGGAAAGGGTGCCAGAAGTGTTGAAATAAGTAAGCTAACCAGCAAAACACCAATGAGCCAGTCCAAACGATTACCTAGCCAGATCAGGCGAGATTGGCGGAACAGTCCGAGAAACCAGAGTACTGGGCAAAGTAGCCCAACCTGCCAGAACAATACCCAGGGCCATTCAACCATGGCACTGTTGCTATCTGGCAGGAGGGTAAACAGAACATAAAAAGCGGCTGTCAATAAACCGAGTAGGTTTCCCTGAGAGGCATTTGACGGCTGGGATGGTGATCCAATCATGGTGACCGAAGGTAGGGAGATGCTTAATGATGTGCGTTTGGCAAACTAACCCTATTGTGAGTTTGTTAGTCCAATTCAAAACTCACCACTTATAACTTTTAACTTGTAGGAATGGTGATTTGTAGGAATGGGAATTAAGTAATTGTGCCTTCTAGTGCTGCCACTCTTATCACTTGGTGCTTCTACACATAATTGCTTGCCTGCCTAAATTTCAGGTCAGAATGGGTGGCATTCCTTAGTAGATGAATTCACTGTAATGCGTGCCAAAATTCGAGATACAGAAATTTATTTTGATGTCGAGGGTTCCGGGTTAGTGGCAGATGGTACCCGAATGCGGGAAAAGCCCGTTGCTTTTATGATTCATGGTGGCCCCGGAGCAGATCATACGGGGTTTAAGCCAACATTTTCTCCCCTGAGTCAAAAGATGCAATTAGTATATTTTGATCATCGGGGGCAGGGCCGGTCGGCGCGGGGGGATAAGACAACCTACACATTGGAGAACAATGTTGAGGATATGGAGGCATTGCGCCAGCATTTAGGTGTGGATAGGATTATTGTGATTGGGGTGTCCTATGGCGGCATGGTGGGATTAACATATGCCAGTCGTTATCCAGCCAATGTGTCCCATTTAATTGTGGTGGTGACGGTTGCTCATGCTCAATTTTTGGAACGGGCGCAGGAAATTTTGGCAGAGCGGGGAACTACGGAGCAACAGACGATCGCCCAACATCTGTGGAACGGCACCTTCGAAAGTGAGAACCAACTGCGAGACTACTTTCGGATTACGCGTACTCTCTACTCCATTACGGCGGATCCTGACATTCCACCACCAAAATCTTGGGAGCGGGCGATTCTTTCTCCGGATGCGATTAATGTTGCGTTTGGTGGGTTTCTGCGTACCTATGACGTCCGAGAACAGTTATCCAAAATTACTGCTCCCA
>CAZGDE010000572.1:0-3564 GCA_964524315.1 uncultured bacterium
ACCGGGAAGATATGCTGCGCTACGTCGAGTCCCTTTTCTATCTGCTCTACAAACCACGTGCCCAGGCGTTGTTGCAAGAACATCTGCATCGGTAAAACAGCAGCGGGTAAAATACACCGCAACAATAGTAGTGTCATTAGTCATTAGTCCTTGGTCACTGGTTTGTTACCAAGGACTAATGACCAATGGCTAACCCAATTTCACTCTCAAGTTGCAAATTGTCGCCTCGATCATCCCCAATAAGACTGACCAAGTGGTTCATCCGACTGAATGAGGCATCCTCAGAGAATTGTGCGAAGCTAGATATATAGCTTCTGTTGCAGCACACGACATTAAACGTTCCCTTCGTTGTGCCCTACGTCCGAATTCTGCTGATTTGCTGTTGTAGAAGCTTATAGAACGCTTCAATGCCTCAGGAGGCAGGATTATGAAAGCAACTATCCTATCTACTATTGCACTACTCGCGACGGTTTCTCTGGGGTTGCCAGCCAATGCCGAAAATCCTGCCCACGTCCGTCAGCTGTTAGAGACCAGAGCATGCGCGGGATGCAACCTGGAAGGAGCCAATCTCACAGGTGCCCATCTAATTGGGGCTGATCTAAGAGATGCCAACTTAAAGGGTGCCATTCTGGTGAACACAAACCTGGAAGGCGCAGACCTAACGGGTGCCAACCTAAAGAATGCCAACCTCACAAACGCATTTGCTACCAATGCCGTATTTGATGATGCCAACTTGAGTGGCGTTAACCTGACCAATGCCAAAGTCATCCATGCCAGCACGGTTGGGGCGAGCCTGACGGGTATCGACATCACGGGCGCAGAAATTTTGGGTAGTGGCATTAGCATTGGTGGCGATTAATTTCATCTAAAAAGTGTTCGCTAGCAAATCTTGATGATTTTTAATAAATCAAGCTGTTGGCACTAACTCACACTATTTCTGAAAGAGAAACTTTGAGTCGGGAGGAGCAATTGCTCCTCCCGATTTCGTTATTCCTAAACTTCGGTGGTCTGCTACGGGTAGGCAGTCACACCAAAATTCACCCAAGACCTCCGAGGTTTTCGAGCCTACTAGCTCTGTCCCCAAACCTTGGAGGGCTGCTACGAGTAGACAATGACACCAAGGTTCTAAGCAAGACCTCCGAGGTTTTTAGCGGCGATCGCCCCTGGGGTAGAGAAGCTACTTAGAGCTTGAAAAAACAGAGATTTTATTTTGCCTATTATTCCGCTTTTATAAAAAACAAATTTATAAAATCTGATATTTTGGATTTTAAGAGGTTAATGGCTAATCAGGGATGACTGAATTGATAAAGCTAATTCTTGAAGACTTTTACTAACTCTTACTCCCTAAATCAATTTTTGACCCCCTTTCCTTTGCTCGAAAATCGGACAATAATTCATTCAGTCACCAGCGGCAGGAGACCTGGCAATGGTCGGCTGGTAACAAAGACAAATTGAATTGCCTCAAGCATCAAAATCATTTGTTTCCCTTTTTGAGACAAACCTACTAGGAGAAGACCGCGTGAAACTAGCAGTTTATGGCAAAGGCGGCATTGGTAAGTCCACGACCAGTTGTAATATCTCGGTGGCCCTGGCAAGACGTGGCAAAAAAGTGCTGCAAATTGGCTGTGACCCCAAACACGACAGCACCTTTACGCTGACTGGTTTTCTGATTCCCACAATTATTGACACCCTGCAAGCTAAAGACTATCACTACGAGGATGTCTGGCCCGAAGATGTCATTTACAAAGGCTATGGTGGCGTTGATTGTGTTGAAGCGGGTGGCCCTCCGGCTGGTGCCGGTTGCGGTGGCTATGTTGTGGGTGAAACGGTCAAACTGCTCAAGGAATTGAATGCCTTTGATGAGTACGATGTCATACTGTTTGATGTCTTAGGAGACGTTGTTTGCGGTGGGTTCGCAGCGCCCCTCAACTATGCCGACTACTGCATGATCGTGACAGATAACGGGTTTGATGCCCTGTTTGCCGCTAACCGGATTGCTGCCTCGGTGCGTGAAAAAGCTCGTACCCACCCTCTGCGTCTTGCTGGATTAATCGGCAACCGTACCGCAAAACGAGATTTGATCGACAAATACATCGAATCTGTGCCCATGCCCGTGCTGGAGGTTTTGCCATTGATCGAAGACATTCGCGTGTCGCGGGTTAAAGGTAAGACCTTATTTGAGATGGCAGAAAAAGATCCATCCCTGAACTATGTTTGCGACTATTACCTCAACATCGCTGACCAGATCCTCTCTCGCCCAGAAGGGGTCGTGCCCAACGATTCGCCCGATCGCGAACTCTTCTCCCTCCTGTCTGACTTCTACCTGAACCCACAGGAACCTAAAGTACAGTCAGCCGAAGCCGAACTGGATCTAATGATGGTCTAAAAAAACGATATGAGTGTAGCGTTTTGAGTTATGAGTTAACGGTAGGGGATTGTCATTAGTCATGCGTTATTAGTCATTAGTCAGTGGTCTAGCTACTGTACAAATGACAAATGACTGGTAACAAATGACTAATCACAAATGACGAACGGCAATCTACCAATAGCTAACACATACAACTTAGAACGCACACAATCGTCCGCCGTGAATACTGAACAACTTCGTCAGGTCGTGAGAGAGAAATGGTTGAACTATTACGAAGAAAATCGTGAATGGTTGACCCGTTTAGGCGTGTGGGTGAATTGCGATGGCCAACGCCGACCATCATCGGGGTTTATCCTCGCTACCCTTTCTGTGCTGGAACCGCGCCTTACCCAGTTACTGCCACTGATTGTGGATCTCAGTAGCAATCCCGATCGCATTGTGATGGCGTTAGGGTTAAATTTCAACCCCGACGAACTCCTGCTGGAAACAACAGAAGCAGATAAGGCGATCGCGGATGACCGGGGGATTTCAACTAAACTTGCGAACGGGCCCATCCGGATGTTGCCCTCTGCACCAAAAGTGGTCGATGTCCAATCAACGGTTGCGATTCCACCGGTTAAGGAAGTTGCCAGAGTTCGCGCCAGGGAGGATGAATCCTGTCGTGGTTCTCGTCAACGTCGCGATTGATCACCCGTTGTTCAACCTCCTCTCCCCCGACCCCAATCTCCAACTCCAACCCCCTTCCTACCTAGAGAGAGGAATACCATCCATGACTATTGCTGACCCCCAACCTCAGTCGCTTAATTTTGAGTGTGAAACGGGCAATTACCATACCTTTTGCCCAATTAGCTGTGTTGCCTGGTTGTACCAGAAGATTGAAGATAGTTTCTTTCTGGTGATTGGTACTAAGACCTGCGGCTACTTTTTGCAGAACGCAATGGGCGTGATGATCTTCGCTGAACCTCGCTATGCGATGGCAGAACTGGAAGAAGGTGATATTTCTGCTCAGTTGAATGATTACGAAGAACTGAAGCGGTTGTGTTCGCAGATTAAGCGAGATCGCAACCCATCGGTGATTGTGTGGATTGGAACCTGCACCACCGAAATTATCAAAATGGATCTGGAGGGGTTGGCTCCTAAACTGGAGGCTGAGATTGGCGTACCCATCGTCGTTGCCCGTGCTAACGGTCTGGACT
>CAZGDE010000573.1:0-3560 GCA_964524315.1 uncultured bacterium
CCGCACGGCCCATCCCCGCCAGTTACACCAGGTATCTAACCCCATTGGCGCAGACAATGACACCTACCTGGGATCTCTGCCCCAACGGGTAGACACGATTATTCTGGCCTGGGGGAATTGGGGCCGTTGGCAAAACCGCGATCGCGTCGTCATTGAACTGTTCACGAAACAGACCTCTCTGGCCTGTCTGGGATTAACCAAAGCCAATCAACCCAAACATCCCCTTTACATCAAAAGATATACCTTACCCATACCGTTTCTTCAGCCCGTTCTAGCACCGCAGGAATGAGGATCAATCGCAGCTGCGATGGATTTTGGAGTTCTTTTGTTGCCTGCTTTAGTTTGGCTGAGGCTCTACTCAAGAACTCCGAGATCTGAACCTGTTCTCATCACAGGGGCATGGAATAGCCCAAAGCTGTCTTAACTTTTAGCAGGGTTTGGTTGGCGATCACCCCAGCTTTTTCGCGACCGTCGCGCAACACGGACTCCAGATAACCTTTGTCAGCCATGATTTCGTTATATTTTTGCTGAATTGGTTCTAGATGGGCGATCGTGGCATCGGTCAATAACGGTTTGAACTGACCCCAGCCCATGTCGTGGCATTCTTCCACCACAGCTTCCTTCGGCTTACCCGACATCAACATATATAGCCCCAGCAGGTTGTTGCATTCGGGACGTTCGGGATCGCCAAAGGCCAGACCTTTAACCGGATCGGTCTTACATTTCTTGATCTTGGTTTTGATCGTGTCGGGTGAATCTAAGAGGTTAATTCGGCTCAGATCGGATGGGTCAGACTTGGACATTTTCTTGGTACCATCCGTCAGGCTCATCACTCTTGCGCCATCGGCTCGAATCAGGGGTTCGGGAGACTTCAACACGGGTTGTTTGGGCTTACCGTATTGATGGTTCAGGCGATTGACAATATCGCGAGTCAATTCAATGTGTTGTTTCTGGTCTTCCCCGACAGGCACCTTATCGGCATCGTACAGCAGAATATCGGCTGCCATCAGCACTGGGTAGTCTAGCAGTCCTACGCCAACATTCTCACCCTGTTTGACTGCCTTCTCCTTGAACTGAATCATGTCCGTCAGCCAGTTTAGTGGGGTGATGCAGTTGAGTAACCAGGTCAGTTCGCTATGGGCTGAGACATGGGACTGGACAAAAATAGTTGAATAATTCAGGTCAATGCCGCAGGCGAGATACAGTGCTGCAATTTTGTAAGTATCATCTGCCAGGGTTGCAGGATTGTGGGGAACGGTAATGGCGTGCAGATCGACGACGCAGAAAAAATTGTCGTACTCATGCTGCCCTTCGACCCAGTTGCGAATTGCTCCTAAATAATTTCCCAGATGGAGATTGCCCGTTGGTTGAACCCCAGAAAGAACTCGCTGCTTGGTCATGATCCTTACGATAAATAGCGTTTGACGCAGGTAATTGCCGAAGCAATAATTAAAGAAATATAAACAAAAATGTCCTGGTCGTCACACTCATTCTCTCAAATTATGACCCAATCCCTCACCCAGGAGCAGTCCACCCAACTGCAAGCATGTTTTTCGCTGGCGCAAAATCCCACCCAACAACCGGATGCCAGTCAAATGTTTGCTCTCTTGCGACAGAGTGTTGGTCTTGATCCGGCGGCAGCAGAATTGATGGAGGCTTTGTGGAACGAGATATTAGTTGCCAGACGGACAGCCGCTTTCTGGCAACAGATGACGGACATTGAGAAGGAAATGACAGAAAAGTTAGCGGCTAACCATTTCCAGTTGAAACAAAATTACATTCGCCTGCTTCAGGAGCAATAGGCGATCACTCGTGCCAATGTTGGTAGATCCAAAGTTTAGGAAGACGTTAATCCTTCACTTTGGCTTTGATGGCTTTGCGCGATCGCGGATTGGATTTTGCCACTAATCGCTTGTAGGCAAACTCTGCCCCATCACACAGAGAATGGCTCAATGCACCTAATTCCAGGCCGATTACTAGAGCAATCCACATAGCGCGATGTTGCTGCAGCGATCTCCCCATGAATGCGGTACTATCCGCTACCATCGCTTGTGCCAGAACATCCCACTGGTCAACGATACCCAATAGCTGGGCGGCGATCGTGCTGATCAAGACCCATCCCAACGCCAGTGCTGCTAACCAGACGAGCAGGTACAACAGGCGAATCATCGTTCCCACAATTGGACCATGCGACAAAAACGAACGATGGCGCATCCCCCGACGATAGGGTAACCAGATCCAGCGCAACACCCCCCATCGTTGATACTGGCGCGAATAAATATCCAGATCGGGGCCAAACATGAGCCCACCCACGAGAAAGCCGGTTGCCACCATCAGCGTGACGCTACTATCGCGGGTGCGCTCAAAGGTCAACCCGGCCACCAGCGGCAGACTCCAGAGGGTAATGCTGTCATGGGTACGCCCAGATGGCATGGTACAGGTGCCCAAACAAATGTACTTCTATCAGCATGGCGGATTTTACCCCAAAAGTCGATTTGCTGCGCAATTTCCCGATTAGCCAGACCCGGTCAACCAGAATTTTCCAAAAAATTGGCAGAAACACTAGCGAAGCTGAAATAGTTCTGTTATATTCATTAATCGTGCGACAGACATGAGCGCGGGCGATTAACTCAGCGGTAGAGTATCTGCCTTACAAGCAGAGAGTCACTGAATTCAAAGCAGCATTGCCCATCAAAGTTTACTCAGAAACCTCATAAACTCTACGTTCTGTCGCTTTTTGATGTGTTTCTTCCGTTAGCTTGTTAGCTACCATTGACCTCGATAAGGGCCCCGTAGGATGTCCGAGGTGTTCAAAATTATTCCAATTCTAGTCCAACATTCGGGGGTTCATAACCCCTAGATTGAATCTTGTCGTAGGCATAGGTTTTCAAAGGTGCCTACAGGCGGACTGGCATAACAAATTGCCTCACCTTTTGCTAGAAGCCAAAGAAATTGCCTGGGTGTTCATGGGAAGCTACAGGCACCACTTCACCTTGCCCGCAGCATCATTGCCCTAACAAGGATTTTAGGGTCTAAGTTCGCGAGTCTAATTAACGACCGCAGAATTTCAGACTGACTTGCATCGGCCAACTCACATAACCGCTTCAGCCCCTCATTATCTTCATCAGAGAGGTAGAACTTGATTTGGTTCCTGTCCTTGCGATTGGGAACTTTCTTGTCTGGAGCCATAGCCTCTATCGCCATTATGTGAACTCACCACTTCAACTCAACTACTTCTATTATAGGCAGTAAGTGCCATTTACTTCCCCTATATTCCTATATGTTCCCTCAGTGTCTCCTCATTGTCTTCCAAAGGTCTAAAAGCGTGACTAAGTTCTAGTAAATGCTGGTATCTTCCTCAACCTTCTTCTATCTGCCTATAAGTGCTAGTTAGCTGAGTAAATTGAGTTTACAAAAACAGCAAAATATGCCAATTTTCAGGGTGAAAAGCCACTTAAATGTCGGTGGCTAGAACTGCCAAATAACAGCACTTTTAATCACTTTTAGGGAGATGTCAACAGATATTGGTAGCTATTGGTAGATGTTGGTAGATGTTGGTA
>CAZGDE010000574.1:0-3552 GCA_964524315.1 uncultured bacterium
ACATATTACTTTGCTGGCTCCTGCTGATCGCCTGGATGAAGAACCCCGCATTCTCACCAAGCTGAAGCAGGGCGAACGCACTGAGCATTTTGAAACGATCCGCAAACGCAAAGATGGCACCCTGATTGATATTTCACTTACCATTTCACCCGTCAGGGATGCGGCGGGAAACATCATTGGCGCATCGAAGATTGCCCGCGATATTAGTGAACAGAAAGCGACATTGCGCGATCGCAAACGGGCTGAAGCCCAGTTGCAACAACGTACTCAGGAATTAGAGGTAACGTTGCAAGAACTCCGTCGCACCCAAATGCAAATGATCCAGGCAGAAAAAATGTCTGGGCTGGGGCAACTGGTTGCCGGAGTCGCCCATGAAATTAACAATCCGGTTAATTTCATCTACGGTAATGTCAACCATGCGAATGACTATATTCAGGATTTGCTCAGGCTGCTACAACTCTATCAACAGTACTATCCAACCCCGCATCCACACATTCAGCAAGAAACAGAAAAGCTTGATCTCGACTTTTTAACTGAAGATTTACAAAAGCTGTTGGCCTCCATGCGGGTTGGTGCAAATCGCATTCGGGAAATTGTCATATCCCTGCGTAATTTCTCGCGCATGGACGAAGCTGAGATGAAGGAAGTCAATATCCACGATGGTATTGATAGTACCTTAATGATTCTGCAATATCGGCTGAAAGCCAAGCCTAATTGCCCAAAAATTGAGGTAATTAAGGACTATGGTTCCTTGCCCCTGGTTGAGTGTTATACCGGACAACTGAATCAGGTATTCATGAATATTTTATGTAATGCCATTGATGCGATCGAAGAACGCTTCCAGGCTACTGCTGCCAGTAGTAAGTTAAAGTTCAGTCAAAATCTGCATACCCCCATTCCAAACATCCCTACGATCACGATTCATACAAAGCTTGTTAATCGCGATCGCATCAGAATTGCGATTTTAGACAATGGTGGTGGCATCCCTGATGATATCAAAAAACGTCTATTTGATCCATTTTTCACTACTAAACCCGTTGGCAAGGGAACCGGATTGGGAATGTCAATTAGCTATCAGATTGTCACTGCAAAGCATCAAGGTTTGCTTGACTGCATCTCTTCACCCGGTCAAGGTACGGAGTTTGTGATTGAAATCCCCACTCGACAACCTCAAACGTTCTAGTCAACCAACAAAATATCGATTTCTGATCAGAAGCACTGCTGAATTTTCCGACAGTTTAAATTTCTCTTTTTCCAACTTAAATTACCAGTTTAAAGTTCTAAATCCCCTTGCTACTTTTAAATTTTGATGTAGCGATAAATACATATAGCAATCCTATTTAATTTGTGTAAAAGTTAGAAAAGATGGTTATTAGTCATTGGTCATTAGCTGGTTAGTAGTGTTTTAGGTTTGTGTTTTAGCTATGTTCAACACACTGTTAATTGTGGATTGAGCATATCAGAATCCACATTTCTAATCCCTCACCAGTTGGTTGACTGACAAATCTTTGGATTGCCGTGTGTAATGCCAGAATATGAATTTTCCGGCTCATGGCTAAAGTCCCTCAAGCGGACTACACCAGGATTTTAGTCCATTTGTATGGACTTAGGCGACTGGCCTCGAAATTGATTTCGGGGCGATGAGCAACGAAGTAATAGGGTCTTTAGCACGTTTGTCAGTCAGTCAAGGTCATTGGTTTGCCTGAATGACCAATCACAAAGCAATTTTCACAATTGATTTAGGACTGCTATAGATTGCTATATCTATCTCCAAAGTAGAACTATGTGATTTCTGTTTTCGAGGAAGATAGTGAAACAATCAATAGTGCAATGATCAAGGATTGCTTTCTGTTGCAGGTTCATAGCTCTTAGTTGTTGTGGTAACGAGTACCTAAAATGTCACCAATAGTCTCTTCAATTTCTGCTTATTTACCCCAGTTGATGACATTAGAAAATCTGCTGATCTCATGCTGTTACGCCATCATTGGTAGTGGCATTGCCTACGGCATTTGGCGCAATCGACAACATGGAGTCAACCCTGTAATTATCACAGTTGCAACTATCTTTTATAGCTGTGCGCTTGGACATGGTATGCATGGTCTGGGTATGTTGGGATTGAACAATGCCCTGTTCTGGCAAACAGCCGTTGATTTAATTACAGTCGGAGTAGCCATTCGGTTTCTCACCTATTACGAAAGTTTTGATGTTCTGGCCCGCATCGGTCAAATTCTAGCCGCAAAGGCAAGTTTAGAAGCTCAAAATATAACGTTGCAGGAAGCGTTGGAGCAATTGAAACAAGCCCAGAGTCAACTGGTGCAATCAGAAAAAATGTCTAGTTTGGGGCAATTAGTAGCGGGTGTTGCCCATGAAATTAATAACCCGGTTAATTTTATCTACGGTAATCTCACGCCCGTTCAGGAGTATAGCCACGATTTACTCAATTTTATCGCTCTGTACCAGAAACATTACCCCGAACCGATTCCAGCAATTAAGAGGACAGCAGAGGACATTGACCTGGAATTTGTGCGAGAAGATATGCCAAAATTACTGGCTTCCATCAAGTTAGGCGCTGAACGAATTCGGCAAATTGTTCTGTCATTAAGAACATTTTCACGCCTTGACGAGGCAGAATTTAAAGCCGTCAATATTCACGAAGGATTGGATAGTACCCTCCTGATTCTGCAACATCTATTAAAGGACAAACCCGATCGCCCCGCCATTACCATCACCAAAGAATATGGTGAGTTACCACTAGTTGAATGTTATGCAGGACAACTAAATCAAGTCTTCATGAACATTTTGACGAATGCGATCGATGCCTTTGATGAAATCAAAAAATACCGCACGGATGAGGTCATTAAAAATAACCCCTGTCACATCACCATTCGGACGTCCGTAATAGATGAGCGGTGGGTACAAATTGCGATCGTCGACAACGGCCCCGGCATTCCTGATGACATTAAAGCCAAAATCTTTAATCCATTCTTCACCACGAAACCAGTCGGTAAAGGAACTGGCATTGGTATGGCCATCAGCTATCAGATTATTACTGAGAAGCATCAGGGACGTCTGGAATGTATTTCAGAGGCCGGCAAAGGCACAGAGTTTATTATTCAAATTCCTGCTAAGAAGTTGATGCTATCTACCACGCAGGACTTCGATAATCCATCCAGTCAAATGCGGCTCAGTGCTTAGCATCGTGAATTAAATAAGTTGAAAACTTCACCTTTACCTGTACGAGCGCGGCATTTGGCAAAGGCTTTTTACCAAATGCCACGCCCCTACACACAATTACACCTGAATCAATCTGAGATCGTTAACAAATTCGTCGCGACTAATCACTTAACTGTGAATATTGCAGATTTAGGTAGGGGCGCAGTTTCCTGAGGAAACTACGCCCCTACGGAATGGGTTATTTCTCCGTCACCTCCAATAGCGTGGAAGCCGATCGCCCAAACTCCTCAGGTGCATATTGCAAATGCGCCTCCGCGCCGGGATAGGTGAAGTTACCAGGGGTTACAGAGCGGACCAGGTAGTGCAGCGTATACACAC
>CAZGDE010000575.1:0-3529 GCA_964524315.1 uncultured bacterium
GCATTTGTTGATAGGAGCGGTAGACGGGCCGCATTGCCAGCCCTGCCAACCACCAACTAGCACCACTTACTAGTAGCATTGCAACCGGGAACCCTAACAACAAAGTAAGCTGCGTGTTCTCCACATGCTGCTCAAATTCTGCTAGCGATCGCCCAACCTGCATATATCCCCAAGGGGTTTGATCCGCTGTCTTCAACAACAACGAAATTTGATGGTAGCTGCTACCATTGCGGTCTTGTAGGGTCTGCCAAAGCTCCGAGTCTCTTCGGAAAGGAAGAGACTCAGGTGGTTGTCCCACTGTAGCAACTACGCGACCGGAGAGATCCAAGAAGCGTGCATAGTAGCCAACTTGCTGAACCATTCCTAATATATGTCGCTCAGGAACTTTAAGTGTCTTTTGACAGTTTGTCCCTGCCAAACACAGTCCTGGTAATAATTGCTCAACCTCTGGCTCAATTCGCCCTGGTTGGCTTAATTTCGGTTCCAGCCCGTCATGCAACGTTCTTGCGATTGACCCAAGTTCTCGATGCAGAGCTTGCCAATCGCCATGAACCATCAGTTGGTAAAAGCAAAGTTCAGATAGCCCTAGAATCAAACCCATGACTCCTGCATACAAGCCTGCCAGTCGCCAGCGAGTTCTAAAAAAGAGCTTATTTTGATTCATAGGGAACGTTAAGTCGGTACCCAAGACCATGAAGGGTTTCAATTAAATTATCGTAGCCATATTCGGCTAGCTTACGCCTCAACAATCGAATCTGTGCAGCAACGACATTACTGGTTGGCTCTGTCCGCACTTCCCAAATCTGATTCAACAAGCGATCGCGCGTAATGATTTGCTCTGGATGCTGCATAAAGAACTCCATAATTTGAAATTCTTTAGCGGTCAACAGAATGGGTTCTTCAGGCTTTTTAGAATGGAGGATGGAAAGGGTTGAAGTACTGGAATCTAGAACAAGATTGCCAGCTTGCAGTTGACGGGTTTGAAGCTGGGGTGAGCGTCGTTGAAGCGCTCGGATTCGTGCCTTGAGTTCTTCCATGCCAAAGGGTTTTACCAAGTAATCATCGGCTCCTGCATCCAATCCTGTCACTCGATCTTCAATGCGATCTTTCGCTGTAAGCATTAAAATGGGCAAATGGCGATTTCTTGCTCGCAGCCGTTTGCACAACTCTAAACCAGATAATCCTGGCAGCATCCAGTCAAAAACCGCAACGGCATACTCAATCTGTGGGCTGTCTAAGTAGTTCCAGGCTTCATTTCCATCCTGTACCCAGTCCACCAAATACCGTTCACGGCTCAAGCTACGCTGAATGGCTTTGCCAAGATCTGGTTCATCCTCGACTAGAAGAATCCGCATGGAAGTCTCTCTCTGCCATTTATACACTTACTGCTGCTAATTAGTTTCAAAATGGCAGTAAACCTATTTGTAGGTTTGAATTCGAGCAGTACCGAGTGGAATGTCTGTATTTAAGCCAACATACCTGCTAAAAATCGGAAAGAGCCAAATCCGTCCCAAACGACCTGTACCAGAAGTACTCACACCCTTCATATCAAGCTCTAGTGTTGTACCTGGAGGGACAGGTTGAGCGAAGGCGATCGTTGCCAGCCTGCCATTAAACGAGACTGCTGTGTCAACTTTCTTTCCAGTCTGGTCGGTTACCTCAATCTCCCTGCAAATCTTAACTTGTTTCGGTATATCAATTGCAAGTTGTGATAAGGAATAGCCTGAAACGGCAATACCAACATGGAAGGTTGCATTCTGCACACGAGCATTTTTAGGGTAGGCAGTGCTGTGGATGATAGAAGAAACCTTTGCATTACTGGGTGCTCCTACTGCCTGTACAACAGGAATAGCAGCTATAAATATTAGAGTCGTTGCAGCAGTCTGGATCAACGCTTTCATCTGAATTCTCCTGAACAACCTGTCAAGGGTTCTCTACTTAACAGCTTGACAGTTCAGCATGAAATCAGGATGAAATTTGCTCAGACAACTGCCGCACTACATCTATACATGGAAGATGAACTCGGACTGAGAAAAATCTGGTCAAGGGCAGTTGATTTACTTAGTAGCAGTTAATTCATCCAAAACTCAAGATACTGATTCAGCTTGTCGCTTGTATCCAAACGATTTCATCTTGATTTCATCGACATATGCAAAGCTACTGATTAGGGGGACTCTTTCATGAATCATGCACAATTTCTTCAGAAAGTTCTTAGATTCTCCCTCTAGGGTGTCATTGGAGCTTAGTACCAGGGAGAGCCTCTATGCAGCACAGGCATCACAACCATCACGAGCATCATCCTCCGCAGACAGAAGAATATGTCGGACATCATGAACACCAGCAACAGCTTGCTTCAGCTCGCGATGAACATGCAGGGCACGATAAACATGCAGGCCATAGCCCGGAGATGTTCAAGCGGCGGTTTTTCATCTGTCTAGTGCTAACCATTCCAATCCTGTATTTTGAGCCAATGTTTCAGGAGTGGTTTCGCTACCAGGCAATTCAGTTTCCTGGCTCAACATGGATTGGTCCAATTCTAGCGATCATCATCTACTTCTATGGAGGTTGGGTTTTTCTGGTTGGTGCATGGCGTGAGCTGCACTCTAGAATTGGCATGATGACGCTAATTGCGTTAGCCATCACGGTTGCCTTTGTCTACAGTCTGGCGGTGTCATTCGGATTGAAGGGAATGCCCTTCTACTGGGAACTGGCAACACTGGTGGATGTGATGCTGCTAGGGCATTGGATTGAGATGGCATCGGTGCAGGGAGCCAGCCGAGCGTTAGAGCATCTAGCAGATTTGGTTCCGTCTGTGGCGCACAAGTTCGTGAACGGGCGAACTGAAGATGTTTCTGTGAATGAGTTGAAGGAGGATGACTCAATTCTGATCCGTCCGGGAGAACAAATTCCGATCGATGGCGAAGTGGTGGAAGGTGCATCCAGCGTCAATGAAGCGTTTCTGACCGGAGAATCGCGTCCCGTTACGAAACAGGTTGGTGATGAAGTAGTGGCAGGTGCTGTCAATGGCGAGGGAGCACTCACCGTCAAAGTGACTCGCACTGGAGAGCAAACAACCCTCAACCAAATTATGCGACTGGTCGAAGAGGCACAGTCGTCTAGAAGCCGCTATCAAGCATTAGCAGATCAGCTTGCCTACTGGCTGACCATCATTGCCATTGCTATCGGGACATTGACATTCATATTGTGGGCATCTTTTGGTCCCGACCTGACATTTGCCATTAATCGGGCAGTCACCGTGTTGGTTATTACCTGCCCCCATGCGCTGGGGCTGGCGATTCCATTAGTAATCGTCAATGCGACCGATCTCTCTGCCAAACACGGCATTCTCGTTCGCAGTCGAGAAGCCTTTGAGCGTGCCCGAAACATTAAAGCGATCGCCTTTGATAAAACCGGAACACTCACGGAAGGTCGGTTTGGTGTTCAGCGGATCTACGTTGAGGGAATTGATGAAACCGAGGGGCTGGTGATCGCCGCTGCCCTAGAAGCACTTTCTGAACATCCCTTAGCT
>CAZGDE010000576.1:0-3525 GCA_964524315.1 uncultured bacterium
CGCTACATCTTCTGATCCTGCTAAGAAACATTCACGATGGGCGATCGCTGCCTGCACTTCTGCCCTTCTTCCAATCGGCGCGCGAGGAGTTACGCGAAGCCGCCGTTACTACGTTGCGGTACCTGAATCAGGTAGAAACCTGTCCCCCCGCGTTGAAGTTACTGAACGATACCAGCGATCGCGTTCGCCGCGCAACTGCCCTAACACTGGGACATTTGCAGGATGCTGACATCGTGGAACATCTGAGCCGCAGTTTAAACAACGATCCAGATTGGCAGGTGCGCCGTAATGCAGCGCAAGCGTTAATGATTCAGGGAAAGGCGATCGCCCTTCCTCACCTGATGCAAGCATTAGAACAAGATGATCACTGGCAGGTGCGCAAGTTTGCAGCCCAGGCATGCCAAAAACTTGCGAATGAATCGGCGTTGCCCGCCCTGATCAAGGCACTGACTGATGAATTCTCGGATGTGCGGAAGGAGGCAGCGATCGCCCTCGGCAGGTTGGGCAGTCCAATGGCAATTCATGCTCTCCAACAAGCATTGGATGATCCAGATCGAGAAGTAGCGATTCGTGCGGAACGGGCGATCGCGCAATTAAACAACAGTTGACTCGCGATCAAAAAGCTTCATGACCAAAGAACAGACATTCACTGAATCGACAACTGAATCTGCGATCGCATCCCGGCAGCAAGAAGTGATCCAACTGCTCAAACAAGTCATTGAACCGATTCTCAACGATGACATTGTGAGTTTGGGGATGGTGCGAAATCTGCGAGTTAATGATCACTATATTTATTTGCGTCTATATGTTGGGACACACCAGCACACATTACAAGAAGACATTCACTCTGCGTTATCAAACCTAACCTGGTGTAAAAAGGTCTACATCCAGGTCTGCACTATTCCCGGTGTCAAATATACCCTGGCGATTTCCAGTGGGAAAGGAGGTGTCGGCAAATCTACCATTGCTGTGAATCTGGCAGTCGCATTACAACAACAGGGGGCAACGGTTGGTTTACTGGATGCAGATATCTATGGGCCGAATGTGCCCCACATGCTGGGCTTAGGACAATCATCGGTCAATGTGATTGAAACGTCTGAAGGAGAACGTTTTTTACCCCTACAGGCACACGGAATTAAGGTAATGTCAGTTGGTCTGCTGGCAGAACCCGACCATCCTCTGGCATGGCGAGGGCCAGTGTTGCACAAAGTCATCACCCAATTTATCAATCAAGTGCAATGGGGTGAATTAGATTTTTTGCTGATTGATTTGCCACCGGGTACGGGTGATGCCCAGATTACGATTGTTCAGGAGAGTCCCATCTGCGGTGTGATTTTAGTCACCACTCCCCAACAGGTGGCGATCGCCGATGTCCGTCGCAGTATTCACATGTTTCGGCAGGTGGGCATTCCTGTGTTGGGATTAATTGAGAATATGAGTTATTTATTGGGCGATCGCGACCATCAATCCACACCCATCTTTGGCCAGGGTGGTGGACAAAAACTGGCAGACGAATTACAAACCTGTTTAATGGGACAGGTGCCTCTCTCCCCACAAATTTGTACCGGTGGGGACACGGGAAAGCCAATTGTGCTAACGAATGCAACCCATCGTTCGAGCCATGTGTTCAGGCAAATTGCTACTGACCTGATGACAACGTTCCCCATCAGCTAAAATCCACATCACTTAAAAAGTGATACACAACTCGGAGCGCTGGTGTTGAAATTTAGCAAAACCAGCGCTGATGGCAAAAGAACTCCAAGTTCAGGGGACGCTACTGGCTCAATAACGGGATAAGACTTTTGCTTATCCCGTTATTGAGCTGCCATTGCTTCAGGTGGCTCCCTTCCAGACTGCATCCTGGATTTGGATCGGTTTTGGAATGAGTTTGATCCGCTCAAAGGTATCGGCAATCTTTTGCTGTTTGCTGATCACCTCTTCTGTTAGAGGCAGCACGCCGTATTCCCGTCGCTTTTCGGCCTTTTCTAACACAGCGGCATCAATTCCTAAAGAAGGTGCCAGAAACTTCGCGACTTCAGCCGGATTGTTCTTTGCCCAATCACTTTCCTTCGTCACTTCATCCAGCAGCAGTTTCAAAGCATCGGGTGATTTATCCACAAACGCTTGAGCTGCTAAATAGTAACCGCGATTGGGAGCCAAACCCGTAGCATCTACCAAAATTCGCGCTCCTGCTTTTTCCTCAGCTACGGCAAGGTAAGGGTCCCAAATTGACCAGGCATCAATATTGCCCTGCTCAAAGGCAGCCCGTGCATCTGCCGGTTTCAAGAAAACAATCTGAATATCATCTAGCTTCAAATTGACCGATTCTAAAGCACTGATCAGCAAATAATGGGTGTTAGAACCTTTAGCCACACCAACTTTTTTCCCTTTCAGGTCAGCGATCGCCTGGATGGGTGAGTCTTGCTTGACCACAATCGCTTCTGCCTTTGGCCCCCAGGGATCATAGCCAACATAGCGAACAGGAACACCCGTTGCCTGGGCAATAATCGGGGGTGATTCCCCGGTATAACCAAAGTCAATTGATCCAGCATTCAATGCTTCCAGCATGGGCGGCCCAGCGGGAAACTCAGTCCAGGTTACTTTTGCACCCGACGTGGCAAATGCTTTCTCCAGGCTGCCTTTTGTTTTGAGTGAACTCAAGATTGTCGCCGCCTTTTGATAACCAATACGTACCGTTGTTGCACTAACAACCGCGCTAGAGGCAGCGGGGGAGGCAGAGGCAGCGGGGGCGGGGGAGGCAGTATTTGTTGTTGAACCAGAGCAGGAAGACACCGCCAGACTCAAGCTCACCCCAATCGCAAACAAGAACACCAGTGTTTTTGATGATCGCTGCATCTGCTTCCACGATCGCCCAATGAACACTAACAACGACCATAAATTGAATCGAGTAAACACCACTAACTCCTGAGGCTAGATAATCCAATTCCGTAGTAATACCAGCACTTTGGCATTAATCTACTAAAAATCGGTAGATAAACAGTATTTTGATGGCAAATTAGGAGTATGGCACATATCTTTTTGCCAGAGCAAGTACATCCGTTACTGAAACCTTACCTATATGTTTCTGGGGATTTTTTGAAAACCAATCACCCGTCCAGAAATCTTTCTGTTCGTTCAATGGTCATTCATTCAAATAAATTACTATATACCGATAGATTTACCGGATATTATAGGATTAGTCTCTTCGAGAAGTTAACGTATGATGCTGTCTGAATTAAAAGCTATCCGGCGACACGATCCGGCAGCCCGCCACTGGCTAGAAATTTTGTTCTGTTATCCGGGACTACAAGCGCTACTTTTACATCGCTTTGCCCACCTGTTGTATCGCCTGCACATTCCAGTCTTGCCCCGGTTTGTTTCCCATACAAGCCGGTTTCTCACTGGTATTGAGATCCACCCTGGTGCGCAACTTGGTAAAGGTGTATTTATCGACCACGGTATGGGGGTTGTGCTTAGTGGTGCAGAAAAGTATTGGAAGGGTTGATATTGGGTCAGTCTCATCTG
>CAZGDE010000577.1:0-3523 GCA_964524315.1 uncultured bacterium
GCTTCTCAGTTTGTCAAAGCGGTCAAGTACTACCCGGCTGGGGCGACGACCAATTCAGATCTTGGGGTGACGGATCTTCGCAAGTGCGATCGCGTCTTTGAAGCAATGCAGCAGGTAGATCTGCCTTTACTCCTGCATGGGGAAGTGACGGATCATGAAGTTGATATGTTCGATCGGGAGAAGGTGTTTATCGATCGGCATTTGATCCCTCTCAAACAGCGATTTCCCGGTCTGCGCGTAGTTCTTGAACACATTACCACCTCCGATGCGGTGCAGTATGTTCTATCTGCCAACAACATCGCAGCAACGATCACGCCCCAACATTTGTTATTTAATCGCAATGTCTTATTTCAAGGCGGCATTCGCCCCCATTTTTATTGCCTGCCAGTTTTAAAGCGGGAGGAACATCGTTTAGCGCTATTGCAAGCAGCAACCTCTGGTAATCCTAAGTTTTTTCTGGGCACTGATAGCGCCCCCCATCCTCGGAATAGCAAAGAAAGTTCCTGTGGTTGTGCCGGTTGCTATTCAGCTCTGCACGCCATGGAGTTGTATGCAGAAGCGTTTGAGAGCGTCGATGCCCTTGATAAACTGGAAGCATTCTCCAGCTTCTATGGCCCCGATTTTTATCAACTTCCACGCAATACCGAACACATTACTTTGACCAGAACAACCTGGCGTGTTCCCGAGGAGGTTCCGTTTACAGAGTCTGGGCTTGTGCCGTTACGGGCAGGTCAGGAGATGGCCTGGCAAATGGCTTGACCCCAGCAGGAGCGCAGCCAATTGCTTGTCAAGAGGCATCATCTCGAATCAGGCGAACTTCAACTTCCTGCTCTACATACTCCCATTCTTTGCTTATTCGCATCCGCCGCAGTAATTCATCAAAGGCTTTTGTGTGTTCCGGTGCAAATTCAAACCAGGTGAGAAAATCAAAGGGCTCACCGAGATCGCGACAGTGAAGCAATCGACGAGCAATCCCCGGAAGGTATTCCATACCCATAGCCGTATGATGAGATGCTTCCTCAAAAATTTCTCGCCGTTCATCCTGGGCCATCTCCCACCACTGGGCCGATTTTTTAATCGGAATCAACACTGCAGCAATGGCTTCTGAACGATTCAGTGGAGGTTGTACTGCCCGAAGAGCGGTAACTTCATCACGCATGGAATAGCGAATATTACTGATACAACCTTGTAGAATCCACGAACTATCAAGTGGCAATTCTACACCACCACCATTCACTACATTCACTCTTTCGACCAGTTCTAAACTACATCCAGAAAATCCTCGCACATCTATTACTTTCCACATACCCTGCTTGCCACCAACAAACGAGTATTTATTATTCATGGCTTTCTCTCAGTTTTTAGAATCCTATCCTTCATACGCTAGATTTCCAGGCCAGGAATTGCTTATTAGTCAGGTTAAAACACAAAAATGAGTGGTGACTGAGAAAAAGCCAACTGCCTCCGAACCCGCACCACCTTCCAGCCTCGGAAAGATCTTCAGGTGCGGGAGCGGGCAAACTCTCCCGGTGTGACCGAGTTTAAGATGGTTTCTGGGGTAAAGTAACCCAGAGCCTGCAAAATGCGGGCCACACATCCCGTCCATCCGGTTTGATGGCTGGCTCCAATTCCCGCCCCATTGTCGCCGTGGAAATATTCGTAGAACAGAATTAGATCCCGCCAGTGGGGGTCAGTCTGAAATTTCTCAGAACCCCCATAGACCGGACGCTGACCGTTCTGATCCTTCAGAAAAATACTGACAATCCGTTCACTCACCTCTCGGGTGGCCTCAAACAGGTTGACAAACTGGCCCGACCCGACGGGACATTCTACCGTAAAGGAGTCGCCGTAGTAGCTGTAGTATTGCAGCATGGCCCGCAACAACAACAGATTCACCGGCATCCAGATCGGCCCCCGCCAGTTAGAATTGCCCCCAAACATGCCCGAGGTCGAGTCACCGGGAACATACTCGACTTTGTTTTCCTGCCCCGCATGGTAGAACGAGTAAGGGTGTTCATGGTGGTAGCGGGAGAGAGAACGAATCCCGTAGTCGCTGAGAAATTCTGACTCATCCAGCATTCGCAGCAAAATCCGGCGCAGCTTATCTTTGTTCAAAATAGCCAGCATCAAGCGCCCCTTTTCTCCCGGCTGGTCAGGGAGTTGCATGTTGTAGGTGAGTTCGGGATGCCGCATGATAAACTCTTTGGCCTCCCGCTGGAAGCGAGGCAGCTTCTCAAACACTTCCCCCGGAAATACGGCCACCGCCATCAGGGCTAACAGACCCACCAGCGATCGCACCTTCAGGCGGGTGGAGGTGCCATTGGGTAACCGCAGAACATCGTAGAAGAACCCATCGGTTTCGTCCCACAGTTCGTCTTGATGTTCGCCAATCCGATCCATGGCTCCGGCGATCCACAGAGTATGTTCAAAAAACTTGATCGCCAGGTCTTCGTAGAGCGAATCATGCAGGGCCAGTTCGATCGCAATCTGAAACATCTGCTGGCTGAAGAACACCATCCAGGCGGTACCATCGGCCTGTTCTAAGTAACCCCCGGTGGGCAGGGGGGCGCTCCGGTCAAATACCCCAATATTGTCGAGGCCAAGAAACCCACCCTGGAATAGATTGTTTCCCTCGGCATCCTTGCGGTTGACCCACCAGGTAAAGTTGATCAGCAGTTTGGAGAAGGCATATTTGAGGAAGTTGATATCTCCTACCCCATTATTGCGATCGCGATCGCGGGCGTAAATTTCCCAGGTGGCCCAGGCATGAACCGGCGGGTTGACATCGCCAAAGTTCCATTCGTAGGCGGGAATCTGCCCATTGGGGTGCAGGTAGTCTTCCCGCAGCATTAACATCAGCTGGTCTTTGGCAAAGTCGGGGTCAATCAGACTGATCGGAATCACATGAAAGGCCAGATCCCAGGCGGCATACCAGGGATATTCCCACTTGTCTGGCATCGAAACCACATCATCGTTATGCATGTGAAACCAATCGCTGTTACGCACATGCTTCCGTTGTTCGGGCTGGGTCCAGGGGGTAATGTTGCGTTCCCGCAGCCACAGATCCAGGTCGTAGTAAAAGTACTGTTTGGTCCACATCATGCCGGCCAGGGCCTGACGCAGCACATTGGCCCGATCGGGATCGGCCAGTACCGCCGGAGGAGTCACTGTGGCATAGAATTCATCGGCTTCCTGCTGCCGCTGGCTAAAGGTTTCATCGAAATAGCTGCCAAAGGGATGGCCAATCTGCTCGGGCGGTTGGGGGGTCAGGCGCAGGTGGAGCACCCGGGTTTCTCCGGCGGCTACCATGAGTTCGTAGTGGGGAGAAACCTTCGTACCGACATGGCTCGGATTGATCGCCTCCCGTTGCCCCTGCACCAGATAATCGTTAATCCCATCTTTGACGTAGGGGCTGGCATTGGGGGTACCAAATAGCCGCTGGTGATTGGTTTCGTTCTCGGTAAATAACAACGGCACCACGCGATCACAATACAAGTAATAGTCTTTAATCAAATGCTCGAAT
>CAZGDE010000578.1:0-3477 GCA_964524315.1 uncultured bacterium
CCATAATCCTCTTCATCCAGGTCATCATCAATGGGTTGAAGGTTATTTACATTAGGCTCATTGATTAATTGCGCCAATCCTTGCTTGCAAGCTTGTATTGCAGAGTGGCTTATTACAGGGCGGTTTGCAAATTCGCTGTCTTCCGTCTCCTCATCGTCAGTCTCATCATCGTCAACATCGAAGACGCTATCATCCAGGTCGGAGCCATCAATGAAATTGAAGACTTCGGCATCCTCGAAGGCTCCCGCTCCCACGTAGCTCGAATCATCCATCTCAGCAACCGCTTGATCCACCAGAGAGTCAGGCAGATACGCCTCTAAATCATCCTCATCCATGAGGGTTGTGTGCCCGTTACCATTGCCATTGCCGTTACCGTTGCCGTTGGTACTCATTTGTTTGGGCCTCACAGATTGGGATTGATATAATTCCGCATGGCGTAGATTTCTAAGCCATTTCCTCTGACCTGAGAGATCGCCCGCTCCAGGTCATTTGAGAGGTTGGTTGCCAGGGCCGGAGTCACGGCCTGAACAAACACTTCTTTGTTGAACACTTCGGTCGTGTCACCGTTGGCGGTTGAAGTGACCAGAGCCGCGACTACAATGACCTTCCACTTACCTTCTCCAATCTTTTCTGGGACAGAAATATCCTGAAAGACCAACACTCGCTGACCATCGCCCCTGAAAATCTCCTGGGGAGTCCGAAGGGCCAGCAGCTTGAGAAACTCACTGGAGAAGTCAGGAGATAGGGCTCGGCTGGCCAGGGCCGCAACCGTTGGGATCTTGAGTTGGCCTTTCTCGGTCTGGACATTGAAGCCAGGATCGAGGGCAGGTTGTACCTTGATGTCTACCTGGGGCAAGCGAGACGAGGCACTCATCAGCATCATTAGATTGTTCTGGACGAAGCTCTGAATCACCGCTGGGGTTCGTTCTTTGCTGTCTAAGGGAGCCGTGGTGATCGTCTTTCCTGCTTCCATCTGCACCAGGCTAGGGGCAGGTTTATTGGCCAGAGAGAGGAACGAGCAGAACAGCAAAAAGTTGAGCAAGAGTGATCCTGCACCCAGCCCAAGGGAAACCACCACCATCAGGCCCAGAGTATTCTTGGCATCCCGGGAGGAATTGGAGGAAGCGGAGAGGATTGATAAAGACATTGGGGAAGAACTCCTAATTATTTAGCAGCCTGAGCGTTGCTTGCTGCCTGGGCCGTACCACCAGCAGCAGCGCCCGTTGGCAGTTTCGCAATCCCGATCCCGGCCACTGCGGTAGAGGCTGCCAGGATGCCGTTGAAGATGGCCATCCCACCTCCAGCAGAAAGGGCGATCGCCAGAATGGGCGAAAAAATGCCGAAGAAGATAGCCGTACCGAGGGTGTTACTGTCCGCCAGCTTGTAGATCGCGACGGCCGTCATGCCTGCGGCAACGTTGTAGGACAGCTTGCACAGGGCCAGTGACCAGAAGGAGGTTAACCAGGCAAATACAGGTTTTGCACCAAAGGGCAGAAGGGAAGCACCCAGCGCAATTGGCCCCATCAGAGCCGTCAGCAGCATGGCGCATTCCACCAGCATTTGAAAACACCACTGAACAGCGCCCATAAGCAAAACGATGATCGCCATCGGTGCGCTCATTGCCGCATTCACCCCTGAGATAACAGCGCCCGTCGCTGCTTCTCCCAGGTGTTTCATGTTGTAATCCGCTTGTTTTTTGAGTTTGTCGAAGTAGATGGTTGCACCATATTTACTCCGATACTCAGCCAGGATTCCCTGTACCGCTTCGTTTTGCAGCTTCAGGCACTCTGCCATCTTTTCGTTTTCCGTGATGGTGTTGCACTGGTCACGCACCTGAGCAATCCGGGGTTCGATCGCGGCATAATCCCCCAACTCCTGTAGCGTCTGATCCAGGCTCACCCCGTTGGCCACAACCGCAACTACATTCCGGTTCATATTGTTCAGGGTGTCGCGCATCCCCTTACTCAGGGTTGCCAGGTTGCTCCCACCGTTCGCCAGGAAGATGATCACAATGACCGGATAGATCAGTTCTTGAAACACCCACGGGTTTCCCTCTCCTTCCATCCATCGCTTTGCGAACTGGAGCAGCCACAGGCCCAGGCAACCCATTGCGACGAAAATGCCAACGTTATTCAGGGCCGTGTATAAGCCCCCAGTCAGCGCGACATCCCAGGTATAGTCCCAAGACTCAGAAACCCTGTCAGAAATTCCGTTCGAGCCATTCAGGATCACCCGTGCGCCCGTCGCATTATCAACCTGAGCCAGGAATGTGTAGAGTTGCAGTTGCAGCATTGGGGTTCTCCTACTTCAACAGGCGATAGGTCGATGAATTGGTCGATTGCAACCGATCCACCAGATTCACATCGCGCATAATTTCTTGTTGCTGCTTCCCGCGCATCTGGCTGTTGATATCGGCTAACTGTTGGGCCGATGCTGCTACACCCTGATTGATTTGGGTCAGCTTGGCACTGGAAGCACCCGCAATCTGTACGCCAGTCGCCTCTAACTGAGTCAGATTGGTCAACTGCCCGGACTGTGCGGCAGACTGGCTGGACAGCCCACTCAGTTGGGCCGACATCTGTGCCGAAATGGTATTCAGGTCTTTAATCGCATCCTGGGTCGATACCCGTTTTTGAGCCTGAGCCGCAGTCTGCTGGGCGGTTTGTGCTGCCTGCCCGGATTGGGTTGCCGCCTGGGAGGATTGTTGGGAGAGTTGCCCGGATGCTGCACCAAATTGACCCGCCGCCTGAACCTGGGACGCTACCCACTCCAGGTCTTTCTTGGCATTCTGCTGTGCTTCTTTCGAGAAGTTCTGCTGCGCGAAAATTTTAGCCGCTGCGGTTGCTGCCTGGTTTTCCTTCAGAATGTTCGGGTTAATGCCGCTGATATTGTTGTTGGAAACATTCTGGCCATCCCCGGAACCCCGCAGGATTTGATCCAGCAGTTCTTGAGGGTCGGGCATATTCAAAGCGCCCATCACATCGGTCAAAATCTTACCCAGGCCACCAGAAGCACTACCGATCACTTTCTGGATCATGCCGCCAATCTGCTGGTACATCCCCTGGATTTGTTGGAAGATGCCCTGAGCAGCCGTCATGATCTGGTTAGCGGCTCCACCCAGTTGCCCACCGATGTCCCCCAGGCCACCTAAATTACCAAGACCTCCAAGGGGATTAGATCCGGTTGCACTGGTAGCAGTGGTAGGACTGTAAATAGTTCCAGTGGTGCCGGTGGTTCCTGCACTGGGGTTATAGACTGGGGCCGTTGTACCTGCACCAGAGGTATCGGCAAAATTCTGCGCCAGAGCGGGTTTTGTCGATTCAGCAAGACCAATACTGAGCGATAGGGACGATGCTGCTACAAAACAGGTGAAACGGGAAAAATGCATGAATGAATGACCTCGTTAACAGGGAATTTGGAATTAAACGGAAACAGGAACTCTAGCCTCTTTTGCCTCTGGAACTCGAATGACAGAAG
>CAZGDE010000579.1:0-3443 GCA_964524315.1 uncultured bacterium
TCCGAGATTGAAGGCGAGTTTCAGATCAGTCAACTGGGGTTACGAGCCCCCCTGTTTGGGGAATCGCTGTCACCTATCTTTTCCCCCACCGAAAAGCAGCAGTTGCAGCGAGATCGTCGTCTGCTCTCCCGTCTCAGCACCCTATCTCAGTCACTTCTGGCAACTCCGAACCTGGGGGCACCCGAATCACCACTACAAATTACCGTCTTCCGGGGGCCGTTGAAACTGACCCAGACCCGATTTTTAGGATTGGCCGATTTCACGAATACGTTCTTTCTCAATCGGGTTGATGCTCAGGGTGCGATTTTTGCCCAGGGCATCGATAGTTCTCAGGCTCGTTTTAGTCAGAATGCCAGCTTTGCTGGCGCATTATTTGTGCGATCGGCACGGTTCCGGAGCAATATTTTCTTTTCCAGAACGGAATTCAACCAAGCTCAGTTTCAAAACACGGTTACATTCCAGAACAGTGAATTTCAGGCAACGGCCAATTTTAACCAGACATTGTTTCAGCAACCTGCCAACTTTTCCCGCGTGCAATGGCTCGGAAATGCTGATTTTGGCAGAGCCCACTGGCAAAATGAGGTCGTGTTTACGAAAGGATTGTTTAACAAAGCATTGTTCCTACCCGATGCCATTTTTGACCGGATTGCGCTATTCCGGCAGGTGCAATTTAACAATCCTGTCAACATGCGAGGCACGTCTATCCTGGAACAGGCAGATTTTAGCGATGCTGCCTTTGCCAGGGGTGCGTACCTGAATGTTCCCGGTCTGAAATTTGACTCTGACCAGGCAAAAATTGTGGGTGATCCGGGGCAAATCAGCCAGTTTATTTCGGTGCCCACCTTGCAGGGCAACGAGAATTTACTGCGGGAGTTAGTCCGAAATTTCCGTCGTCAGGAGCAAATACCCGATGCGAACCAGATTGATTACACCCGCCAGCGGTTACGCCTGCGAGAATTGCAACAACAATTGTTGGGAGTCAATATCAACACAGCCACGATCGCCCAATTGCAAAACCTCGGTTTCTCTACGGTTCAGGCCACGACGATCGCCCAGCGACGGAGCCAACAACCCTTTCGCAGCCTGACCGATTTACTCAGTCTGGCAAACGTGGATATTGCCACTTATATCAATGTGCGCGATCGCATCGTTGCCCGCGATCCCACTACTGCCGGGTGGGATATTATCAGCCGTTTGTTAATTGGTTGGCGTTGTATTGGACTGGGGCTATTGTTACTACTGAGTCGTTACGGCACGCAAGCCTGGTTGATCCTGGGAGTGGGGTTAGTGACGATCGCCTATTTTGGGGTGTTGTTCTGGCTCGTAGATCGGTGCCGCCGGATTACGCCTAAACCAATTTTGCCCACCGTGCCCGAAACCTTCTGGATGCTGGCTGGCTTCAGTTCCCTCTTCCTGTTAGGATTAGTTGCCATCTTTCGGAACAGTGAACAACCCTGGTGGACGCTGGCCAGTTTAGCGGCGATCGACATTCCCGTGCCAACCGTTCTGTTATTACTGCTATATAAGCGGGGGCGTTACCATCCCCTGATGGATGTGAGCTATTTCATGGAAGAGGGTACCTTGCGCCAGTTACGCATTCTGGTAGGGCGCTTGCCGATTATTCCCCGTTTTCCCCTGTTTCGCGAACGGTACATGCCTATTCTTTGGGACAAACGCTGGAACTGGCTGAATTATTTTGACTTCAGTTTTAACAACTTACTCCGCTTTGGCTTCAACGACATTCGCCTGCGCGATGAACACGTCCCCGGTTTGCTAACGGCATTGGTCTGGTACCAGTGGGCGATCGGTATCCTTTACCTCGGTTTGTTGTTCTGGACGCTATCACGCACAATTCCGGGGTTAAATCTGCTGATTTATTTCAAGTAAAAGATTTCTAGAAAACACAATACCTGTAAGGGCAGGTTTAGCAACAGATTGACTGACTTACATTAAGGACTTTGGCAAAACCTGCCCCTACGCAAGGTAAATCTTTTCATTGAAAACCGCCTAAGTACAGGGAATTCGTATGTAGGGGCAAACGGTTGTTTGGCCGGCCTTACGCAATATCCCGAACACCTGCCTGGGCTTCGCGACGTAAACCGGCGGCAATTCTAAATAACTCCTGCCCGGTGTGAAGATAGTGATCATCGTAGTTGAGGGTGAACATTTCAAATTGTTCGATGCCATCTCCTACCTGATTCAGGCAGTAATATAGACTGGCGGCGACCCCGGCAACAGTAGGAGGATTGGGCATGGAACGGAAGGTTGTTTCCGCCCGGTTGAGCAAGGTACGGCAATCGTCCAGATAGTCTTGAAAGTCTGCCATCAGATCATCATCAAAGGGATCTGCAGCAAGGTCATCAATCTGCTCTTTCAGGGGTTTCAAAATTTGCTGAATTAGCCGACTGACGGGAGCATAAATATGGCTGAGCCATTGTTGTAAATGTTCGTCGGCCTGTTGCCCCGTTTGCTGATGATGATAACGTGCCTGCGCTGCTGCTGCCCGTTGTTCTCGCGTGGCGCGATCGCCCGTTACCCCAACTGCCTCTAATTGGGCGTGGTACTGTCGTTGTTGATCATAGGAACGGCGACTGTCTGGATCACCCAGTACCTCATAGGCGGCATTCACACGGGCAATATTTTCATGATTTGCCGTTTCGCTATTGCTATCTGGATGAAACAATTTTGCCAGCCGACGGTATGCCTGTTTAATTTCCGCCTGGCTCGCTGTGGGCTTGATATTTAGCGTTTTGTAGTGGTCAGATGTAGCCATAGAGCCATTCTACCGTTCTTAGCAGGCTGCTGAAAGGCAACATCAGAGAGTTGTCTTTTTGCCTTCTATCCACTATCTTGACCCATCCATCGGCGCAGAAATACGACCAAAAGAATCCAAGAAACAACAAACTGTCTCCTGGATCAATTCCATTGGCAATAGACGAATTTCGTATAACATATTTCCTGAATTTGAAGTTTAGGCTAAATGTAATTTTCCACTATGGGTAAGGGCGTTAACGGAGCCATGCCGCAGGCACAGGCCGTTCGCCGCTCCTACGGACAGCGTATTTTTTGAATTAGTCTAAACTCCAGTAAAAAATCGGGGCACAACAACTTGCACCCCGACCACTGTACGACCTAACACCAAAGTTACTGTTTTAGCAAACTGTTCCACGCATTGCTTCAGCATCAATGGGTTTAGTCAGGTAGATGCGGACTAAATGACCCACGATCGCCAGTTGGAACGGTGCCTTACGTAAGGTTTTTAGCCACTTGGGTTGGTTGGTGCGATCGATCGCAGATATTTCTTGATTAAGATCGGAACACTGTTGCAGGCGTGGGAAGAATTCTGGATGATCGGTATCCAGGACTGACGGGAATGCCCGCAGAGACGTTTCATTCGTCTTGCGAATCACTTCCTCATCAAATTTGGTGGCATCCAGTCCCAA
>CAZGDE010000580.1:0-2686 GCA_964524315.1 uncultured bacterium
GGTCCGGCCTGTGCCGTGACCGCCACGGGTGGCCGGTAGACCACCTGCGGGCTGTTGGGCGGCGCGGCCTGGCGCGACACACCCTCCGGACGCACCGACTTCTTGACGCCCGGCTGCGGCCGGCCGTCACGCCGCGGCGGCAGGTTGTCGGGGTCGCCGGCGATGACGGCGAGCGCCAGCGGCTGGCCGACCTTGACGGTGCGGGTGGCCGGCCCCTCGACCTTGAGGTCGGGCGCAATGTTGGTGCGGAGGTCGTTGGCGAGGTTGCCGTTGTCGCCGCCGACCTCGGTGGAGATCACCTGGGGATCGATGAGGTAGTCGGACTTGATGGACGCATACGCCTTGCGCGTCTGCCCGTTGGCCGTCAGCGTCCAGACGAGTTCCTTGTTGCCGAAGTCCTTCGGCACCTGGATGGTGAACAGGAACGGATTACGTCGCGGGTAGAAGTGCGTGGGCTGTCCCTGGTCGGCCGGCCCCGGCGAGAAGCTGTTGTCGGGCCCGACGGGGATGTCGAACTCCTGCTGCCAGTTCGTGTTCATGTACCCGAAGTAGAGGGTGTACGACCCGTCCGGGTTCTGCATCCAGCCTTCGTAGGCTGGCTCGAGCGGCTGTCCCGACGAATAGGAGAAACGGGTCTGGGCGGCGGCGATGCCCGCGCCCAGCGACAGGCAGACCAGGGGCGCGACGAGCAGTCGCGCCCCCACGGTCAAGAGACTCCGACGGCTGCGAATCACTGCTGACCGCCCCCCTGCTGCTGCGTCTGGCGGGGGGCCGGCTGGACGACCGGCGGCGCCCAGCACAGCGGGCAGCCCAGGTCGTACTCGTTGCGGCTCTTCATCTTCGCCCGCCGCTCGGCCATCTCCGCCTGGAACTGCTCCTCGGTCATCTGCACCGAGTAGCCGAGGTCGATGAACATGTTCGACACCGAGCGGCGGCCGCCGCCCGTCCAGTTCCGGCCGTCGGCCATGTTCTTGTTGCCCGAGGTCGTGTCGAGGAAGCCGACGAGGTGCAGGATGGTGCCCTTCGGCAGGATCGGCGCCGCATCGTCTTCGTAGATGTACTGCTTCACCCAGTTGTGGTCGTAGCCCACGCAGGTGAGCTGCTGGATGTTCATGCCCCAGATGGCCTCGAGGCACATGCGGGTGCCCTGCGCGTGGAGGTGCGGCTCGAAGGCGATGATCTTCGTGTGTTCCGTCAGGGTGTGGAACGCGTGAATCTCCTGGCCGGCCTGGTTCGGCTTGATGTCGAGGTCGTTGCCGTTGCCGAGGAGGACGCCCGAGCGCCGGTACTTCGGCTGGTAACCCTGCGGGAAGAACTTGAAGCCGAACTCGAGGTGCGCGCGCGTGTCGTGCCCGTTGGCGTGCACGTGCGACGCGTTCAGGTGCAGCACGGACCCGGCGGCGAGGAGGCGGCCGGCGGCGTCGGGGAACACGTCGGGGTTGCGGCCAATCTCATGAATCGGCCACGAGGTGCTGGTGCCCGGCTTGCCTTCCACCGAACTCTCGTAGGTCATGTGGTGGAACACGTAGCGTCCGCCGACGGTCTTGGTGCCCTCGGCGCGCGGGATGTCGTTCACCTCGCGCACTTCAACCGACTTGACCCAGCGGTCCTCGGTGAGCCCGGTCGGCGCGTTGCCGACATCGCCCCACGAGTCGGGCGCCACCGCGGGCACGTGAATCTCCGGACCCTTGACGACCAGGTCGGGCTTGCCGAGCAGCCAGCCGTCCTCGCCCATGGCGTTGGCCTTGGCCGGCGGCATGTCGGCCGGGTTGCCACGCGGCGCGCCGTTGTCGGCCCACCAGGCCACCTTGGCCAGCTCTTCTTCGCTGAGCGACGGGTCGCCCTTGTAGCGCTGGATGCCGATGGTCTTCTCCACGAACCACGGAGGCATCACGCCGGCGCGCGGACCCATGTGCGTGCGCGTCTTGATGGCGCGTGCGTAGGGACGTACATCCTCGTACGTGATGAGCGACATCGGCGCGCCACCGTCGGGGTTGTGGCACGACTGGCAGCTGCGCTGCAGGATCGGCGCGATGTCCCTGGTGAAGGTGACCTTCGGGGGAGCGGCAGCAGGACGCTGCGCCGCCGGCGCGGTGCCCTGTGCACTCGCCGTGGCACCCGTCACGGCCAGCAGCACGCCGAGACCAGCAACGACGCGCGGCAGACGGTCGAACCTCATGGCAACCTCCTGCGTCGAGCACCCGCAGCGCGGGGGACGCGAACCCCTGACGCGCATGCACTGCGCGCGCCGGGTAGTGGGGATAAATGGTCGGCCCGGCAGACACTTCTGTCAAGCGGAGACCGCAGGGATTGTCGGCGTCCGGCGGGGCAGGGTCGGCAGGGCTGGCTCGTCAGGTGGGTCAGGGTGGTCGGGCAGGGCCGCCGGGCAGGGAGGGCAGGCGGTCGGTCCGGCTGGTCGGCGGGGCTTGGCGGGCTGGGGGTGGGCGAGGGCGAGGGCAGCCGGCAGGCTGAAGCCCCCGCCGTCCTGTCCCGTTCCTGCCCCTGCCGCCCCCTGGCCTTCCCGCCCCGCGCCCCCGTCTTCTACCTCGGCAACGTGAACGCCACGTACTCGCCCGAGTAGCTGCCGCCGCTGATCGCCACCACGAGGTACTGCTTGCCGTCAGCGAGATAGGTCATCGGCGACCCGCTCTGGGGCGCTGCCATCAGCACGCTGCCGACCTCCTTG
>CAZGDE010000580.1:2696-3418 GCA_964524315.1 uncultured bacterium
CGCAGCATCGCGCCACGCGGATGGTCAGGCGTCGTCGTCAGCGCCGGGTCGCCCATCACCACCAGTGTCTTGGTCACCATCAGCCCGATGCCCGAGGTGCCGGCCTGGCCGGTCTTCGGAATGTTCAACCCGCGCAGTGCCGGATGGTTCCGAACGTTGTCGGGCGTGTCGCCGTGAACCGCCTGCCACGCAATCTCGCCCCGATCGAGGTTGATGGCCGAGATGAGCCCGTACGGGGGCTTCAGGATGGAGATGCCGTCGATCGTCAGCCCGCCTGGATTTCCGCCCGCTGCAGCAGCCGGGGCCGGTGCCGCGGCCGGGGCCGCTGGCGCGGCGGGGGCGCCGGGCCTTGGGGAACCCGTCAACGGGTCGCGGTTCTCCTCGCGCGACGCGCGCGGCGAATCGGCCGCGCAGCAGTCGCCCGGACCGAGTACCTCCTGGAACGGGCGCCCGGCCACGCCCGACACATACCGGATGTCCGAGAAGCCGCTTGGCGGCGGCACCAGCGTCGTCGCCGTAATCCCCACGTTGTTGCCGGGGGTATACGCCGTGTGCGTGTCGGGGTCGTACGCGCCGCCAGGCCAGTTCGTGCCGCCGACCGCGTTCCCCATGTTGATGGCGCCGAGCAGCCCGTTCACGTCGCCAAGCACGGCCGGGTTGTACATCCAGGGACCGACCTTGTACCGCTGGATCTGCTTCTGTCTCTTATACACATCTGACGC
>CAZGDE010000581.1:0-3402 GCA_964524315.1 uncultured bacterium
TGTGCGGGCCCAGCTCCAGCTTGTTCCACGAATAGATGTCGGCGCCGTCCAGGCGAACCTTGCCGCCGGCCGAGGGCCAGATGCCCACCAGCACGCGGGCCAGCGTCGACTTGCCCGAAGCGCTGGGACCGACCACGCCGACGATTTCGCCGGGGTTGGCGGCGAAGCTCACGCCCTTGAGCACCGCGGCCTGCGCGCCCGGCGGGGCGGCGACAACGTTCTCGACCGACAGCAGGCCTTGCGGCGCGGGCAGCGAGAGCATTTCCTTGTGCTTGGGGAAGGCGTTGAGCAGCTGGGTCAGGCGGTCCCAGGCGGTGCGGGCCTGCACCACCTGCTTCCACGAACCCAGGGCCTGGTCCACCGGGCCCAGCGCCTTGCCCATGAGGATGGAGGCCGCGATCATGGTGCCGGGGGTGGCGCTGCCCTCAATCACCAGGTAGGCGCCTGCGCCCAGGATGACCGACTGCATGGCGACGCGGAAGTTCTTGCTGATGGAGCTGAGCACGCCGGCGCGGTCCGACGCTTCCGACTGCTGGATCAGCAGCTGGCCGTTGTAGGTGCCCCAACGGCGGCGGATGTTGCCCAGCATGCCCATCGCCTCGATCACTTCGGCGTTGCGCAGATTGTTGTTGGCGAACACGTTGGCCTTGATCGCCGAGGATTGCGCCTGCGCAAGCACCGGGTCGGTCATGCGCGAGGTGATGATGGCCAGCGTGACCGACACCACCAGGCCGAACAGCGACACGAAGCCCAGCACGGGGTGCAGCAGGAAGCAGACCACCAGGTAGATGGGCGCCCACGGCAGGTCGAAGAACGCGACGCCGGTGCCCGTGATGAATTGGCGGACATTCGTGAAATCGTTCAGGGCCTGGGAGGGGTTGCCGCCCGCCGAGCGCAGCGTGGCCGCGAACGTGGCCGAGAAAATCCGCTCGTTCACGTCGTGCTCGATGCGGTTGCCCACCCGCACCAGCACATAGGAACGCACCCATTCCAGGGCCGCCAGCAGGACGATCAGGCCCAGCGCGATGGCGCTGATGGCCCACAGGGTGCCGTAGTTGCGGCTGGCCAGCACCCGGTCGTAGATCTGCAGCATGTACAGCGACGGCACCAGGCCCAGCAGGTTGGTGACCAGCGAGAAGGCGCCCACCGTGATGAAGGCACCCCGGTACGCCTTGAAGGCCTGACCCAGCTCGGAATTCAGGCGGGAGGTGACGGGGTGGTTGGTGGCCATGGGCTGTTGTATCGGGGCAAACCCGCGATTTTACGTTGTGAGCAACTGCTCAGCTATGGCCGCCCGGCCCTCTTTCAAGCCGGGGTAAACACTTTGCGGTAAGCGTCAGGCGATCCCGGTGATGTCGCCGGAGGTCAGCGCCAAGCCCTCGGCACCGACGGTGACGCCGGTGAGCTTGATCAGGACGTCGGTGGTCCCGACCGCCCGCGTCGCGTCCGAGATAAAGATGTAAGCATCGGCACCGTTCTGCCAGATCGCCGTTTCGCCGGCGCCCGATGCGCCCCCCGTGGCGAATATGGCCTCTGCCACAGCTGCGATCTGCTCCGCCAGCGTGTCATCCGCGGCATTGAAGGTGGCGATGCCTGCCCCGCTGATGGTTGCCTGGCCCACCGCACCGCTCCCGCCTGCCACCACCAGCAAGGCGCTTGCGAAGTCGATCTTGTTAGTGCCCGCGCGCCAATCGGCAATGGTGTCGAAGTTGGAAGCACTGGGAGTGCTGGTCGCAGAATTCGCGAATACAAAGGTGTTGTTGCCAGCGCCGCCCGTCAGGAAATCAGCACCCGCGTTGCCGGTAATCGTGTCGTCGCCCCCGCCACCGTTGATCACGTCGGCCACGCCTCCGCCGATCAGGGTGTCGTTGCCGCTTCCGCCGGTGATTCGAATGGTCGAAGTGCCGGCGGTGATGGAAAGCAAACCGGTGGCACTGGAGCCGTCGACATGGACGTTCGGCGCCGTCGTGTTGCCGGTAGTGACAGTGAAATTGCCCGCGCCCTTGAGGAAGATGTTCGACAGATTGGCATTTACCAGGTTGCCGATGGTGACGTTATCAACGGCGGTGACCTCCAGCGTCTCCACTCCGGCCAAGGTGACTGTTCCCAGGTTGATCATGTTGGTGGCGCTCGAATCGTCGCTCACCAGCAGCTTGACCGTGTCCTGCTGGCCGGACAGCGCTGCGTTCTTCACACCGATGGTGGTGCCGGTAGTGGTGGTGCCCACGACCCGGATGGTCTCCGCCAGCGCGGCAGTCACATTGCTGAACGCGCTGGTGGCGCCTGGACCCACCCTCAGACCCGTGAAGCCCGTGATGACGTCAAGATCCAGGGTAACGCCATTGGCTTGCAGGATCTCGAAGTTGGTGTACTTGGCCAGCTGCGCCGCGGTGGCGTGACCTGTATTCGTGATGGCAAGAACGTCACCAGTGCCACCGCCCGCATCGACCGTGCCTGTATTGAGCAAGTTGCCCGTGGTGATGACGTCATTGCCCCCGCCCCCCACGAACTTGATGTCGTCGCGTGCGGGCAATGTGGCGATCACGCCGCCGGATGTCAGCCCCGCTGCATTGACCTGCAATAAGGCCACGGCGGGCAGAGTACCCAACGCCACCGCCGATGCGGCGCCAGAGATGGTGAGCGTGGCGTTCGCGGCTAACCCGGTCACGCTGGTGGCAGTGAGGTTGGTGGTGGCATTGATGGTGGCTGAAGTCACGGACGCCGGGAGCGCCAAGGCACCGATGCTGTTGGCCGCGCCCGTCGAGTTCACCGTGACTGTGGTGAGTGTGCCCCCGGTGATCTCAACCTTCGAGGCGCCGATCGTTCCGTTCGAGATCGAAAGTGTCGCCGCCGTGCCGCTGCCGTAGGTAAAAGTAACCACGCCGTGCGCCGTGGCGTTGTCGCCAATGACACTGCCGGACTGGCCTGCCGCCATGGCGGTGAACGTCACGTTGGCACTGCTGCGATCGGAGGTGAACAGCGTCGCCCCGGTGTAGTTCGTGGCCGCGACGGACTGCGGGTTCCCTGAGATGTTGCGCACGTTGATCGTCTCGATCGCCGTCGCCGCCGTTGTCAGCGTCGGGATGGTCGTCGCCAAAGCCGTGTTGACCGTGAGATTCAGCGTGTCGTTGCCAAGCCCGCCGTTCAGCACGTCTGCCGCATTGAACGTGGGGTTGGTAGTCGCCCACATGGCCGTGAAGACATCGTCAATGGCCGTGCCGACAATTCCATCTGTCCCGGTCGACAACACATAGGTGGTGCCCGTTGCCGCCGGCGCAGGCGCCGGCGACGGAGCCGCCGGCGACGGCGCGGGGGCCACCGTGATGGGGATGCCCGCGCCGGACGCCCCCGGCACCTGCCCTGCATCGATGGCCTGCTGGGCCAGCAACACGCTGGTGGTGG
>CAZGDE010000582.1:0-3402 GCA_964524315.1 uncultured bacterium
GGGTTGCTGACACTTATGCAGGTGCCCTTTGTCGGTTCCAGTGTGCTTGGGTCAGCCGTGGGAATGGACAAACTGGCCATGAAAACTGCGTTTGCCCAGGCAGGTCTACCCCAGGTTAATTACATGGCCATTAATCGTGCCCAGGTCTGGTCCAATCCCTGTATTTATCCCAAGCTCTGTGACGAGATTGAAGCCAAACTGGGTTATCCCTGTTTTGTCAAACCGGCAAATTTGGGTTCGTCGGTGGGTATTTCCAAAGCCCGTAACCGTGCTCAGCTTGAAGCGGCGCTGGATAGTGCTGCCAGCTACGATCGCCGCCTGATTGTGGAAGCTGGTGTCGTGGCCAGGGAAGTGGAATGTGCCGTGTTGGGTAATGACTACCCGAAAGCATCGGTCGTAGGCGAAATTACTTTCCAGAGTGACTTCTACGATTATGAAACCAAGTACACCGTGGGTCGGGCCGACCTAATGATTCCGGCGGAACTGCCACCTGCTGTGAGTCAGATGATTCAGGAAATGGCGGTTCAGGCATTTACTGCCGTGGATGCCGCCGGGTTGGCACGGGTTGACTTCTTTTATATCGAAGCAACCGGAGAGATCTTAATTAATGAGATCAACACCCTGCCAGGCTTCACTGCCACCAGTATGTACCCCCAACTGTGGGCCGCTACTGGCGTTCCCTTTCCCCAACTGGTTGACCAACTGATTCAACTGGCGTTGGAGCGGGGGAAGGGGGGGTGAATACTGCCTGTCACAGCCGTTTGCCAGTGGCCTGGGGGCTGTTGTTTTTGGAGTTGGTGCATGTGGTTGAACAACTGCCAGCAGTATTGTTCGGGCAACCCACAGGTAATCGCCCCACGCATGACGACGGTAAAATACCAGTCGTTAGGAGCGATTTCTTCTGCCAACTTGTTGACGACTACGTAGGTGCGAACATTGGTGTAGGAGCGCCCCCGACAGGAGACAACGACCGTTTCATGACGATAGCCACCACGGGGCACTTCTTCCCGTTCATCCAGGCGATCGCTGAATCGCCAGGGTAACTGATAAAGCACCCCTTCTACTCTGGCTGTGGGGTCTTTGACCATATCCAAGACCCCACAATTGCGATGGAGCGATCGCCGGTAAAAACCCAGGCGGTAACCTTTCAATGTCGCTGGTCCCACGACAAATGGGTAGGTTTTTTCTCCCAGTGTGCGCTTTAGATCGACTGGACACATGCAGGAGCCGTATGCGAAATAGTAAAAGGCTGGCTCAGGCGTGTCTGTCTGGAACATAGGACGGAATGGCGGTAACGGACAAGGCTGGATGGATCGATCAAGGCAGGTTTTTCTGCGTCTATGTGTTATTTAGCTAACACTTTAATTCAACCTGTCTTCCCGATCACTATCCTCTTATACAGCTTTCCCAAAATGGGGTTGATTGGCCCACCTGGGCATTGGTTCTACCCTTGTAGGCGGTAGTTCCGTCCCCGCATGTCAGTCCGGTACACCCAACGCCGCTTCCCATGCGCAAATACAACTCGCCAACCGTCTACCATCGCCTGGGTGCATACTTCGCCTGGTCTTGCTAAACCTAAGCAACCGTTTGACCACGTTTGGCGACTGGTTTCCACCAAGCGCAACTGGCCGGGTGGAAGATTGGTGCGACGACTCAAATCCTGCCGGAGGGTGTTCAATATGGTCGGTGGTATGGGAGCAGCAGCAACATGATTATCTAAAACGGGTTGGTTAGCAGTGGCGGCGATTGCTGCGGGACTGGCGATTAACCCCGTACTGACTGCCACCATGCCAGCTAACAGCAGCGCCGTACCGAACGGCTGTAACAGTTCTTTCATTGCTTTCATCAGCAAAATCCTCAAATGGTGGGATATGGTTTGCCTCAACAAACAGAGCAGGCGGGCCAACTTCCATCGCCAGAACCCCCTGCGGCTGGCAGTGGCACCCGCCTTACACCACCTCAAGTACAACGGGTGAAGCAGAATTGATCTCACGGAGTCTATCCGTGAAGCGAGGAGCTGGTCAGGATGTTCCACCGTTTTTCTCTCTCTCTTCTTCTTTTGTAAACATGTCGACTTTGCAGCCACTTCGCCCGTTCGGATGAACCGTTGATAGCTGTCAGGGCAGAGAACCTAAACCAGCCTACTTTCGGGGCACTACCTTCTCCAAAGGTTGCTTGGGTAAGGGTAGTTGTCGCCAGAACTGGGCAAAGCTGGGGGGATGGAGAAAGCGCCAGGCAACCAGTCCCACACTAGCAACCATAACTAAGGTCAATAAGTTGAAGAAAATCTTAGCAATTGGGACACGAAACGCTGGCTTGGTCGATCTTGTTGTGGTAACCCGTTGGGGGGTAACGGGTGTTGGCGGAGCTGCGGTTACCCGTGCTGGTGATCGCACCGGTGTTGAGGCAACGGCACCGACGGTTGATCGCATGACCTGAATCTGGTGAATAATTGCTGGCGGTTTCCGCTCCGTGCGGCTCCATTGCACCAGGACAGGTGCTGGAATCCCACATAGATTAGGGAGTTCCAGGGCTTTTATCCGTTGCATCAAGCCCTGATCGTTCGCCACTAAAATGACTAGTCCCTCTGGTCGATTGAGAGCTAAGCCATAGCTGGACTGGGCTATGGTCAGTGCCAGCCGCGCCCGTTTGCTAAGATTTTGGCCTTCGGCAGGTTTTAGTGTGGGATGGGAGGCGATCGACGATGTGGGTTTCCAGCCACTATCAGGGTAAAACCGCATAAATTCCCTGGCAAGGCGCTCCAAATTAGGGTCAGAGGCGCGATCGCACATCATCTGAATCTCTTCCAGCACTACTTTGGGTACAAAACATTCTCCCAGACGGGAAAATTCCTGCCACTCCCGTAGGCTGCCAGCCATCAGAGCCGTTATGTCGAGAACAACTAGGTAAGGGGGTAAAACCGGCGACATAATAAATTAGACGTAAGGGTAAACGTGTAAGTGTCAATGGGGGCGTGTAATAGCCTCACAATTAGGGCAACTGATGAAGTCAAACAACGTCAGTGAAGATGCAGCCTGCCCACGAAAAAGACGATAAAAAGGCTATATGTAAAGCTTGGTAACAAACGTTTCAAAAAGATTTAGAAATAACCCACCCGCCCATTAAAGCTTTAACTTTAAATCTACGAACCTTTCGAGGCAGATTATGAGCAATATTTCGAGATATCGGTTAGTCTGCACCCTAACTTTCGGTGACATTTACGGTCAAATTATTGTTTGGTTAATCGTCATCTTTTTAAGTCTGGCATCGTCAATGGCATTACTGGGAGCGAGTCGCCCAATTTATGCTCTGGCGACGGTCGGGTTAATTCTGGTGTTAACGCTGCCATTTTTGCTATTTGCCTTCGTTACCACCTTACTTAATCATATCGAGCTCACCCCC
>CAZGDE010000583.1:0-3400 GCA_964524315.1 uncultured bacterium
TTCGCAGTTGGTTTCATACCGCCCCCCGGAAAGGGCGTACCCACAGGCGAAGTTGCCATCGGTGGTGACATGCTGGCACGTTCAGGGGGAGGGCTGGGTGTTCCAGGTGGAGATGTTGCTGGTGGAGATGTTGCTGGTGGAGATGTTGCTGCTGCGGGTGAGAAGTTTGGCGTTGGGAAAGTCGTAGATTGCGGGGTGTGAGTCACCGGGGGTTGTGCCTGAGACGGCAGCGGTTGATGGTCTACCGCAGCTGTAATCTGGGTGTTCAGTTGTGTTTCAACTGCCGCCACATCAGCATCTTGCAGGCCCAAAATTTGCTGCAAACGTTGCATAACATGGCGATCTTCGGCGGTTAATGGGGTCTGACGCTGCATAGTTGCCAGTAATACGCGCTCGTACTGTGCCAGACTCGTTTGATATTGCTCCCGTTGTCGTTGCTGCTCGGTCACGCGCGGAACTGCATCAATTGCAGCGGTATCTTTATCTGTCAGGCAAAGCGCTTGCTGGATCTGTTTTAAGTATTGCGGAATTTGGCTAGCTGTTGCATCCTGCCCCTGGGTGATTCCTGAAAACCGCTCCTGGTAAGCCTGCAACCGTTGGCGATAATCGCGAATTGGCCGCAACGTTTGAGATTCAATCTCGGCTGCAACATAGGTCGATAATGCCAAACTATGTTTAATATCATCCAGCAGCGTCCGCCCGGTCAAAAACATTGTACCAGCGGCATCAATTTCAGCGCTTGCGGCTTGTTCCTCCAGCAGTTTGCGGTATTGCACAGCGGGTAAATTGACAGGCAGTCGCAAAAGCGGGAGAGTACGTGATTCCTCACTGCCGTAAATTTTGGGTTGCTTGGCTGGAGCCGCCCGTTGCAGCTTACGGCAGGCGTAGTCGTGCCAGGTGTCAGCTGTCAGCAGTCCTGTATCGTCGGTCGCTGCTGCTGTTTCGACCCCTTCCACCAGGTAACGACAGTAACTCCAAACATTTAGTTCCGCTGGTTCCGTGACATGCTGCGTCATGGCAGATGCCGTCAAAATGACCCGTCCAGGGCCACCCAATTGGGTTTGTAAATCAACTGGGGTTTCCGCCGCTACGGGTTGATCGCTAAATGTTTGGCGAAAGTAGCTATCCAAAACCACAACCTGCTGCTTAGCAGGGCTGGCATCCATCATTTCTTTCACAAACTGGACGGAAATGGCTCTGGATTTGATCAGGCCACCGTAGTGATCGGGGCCTGTCTCGGGGGTCGCAAAGTAGAGTTTACCGTCAGCATCTTGCAGCATGTAACCCGAAAACAGAAACAGGATGACGTCGTCCGCTGCTCGTTGCTTGAACAACTCTTCAATCGTTTCCTGGATTGTTGCCAGAGATTCATTACTCAAACAAGTAACTGGTTCAAATCCCGGTTGAAACTGTTTTAAGACACGCCGCATTACCTCCACATCTTTTTGAGCGTGCGGTAGCGGGTTTAATCCCGGTGGGTACCGGCTCACTCCAATCAGTAATGCCACCCTGGCCATCTATAGCAGGACTAAATCGTTGGTGAACAAGGGGAGCTGAGAAAGCCTTTTCCGTTTGGGAAAGCCCTTTCACCACCCCAATCTGAAAACTGCTGTAAGTAGTGAGTTACCGCTGGATAGACGAATAACAGAATCTATCTAAAACAGAATCTATGTAAGGATAATCTCTGATTCAGTAAATGGCGCATTATTTAGAACTGGCATTATTGGAACTGGCATTAATTGTATGGTTGCTCATATGTTTGCTGACTTTCTTCCATCAGAGGTGGCACAGTTAACGGAACCCAGCGCGATCGCCCTCATGCAAGGGCTTCGTCGCACCCCCATTCCCACCTCGCTCAGCTCCCAACCCATTCCAACGACCTACATTCAAAGTGGCAGTGTTGGTACGCCCATTTTGCTGCTGCATGGCTTTGACAGTTCGGTATTAGAGTTTCGGCGGCTGTTTCCCCTACTGGCCGACCAGCAAGCGACGTGGATCGTAGATTTGTTGGGATTTGGGTTCACAGAGCGATCAATTGACATCCCCATCAGTCCGTTGACGATTAAAACCCACCTGTACGAGGTCTGGAAAACCTTGATCAACCAGCCCGTTATCCTGGTAGGGGCTTCAATGGGCGGAGCTGTGGCGATCGACTTTACCGCGACCTATCCCGAAGCCGTTCACAAACTGGTCTTAATCGATAGTGCCGGACTAATTAATGGACCTGCGATTGGTAAATATCTGGTGCCGCCCCTCGGCTACCTGGCAACGGAATTTTTGCGGCTTCCCTGGGTGCGTCAACAAACAAGCCTCAATGCCTATGCCGATCGCAGCTACGTGACAGCAGACGCCCTGCTCTGCGCCGCCCTGCACCTGAAGCAGGCAAACTGGAACCAGGCCATGATTTCTTTTACCCGCAGCGGTGGCTACACCGTCTTAACGGAACAAATTTCCCTGATCCACCAACCAACCCTGATCCTGTGGGGTGATTCTGACAAAATTCTGGGAACGGCTGATGCCAAAAAGTTTGAGGCGGCGATCGCCCAGAGCCAGTTAATCTGGATCAAAAATTGCGGGCATGTTCCCCATCTGGAACAGCCCGCAATTACAGCGCAGCATATTCTGGCATTTGGAAGTTAGGAGGGCTAGGTGCCAGGGAGAGGGGAAAGTCGGTGATCACTAGACCTTCATCCCCCAATCCGAAAACACTATCCCAACCTTTTACGCAGTGGGTGAGCCGGGTGGGGGCGCAGCTTTTTCACCCACGACCTTCGACACTTCAACGCCGTTCTGTTCCAGCACCACAACCGGATCAGCACCCACGTTTAGCTCAATCCGCTTCACCAAAACTTGCCCATCAGACAGGCGTTGCCCCACCCGAACGTAACGGCTAGTTGGTTCATTCGGTGCCTTGACAATGGCCTGAGCTTGCCCCCCCACGTAAGCGATGCCAGATACTTCGGTAGCATCTGCCAGTACGGGTGGCGGTGGTGGAGCAGGGGCAGCCGGGGCCGTTGGTGTACCTCTCCCAGGTCTACCAGTGGCGTTGGGATTAGTACCAACACGGGGTGGAAATGGGCTGCTAGGGCGAGGAGGGGTGGCTGTGGGTCGTCGTCCGCTAGTGAAGGGGTTAGCCGCCGTCAAAGTCCCTGGTAATACATTGGGTTGAGGCGCACCGGGAAGTGGTGGTACGCCACTAAAGGTAGAACTTGACCCTGACCCTGAAGTATTTTGCGTACCGGCAGATTGCACAGGTACAGGCACACTGGCAAAAGGATCTTTTTGAGTTCTGGATTTGTTGATGTTTGCCTGAACGCGTTTGACCCGCTCATCCGCATTGGTGGGCTGAATTAAACCGGGCACTGCGGCAGTTGTAACTGGCTTTTGGGCTACTAACGGT
>CAZGDE010000584.1:0-3392 GCA_964524315.1 uncultured bacterium
TAGAGACGAGTCATAAAGCCAACCCAGAATCCAGATCCGGTAGGGGCGGGTTTTGCCAGGATCGATCGGTAAAACGATACCTCATCTGCTAAACCCGTCCCTAAAAACCGTTATATCGGCACACAGTACTTTTTAGATTGGTATGAAGACTTGTTCAACCAATGATTATGCCCCTTTTCAAACCAGAAGGGTCTGATACTCCGTTTCGAGATGCTGGCATTCATTTCCCACCGTTGTTTCGATGCCCTGGAGGCGATTCAGTTCGTTCACCCGGTTGATTTCGTAGGATTCTTTCTGCTTCAGCAGGTTGTCTAGCTCGCTTTTACGGGCCTGGATGTCATCGTTTACGCGCTTGATCACTTCCCGTTCGTAGGTATCAAAACATTCCTGCACCGCACTGTAGATGGGTTGCCATTGTTCCTGGGCTACTTGCGGGAGGTGTTTGACCAATTCACTCTTAATGGCTTTAGCAAACTGCTTCCGGGCATGGTCGGCTTGCAGGGCCCCAACCCCTAACCCAACCAGGGCGAAGGCAACCGGGCCCATCATCGCGCCAAACAGTGCCGATGCCATCAGGGAAATACCCGCCGCCGTGAAGAAGTTCAGCAAAATGCTCTTAAAATCAAACCCCCCCGCAGCCAGGGCTGCGCCTGCAAAGTTACCCGATGCCAGGGAAAACAGCCCCATTGCCCACTTCGCCCAACCGGGAGAACTATCATCATCACTGCCGATATTGGCGCGAGTCTGAATTTTTTGCCCGGTCAG
The DNA here is from genome assembly GCA_964524315.1 of uncultured bacterium. Lineage (GTDB taxonomy): Bacteria > Cyanobacteriota > Cyanobacteriia > Leptolyngbyales > Leptolyngbyaceae > CAZGDE01. The sequence goes on from CAZGDE010000584.1 coordinate 766, forward strand.
TTTTTCGGTGATCTGATCCGTGACTTCCAGGTAGGATTCACCATACTTGGCGGCACTTTGCGATAACTGGGCAAAGGCTGCATGGAGTTCTTTTTCCGCCGTTAGCGTCCAGGCAAAAAACTTGTCGTTGACATACTGTTCAAACGCCCGTTGGGCAGCTGCACCAAACTGTTCCCGTTTGCTTTCACTGAAAAAGTCGAGAAAGTTGAGGTCAGCCGGTTGATAACGGGCAAAGTCGGCCTCAAAGGTATGCTCCAGACCCAGAACATAGGTACGGAAGGAATCGGCGATCGCCCGTGCTTTGCGATCGCGCAGTCCCCGAATTTCATCCCGGAACTCATCCCGAATGTCGCCCAATTGGTTGAATTGGGGCTCAACGGAACTGATCCGCTGTTTCAGTTCTTCCACGCCCTGATCCAGTAGCGGTAAACGACGGGCGATCGCATCCCGAACGCGGGTAAATGCCTGCCGGGCCAGGGTACGGGCCTGGCGGAATTCGGCGATCGCCCGTTCCTGGGTGAGAAATGTATTTAACGCGCCCATAAATTCGGGAAACCCTGTCCCCTCTAGCGATGCGCCTGGATCTTTCACTCGCCGCCGCAGGGCTTTGATGGCTGAGATTTCAAATACCCGCTCATCGTACAGGTCGCCACCGTCTATCACACAGTACTCTGCCAGGTTGGTATGGAACACCTTCCGCAATTTCGCTTCCGCCTCTGCCAGTTCTTCCGCGTCATCTGGATCGATCAGGCTCTCCTTTACCTGATCCCAGGCGTTGATCAAAAAGAACGTGGATAACCCCCGATCTTTGATGTAGTTTTCCAGGTAGCGACGTTCTGCCAGAGTGCAGGGTTGGGATGCCCGCAAAACAAATAAAATCGCGTGGCAATTGACGATGTAACCGAGGGATAGCTCATTACGGGCTTCGGTGTCGTTCAAGCCGGGACTGTCTACAATCTCCACCCCTTTTTCCAGCAAGGGCAGCGGGTACTCGACCACCGCATGGCTCACATCGGGAAATGCCTGTTGCTTTTGTTGTTCCAGTTGCTTCGCTTCTTCGGGGTCAATCGTATATCGCTGCTTGAAGCTGACAAAATCAATTTGTTCGGGTGCTTTACCATCATTGAAATAAACCGTCACCCGCTTCTCGGCACCGTAACGCAGAATCGTGAGCAACGCTGTACAGGGGTTGACATCACTGGGCAACAGGTTTTCACCCAATAACGCATTCAGTAAAGTGCTTTTGCCGCGCTTCATGTCACCCAGTACGAGTAACCGGAACACTCCCTGTTTGAGGTTCTTACTGGCAGTGGTAATGTCGCTAATTTCCCGTTCCAGGCCCAGTTTGCCCGATGCCCGCTCTCCATCAAACTCTGCCTGTGTCAGGGTTTCCGCAATTTTACTCAGGTGGTCGGCCATCCGTTGCCGCGCTCTGGCAACCCGATCCAGATCGTTCAAAAAGCTAGTTGTTTCAACTTTGTAGCTCATGGTTACTCTGCCAGAGATAGTAAGGAATAGATGGAGGGACAGGTTTTGTCTAAGGAATGGGAAGTAAATAAGTTTGATATTGGGCGGGGCGGGGTTTACCGTCAAATCCATTACTGGTGCAGATGGGTTTGCTAAACCCACCCGTACAGTTTGCGAATGGATTAAATCCACGCTCCTCAGTATTGACGTTGCCTTCAGTGTCTGCGCTCAACCCGCCCCTACCGAGCAACATGTGACAGTAAATTTTTTGTGCGGTAGCCGTTGTCATTCCTAGACTTGTTGCCTTGATGTTGTCAGGTGGTATTACACATTGGTTTCAAACTGATAGAAACAGGCGGCAAAAATGATACGAACAACGATTAAAAAACCAGCACTGGTTGTGGCTGATTCAGGGAATTTGCCAAACTCCAGGGGCTAAATTTTAGCGTTTGGAACGGTTGCCTTTTTCGAGGAAAACCTTATACCCAATCCAGGCGATCGCCCCGATAATAACGGCATAGGCCAGGGCACTTGCAATTCGCACGGCTACCACGACCGCCACCACAATGCCTAAAAATTTCACAACGTTGATTACCTGTCTCAGGCGTTGTTGCATAGCACTCTCGGTTGGCTGATGCTTCACCGTGGGTAAAATCGGTGGTTCTCCTGGTTTTGCCTGTTGATAAATCTCTGTTTCTAGTTCCCGCAGACGTAACGCATATTCCCGCTCCTGTAATTCTTTTTCCCGCCGACGAATTTCTTCTTCTCTGCTGTTAGGGGAGTTCATAGGTTACTGCTGGCATCAGGGACAAAGCGAAAACAAGAGTTAAGAATAACGAAGAGTTATTGCTAAACAAACTGCTTTCTAATCTAGCCTTCCCGATTTGGGGTTGCCTAGATATTGACGCGAAAAATTATTGATACTATTACTTGAAAAAAAATGGTGCCACCTTGCAGATTAGAGCTATCTTGGAGTTGATGTTCTATCTGGGGGCGTACATCATGCGTCAGCGTTTGGGTTTGGTCATCATTGGAGCGATCGCACTAGCGATGGCTGGGTGTGCTAGCGAAACACCACCGCCCGTCGCCACAACGTCTCCTGCCCCTGCTCCGGCTGCGTCTCCGGCGGCAGCCCAACAACCTTTTGCCAAACCGTTAGT
>CAZGDE010000585.1:0-3371 GCA_964524315.1 uncultured bacterium
TTGCTGCTGCCTGCCAGACCCGCCCCATTCCTTTCATGCCATCAAACAGACTGCTGGCAAAAGCTTCATTGCCGAACAAGTGATCATCTAAAAAGTAAAGGTGTTTCCCCGGTAAACGGTCAATTTCTGCCAGGGCGGCATCGACTGTTTGGGTGTAGAACGATTTACCACCTTTGTAGAAAGCTTCTTTGTAACAGAAGTCGCAGGTATGGGGACATCCCCGTGACACCACGATGGAATTAGGCACTAGATACAACGGACGCTTGATCAAATCCCGGCGAATAGGCGGTACGCCAACCAGATCGCGAATTTTGGACTGATAGACAGGTTGGGGACATCCCTGCCGCCAGTCCTGTAAAAACTGGGGCCAGGTGTCTTCACCGGGCCCCAGGAAAATAGTGTCCGCATGGGTGGCCGCTTCGTCGGGTAAGGCAGTGACGTGCAACCCACCCAACGCTACATAAACCCCCTTCTGGCGATAATGGTCTGCCAGTTCATACGCGCGATAGGCTGAAGTAATATAAACCTGAATCACAACCAGATCGGGTTCGTCATCCAGATTTAATCGTTCAACATGTTCATCCTGAAGGGTAATCTCATCGTCAGCAGCAAAAAAACTGGCGATCGTGGCCAATCCTAATGGGGGAAACAGGGAATACTTAATCGGTCGCCAGAAAGGGCTAAGAGCTTCTGTCAGAGCGGGCAGGATCAGTTTGACTTTCATACTGCAACCTCTGCAAGCACTGTAGGTGAACTGTAAACGCTGCTTACCAGCCTAAACAGCCCTATCTGTGCATAGAAGGTTTTGCAACAATTTCGACGAAAGACTTAATACCTCATGGTCTCTAGAGACATAAATTTACCTTTATCCTGTGCCAAAAAGAACCCGCCGGCATTCTGGTTAATATTTGGACACTATTGACGATGGTATGGATGGCTCGAACATTGCAGTGGGCCGCAATAGAAATTAGAGAATTTACTGTAAAAACTCCTTAATTGAGCGGGAAACCTAACGGATAGTTCTCTGGTTGCCAGCTACGTCACAGGCTCTTTACAGTCATTTCAAGATCATTTCCCGTAGCATTGGGCCTACGGCTTGAAGCTTTTCTTGAGAATTTTGCTTGGAACCAGTATGGGCAATGCCCCATGCCGTATTTTTCGTGCGATGTTGTGCCCCTACGAGCGCGGATTGACTGTAAGTTCTCTTCTGCCATCCCTGCAGCTGCTCGACACACTAAGGAAACTCCAGCGATGACTGACATATTCGTACTGTTGACTGCCGGATTCTGGATGTTGATGATTTTTGATTGTCTGCGCCATGACCCCGAACGGAATCTCTGGATTTGGGTTCTGATTTTTCTTTATTTTCCCGGAGCTGTTCTCTACTTTGTATTGCGACGCTTACCCCAAATGAACATTCCTGGGGTAAGGATGTTTAAGCGTTGGGGCATGAAAGATAAACTCTGGGCTGCAGAAGCAGCAGTACGCAATATTGGTAAAGCTCATCAGTACGTTAATTTAGGGAACGTTCTGCTGGATATGGGTGAATCTCAGAAGGCCGCTGATGCGTTTCAACAGGCCTTAGCCAAAGAACCCAATAATATTCATGCCCTCTGGGGGACTGCGCTTTTGGAGATGCGGCATAAGCAGTTTGATGCTGCCAAAGAGCATTTGCAACTGTTATTGAAACTGGAACCGGATTACAAGTGTGGGGAAGCCTCATTATTGTATGGAAGGGTTTTATTTGAAATTCCGGATTGGGAAAACGCCAAGACTCATCTGACAAAGGATATCAAGCACTGGAGCCATCCGGAGTCATCCGTCCTGTTAGCAACCATTCAGACCCAGGAGGGTAATCCGCAAGCTGCTCGTGATTGCCTGGAAACCATGCTGGCAAAAGTAAAATCCTCGCCTGCTTACCATTACCGCCGCCATCAACACCTGGTCAGGAAAGCGGAGAAATTGTTGCGAACATTATAAAGAAATGAAATTAGACTTTGCCTTTCAATGCCTCTAGTTCTGCCCGTAGTGCAGGTGGGGCATAACCTAAGACAAAGGCTTTCGAGCTATCAAGTGAGACATCTGGAGGACGGGGAGCAGACATTTTGACATCCTGTTGCCGACTGGTTTTCAACCCCTCCGGCGGCAGTTCCAATACGTCGACCATTAAACGGCCAAAGTCATAGCGCGAGATTCGCTCTCTACCACCTAAATGGAGTCGGCCCTGTGCTTTTTGCACTGCCAGCAGTAATCCTCTGGCGGCGGTGGTGCCACTGACGGGGGTACGGATTTCGTCGACAAATAGCTTGAGTTCCCGCTTTTCCCGGAGAGCTTGAATAAAGGGTTGGAGAAAGCTGCTGGCGGTAGGCGGAACTTGGCCAAACATGAGTGGCATGCGGCAAACGGCAGTTTTAGGATAGCGAGCTAGCATTTCTACCTCGGCTCTTGCTTTTTGCTCTCCATAAAGATTAATAGGCGATACCGGATCATCTTCCTTGTAAGGTGGGTTCAAGCCATCAAATACCTGATCGCTGGAAGCAAAGGCGCAGGGAATATCCGCATCGGCGCAGAGGCCAGCAATGTCACGGGAAACAACGACATTCATTTGATGGGATGCGGCGGGTTGTTCTTGACAACGGTTGGGACTTGACTGTGCTGCCAGATGAATCACTGCATCAGGCTTAATCATCTGGAACTGCGTCTTGAGGTCTTGAAAATCTGTCAGATCGACTTTGAAGGGGATGGTACCGGGAATGGTCAGCGATCGCGAAAAGTAAGCACCGTAAACTTCCCACTCACTGGCAGCAATCTGACAGAGATTCCACCCCAGAAATCCACTGGCTCCAGTTACAAGGAGTTTTGGCATCGACGTGTTTCCAGAAACGGGTTGCCCCTATTGTAGATGGAGGACTAGTGACCACTATCGGAGAGTATTTATCAAATTTATGCGCGATCGCCCACCTGCCACCATCGCCCACCCCGCTTTGCAACGGGTACGCCGTCTCAGTTACCTGCTCGACAATGCCATTCCCATTCCCGGTACACGGTGGCGATTTGGGTTAGATCCGTTACTGGGGTTACTGCCGGGTGGAGGTGACATGGCCGGAGCGATCCTATCTGCCTATATTGTGTTTGAGGCGGCTCGCTTTGGTTTGCCCCGGTCAACATTGGTACGAATGCTGGCAAATTTGGTGCTGGACTCGGCATTGGGTTCCCTGCCGGTTATGGGTGATGTGTTCGATGCCACCTGGAAGTCAAATAGTCGCAACCTTGCCTTGCTGGAAGCCCACGCCCAAAGTCCCGAACCCAGACGTGGTGTAGATCGGGGCTTTATTATTCTGCTGATTGTAACGCTGGTCTTAATCCTGGTG
>CAZGDE010000586.1:0-3349 GCA_964524315.1 uncultured bacterium
TAAGTAAAAGTTAAAACGTTAGGTACAAAACTTTTACACGAATCTAATAACCATAGCAATGTCAAGCGAGGCAAACAAATATCGCAGTCCGAGATCGTGTCCCTACTTCTTACGGCCCGTTATCCTGGAAATAGTCTTACAAATCTTAGCTATTTGGCAGCGTTATGATTGGTTCGATGGAGCAGATTGCGCGAGACATTGCCGCTCTAGACAAAGCAGTGGCGGAACTGGCGACAGAATTGCACACCGCCTATTCCCATTACTTAAACGCATTTGGGCAAGCAACCCGCCAGCAGTTGATCCTTGCCAGCTACTACGTTTGCACCCAGGGTTATCCAGAACAGTTCTTACGCCTCCCCTATCACCAACGGCAGCAGTTACAGCAAACACTGCGTGACCTGGCAGACCAGGTACAGGAAGAATTATTGGCGCAGTTGCATGTGCCGGTGGTACCAGAGGCACCCGAAGTGTTCCATCCCAACGAAGCGATCGCCCCAGGAACCCAGACGACTTCAGACGATGGAGACCTTTCCCTGGTTGTGTCAACGCCTGCATCAGCACCAGCACTGGACGAAAAGAAACTGACTCCCGTCCATCTGGCCCAGTGGCAACAGGAAATGGAGCGGGCGATCGCCCAGGAATTAAAAGCGGCGTCCCATGCGGCGAATCGCCTGTTGCAGCAGGCTGACATCTTGCCGAAAAAACTGCTAGACCCCCTTTTGGAGGCGGCAACCAAGGCAGAAATTAGTGAAGCGGGTAGAAATCCGCCGAATTTGATCAACCTGATGGTGGAAGCTCTGCCTGAAGGGAAGCGCGAGCAGGAACCAGCGGAGGAGTTAAGAGGCCACGCCGTCATGCATATCGTGGCGATCCATCTGCGGATGACCGATATTGAATTTGCTGATGCGACGATCGCGCCCAGTCGTACCCGGATTCGCAATCTTCTGGTACAACTGAAGACGCTAGGTCAGGACTACCAGCGCAAACAGCGGGAACAGGCGATCGCCGCCGCCCAGGCCGCCTGGCGATCAACCTGGACAGACTAGTAGAGTGATACCAAATAGAGTGATGTCAAATTTCTGGCATCATTAGCTGCATCAGGACTGAGTACTGATTGCTGAGAACATTGGGTAGGGAGAAGTTGTGGACGTTTGGATTGGTGACATGAGCGACTCGCAGCTAGAGCATAGCCCATCACCAACCGCGCAACCTGCCCCGTCCGCATCTGGCAAGGCTGCGCCTGACTGGGTACGTTTGCAAAAAGCCCTCACGGTGGAAGCAGATCGGGGCTTCAATGACCTGGAAGGGAAGCAATATCGCTTTAGCGAATTTTTGACCATCTCCCTACGGGAACCACCTGCGGCCATGTCAGCGGACAATCAACGTCGCTGGCAAGACTTAGGTAATCAGTTCATGACCTACTCTGAGCTGGATTTTCGGCAGCGCCAGCATTTAGTTGCCGATACGCGGCGGTTTCTCCACCAGATGCAACGGGCCTATGAGGCGACCACTAAACAGGAGGAGGGCGATCGCCCCAACACTCGCTCGGTGGTTAAGTCGCCGAAAACAACCCCCTTGACCCCCATTCCTGCATCCCAGGTTGCCACCCCAACCACTCGGATCAACCTGGATATGGCACTGACCTACTTACCTAAAGTTGGGCCGAAAAGTGCCGAAAAACTGGCAAAGTTGGGATTGCTAACCGTGCGGGATCTGCTGTTCTACTACCCCCGTGATCACATCGACTATGCCCGTCAGGTATGCATTGCCGACCTGGAAGCGGGAGAAACGGTGACGCTGGTGGCGACGGTTAAACGGTGTAACTGTTTTACCAGTCCCCGTAATACTAAACTAACCATTCTGGAACTAACCGTATCGGACTATAGTGGCCGCCTGAAACTCAGCCGTTTTTATCCGGGCAGTCGCTACAATCGGGCCTGGCAGGAACAACAAAAACGCCTTTACCAACCTGGAACGACGATCGCCGCTTCGGGCCTGGTAAAGCAAAGTCGCTTTGGTTACACCCTGGAAGACCCAGAAATTGAGGTTCTGGAACATGAAGCCGACACGATCGAATCTCTCAAGGTCGGACGGGTTCTACCCGTGTATCCCCTAACGGAAGGTGTCACTGCCGATCTGGTACGACGGGCGGTAGTCTCGGCTTTGCCTGCAGTCGGACAAATTGGGGAGGCGTTACCCGATCGCCTGTGCCAGAAGTACGGTTTGATTGGCATTCAGGATGCGATCGCCCACATCCACTTTCCCCCCGATGGGGCAACCCTGGCGGCAGCCCGGCATCGCCTGGTCTTTGACGAATTTTTCTATCTGCAACTGGGGTTGTTGAAACGACGAAAGGCCCAACAACAGATCCAGGCAAGTGCCATCCTCGCTCCGACCGGGCAGTTGATTGATCGGTTTTATGAGATTCTGCCGTTCCAACTGACGGGTGCCCAACATCGGGTGGTGAACGATATTTTGACGGATTTGCAAAAGGCAACACCGATGAACCGTCTGGTGCAGGGTGACGTGGGTTCTGGGAAAACAGTCGTCGCGGTGATTGCCTGTCTCGCCGCCATCCAGGCGAATTACCAGACGGCATTAATGGCACCCACGGAGGTTCTGGCAGAGCAGCATTACCGCAAGATGGTGCAGTGGTTCAATTTGCTCCACCTACCTGTGGAGTTGCTGACGGGCTCAACCAAGACCGCCAAACGTCGCGAGATTCATGCCCAACTGGTAACGGGGGAATTGCCGTTACTGGTGGGAACCCATGCCCTGATTCAGGACACGGTGAACTTTCAACAATTGGGTCTGGTGGTGATTGACGAGCAGCATCGGTTCGGCGTGCAACAACGCGCCAAGTTGCAACAAAAGGGGCAAAATCCCCACGTGTTGACGATGACGGCAACGCCAATTCCGCGCACCCTGGCGTTGACCCTGCATGGGGATCTGGATGTGAGCCAGATTGATGAGTTACCACCGGGCCGCAAGCCCATTCAAACGACGGTACTATCGGGGCGGGATCGCATGCAGGCATACGATTTGATGCGCCGGGAAATTGTGCAGGGACGGCAGGTGTACGTGGTGTTGCCGTTGGTGGAGGAGTCGGAAAAGTTAGATCTGAAGTCGGCGATCGAGGAATATCAACAACTCCAGGAGAATGTCTTCCCCGAATTTCAGGTGGGTCTGTTACACGGACGCATGACATCGGCAGAGAAGGATGACGCCATCAGTCGTTTCCGGCAGAACACCACTCAGATCCTTGTGTCTACTACGGTGGTGGAAGTGGGGGTAGACGTACCCAATGCTACGGTAATGTTGATCGAACATGCCGAACGGTTTGGCCTAT
>CAZGDE010000587.1:0-1563 GCA_964524315.1 uncultured bacterium
ATATCTGATTCGTCTATTTAAGGTGGATCAGGCATTTGTGGCAGAATTGTTGCCTGCGGGCGATCGCATGAAAATCATTGCCGGATTGAATAATGGGCAGTTACTTGACGGCTTGGAGTATGCTTTATCCGGTACCCCCTGCGAACAGGTAGTGACGGGAGGTTTTGGCATTTACCCAGCGGATCTGCAACACAATTGGCATACTGATGTTGCCTTGGGAAGCTTAGGCGTACAAGCGTATGTGGGGATTCCCCTGATTAATTCTACGGGTGTTGTTACAGGTGTTATTGGGGTAGTCAGCAACCGACCTCTAGACAATTCCCAGTTACTTCAGGAAGTGTTGACGATTTTTGCTGGGCGAGCTGCGTCCGAATTAGAACGACAGCTAGCAGAAACTATGCTACGTCGGTATGAACGCATTATTGCGTTTACACCCGATTGTGTTTCCTTATTGGATCGAAACTATGTTTATCAAGTTGTCAACCAAACTTATTTAGCCTGGAACAACAAATCCTATGGCGAGATTGTGGGACATTCTGTCAGCGAATTGTTAGGGCAAGAGTTTTTTGAATCCGTTGCCCAACCTTATCTAGATCGCTGTTTGGCAGGGGAGACAAGGCAGGTTGTTGAGGCGTGGCTTGAGTATGCCGATGGAGAACAGCGGTTTACCAGAGCGACCTATGCCCCCTATGTGGAGCCGGATGGTGCGATTTCGGGGGTGGTGATTAATGTCCATAACCTGACTGGCCTGAAGCGGGCAGAAGAAGCGCTGCGCTTGAGTGAAGAGCGCTTACGGCTTGCTCTGGAAGCATCTGGTGAAGGTTTGTGGGACTGGAATGTGATTACGGGGGATGTGTATCGCAGCCCTCGTTACTTGAAGCTGTTGGGATATGATGTGGGCGAGTTCTCTGAAGAACTCAATAGCTGGGAAGAGTCAATTCATCCTGATGACGTTGTGGCGGTGAGGCAACGTTTGACCATGCACCTGAAGGATGACACCGTTCCCTATGGTGGTGATTATCGGATGCGAACCAGGTTGGGTGAGTGGCGCTGGTTTGCAGATTATGGGAAAGTGGTGCATCGGGATGGATGGGGTAAACCACTACGGATGATTGGTACCCTTAAGGATATTAGCGAATGCAAGCAGGCAGAAGCCGTTTTGTCCCAACAAGCTGAACGTGAACGCCTGCTGGTTGAAATTGCCCAACACATTCGCCAAACTCTTGATCTGAGGGAAATTCTGAATACGACGGTGATAGAAGTGCGGCGTTTTTTACATACCGATCGCGTCGTGATTTATCGGTTTGAGCCAGATTGGAGTGGCACGATTATTACTGAGTCTGTCGCAGATGGTTGGCAATCAGTTCTGGAACAGCGCATTACCGATACCTATTTTGTGCAAAACCAGGGGCGACATTACCAACTGGGAGATGTAAAAGCAACCACTGACATTTATGCGGCCAATTTTCATCCCTGCCATGTCCGGTTATTGGCAGAAATGCAGGTGCGGGCAAAGTTGTTCGTGCCGATTGTGCAAGACGATCATTTATGGGGGTTGTTAGT
>CAZGDE010000587.1:1573-3349 GCA_964524315.1 uncultured bacterium
GCTCACCACTGTTCAGCCCCTCGGGAATGGCAGACATTCGAGATTGAATTATTGCAACAACTGACTAACCAGATTGCGATCGCTATCCAACAGTCGGAACTGTACCAACAGGTACAAACCCTGAATGCTGATCTGGAATTACAGGTTCATGAACGAACTGCTCAGCTGCAGCAGTCCCTAGACTTTGAAGCATTGCTCAAGCGGATTACGGATCATGTGCGCGATAGTTTGGATGAACAGCAAATTTTGCAACGTGTGGTCCAGGAAGTGGCGATCGCCATGTCTGCTGATTGTTGCAACGTTGCTCTTTATAACTCTGAGCGGACGATTTCTACCATTAAGTACGAATACGCTGCGGGCGAGTTTGTTGCTAAAGACTGGCCCTGCATGATGGTAGATAGTACCGATCCCAACCTTTACATGCAACTCTTGCAGGGGCATTATTGCCACTTTTGCTTAATTGGAGAGCATACCGACCATCTTGACCAATTGCCCCGCGCCATCCTGGCGTGTCCAGTAGTAGACGACCAGGGGGTGTTGGGAGACCTGTGGTTGTTTCGTTCTGCGGCTGAGTGGTTTAATGACCTGGAAGTGCGTTTGGTACAGCAGGTGGCCAATCAATGTGCGATCGCGTTGCGCCAATCACGCCTGTATCAGGCATCTCAGGCACAGGTGCAAGAATTGGAGCGCCTGAATGGTTTGAAGGATGACTTTCTCAGTACGGTTTCCCATGAACTGCGATCGCCCATGTCTAGCATTAAACTGGCAATCCAAATGCTAGAAATTAGCCTGAAACCACTGGGCGTGTTTGCGGATGGTAACAATTCGATCAGTCGCTATTTCCGAATTTTGCAGGAGGAAGGTGAGCGTGAAATTAGCTTGATTAACGATTTGCTCGATCTGGCGCGTTTGGATGCGGAAACGGAAGCATTTACCTGGCAAGCGATTGCTTTACAAGATGTGCTGCCACAGCTGGCGAACCCATTTATTGCCCGTACCCAAAACCAACAGCAACGTTTAATGGTTCATATTCCTCCCGATTTACCATTATGGACAGTAGATCGCGCCTCTCTGGACCGGATTGTGACCGAGTTACTGCATAATGCCTGTAAGTACACGCCGGCGGCGGAAGTCATCACACTGTCAGCCCAGGCAACGGTCAATGCGATGGAAATTTGGGTCAGTAATTCGGGAGTCGAAATTCCCCTGGCCGAATGTGATCGCATCTTCGATAAGTTTTACCGGATTCCCAAAAATGATCCCTGGAAACATGGTGGTACGGGACTGGGACTGGCATTAGTCAAGAAACTGGCGGAACGACTGGGGGGTAACATTCGGGTTATCAGCCAGGCTAAACAAACAACGTTTATTGTCACGTTACCGCAACAATAACGCCGCTCCTTAGAACCACCAAAGCCCCAGGATGATAGCGGTGGCCGTCAGTGTAATGTTGTCAATGTCCTTGAAGGGCAATGCTTCGACCAGGGTCGCAAGGAAAGCGATCGCCCCCAAAGCCTTGGCGGCATAGAACAAGTTCAGCGGTGGTTGAAAATAGCCGATTGTATTGAATAAGGCCAGAATACCGTAGGCAAAGATAAAACCGCCCCCCCACATGGCGACTGAACCTGCCCAACTTTTATCAGCATTAAACGGTAATTTGTGTTTTCCCCAGCGTCGACCGACGATATCGGCTAAACCGTCTCCTCCGCACATCAGCATCAGTGCCAGGATGCCAATGGGCGAATTCCGCCAGAAAAAGATGGTACACAATAGAAC
>CAZGDE010000588.1:0-3339 GCA_964524315.1 uncultured bacterium
GGCTTGGTGCGCCATGACCCGCATGCGGATCGTTGCCGATCGCGCCATGCTCCACCTGGCAGAAGGACTCGCCGAACGTGGATTTCCCACCGATCTAGTTCTGGCCCAGGCAACCGGAGACTACCTCTCCCAGGTATCAGGCTCCATTCGCATCATTGACCTGCAAGCAAAATTTCCCGTACTGGCATCTAAAACGATCGCCCTCCGACATTACCTCCAACAGGAACAACCAGCCGTCCTATTTTCAGCACTCGATATCCTCAGTTCCGCCATCTGGGCACAGCGACTTGCAGGAGTACCCACCAAAATCATCATGTGCGTCCAAACCCATCTTTCCCGCCAATTTCGTAACCATCAACCCTACACGGTCGGGCGAATCCGCCCCCACCTGGTGCGCTGGTTTTACCCCTGGGCAGACGCGATCGTAGCAGCCTCCCATGGAGTCGCAGCAGATGTCGCCCGATTGACGAATATTCCAGTAGAAGACATTCCCGTCATCCATAATCCAGTTGTCACCCCAGACGTTCTCCAACAAATGCAGGCACCCATCGATCATCCCTGGTTTGCCCCCGGTGAACCACCTGTCCTGTTAGGAGTCGGACGGTTAGTCAGCCAGAAAGACTTTCCTACACTGATTGATGCCTTCGCCCTGCTCAGACAACAACGTCTGGTACGACTAATGATCCTGGGTGAAGGTGAAGACCGCACCAAACTGGAAGCGCAAATTCGTCACCACGGTCTTACGGAAGATGTTGCTCTGCCTGGATTTGTGGCCAATCCCTATGCCTACATGGCAAAGGCCAATGTATTCGTTCTATCGTCAATTTTTGAAGGATTTGGCAATGTCGTTGCCGAAGCAATGGCAACCGGAACACCCATCGTTTCCACTGACTGTGAAAGTGGGCCAGCAGAAATCCTGGCAAATGGTAGATATGGTCAGTTAGTTCCACCAGAAAATGCTGTGGCACTGGCAGACGCGATCGCTACCACCCTCGACAACCCGCTCTCTCCCGACATTCTGCGTCAACGGGCACAGGCATTTTCCCGTGATTGTGTCGTCGAACAGTACATCAATGTCTTACAACGAGTCTTGCATCAGGACATTTTACAAACAACGTAATTAGTCATTAGTCATTAGTCATTGGTTATTGGTTATTGGTTGTGGATTTAGCAGGACTCAAAAACTTAAACAACAAATGACAAATAACAAATGACACTTAACAATCTTTCAACTAATTCCGTCTATCTACTGATCATGCGAATTCTCCATATTTTGAATGACGTTTGTAAACTGGGTAATGGCATTATCAATGTTGCAGTTGATCTGGCTTGTGTACAGGTAGAAGCAGGCCATTGTGTAGCGATCGCCTCAGCCGGTGGTGACTATGAAACACTTCTCGCTAAACATGGAGTGACGCATTTTCACCTCGACCAACACCGTCGTCCGTTGAATTTAATCAAAGCAGGCAGACGTTATCGGGCGATTATCGGATCATTTCAGCCAGAAATTGTCCATGCTCACATGATGACTGGCGTGTTGCTGGCATGGGCACTGCGGGGAAATGCACCATATTCCCTGGTGTCTACCGTACATAACGAATTCCAACGAAGTGCCGTTTTGATGGGGTTAGCCGATCGCGCCATTGCCGTCAGTTATGCAGTTAAGGATGCGATGCAGCAACGGGGAATTCCTGCCGCAAAGTTACGGGTTGTCCAGAATGGAACGATCGGTAGCCCGCGCCATCCCGCTATCCGATCACCCGTTACCCTGCACCATCCTGCGATCGCCACCGTTGCCGGGATGTATCACCGCAAAGGCATTGCTGAGTTAATTCGGGCGTTTGAGCAAATTGGGACAGAATTTCCAACTGCCCATCTTTACTTGATTGGGAATGGCCCTGATCGTGACACGTTTGCCACTCAGGCGCGAGACAGCCCGGTGGGTGATCGCATTCATTTTGAAGGGTTCCAACCCCACCCCCAGAACTATCTTCAAGCAACCGACATTTTTGTGCTGGCATCCCATCGCGAACCATTTGGTCTGGTGCTGGCAGAGGCGCGCGAAGCGGGGTGTGCGATCGTTGCCAGTCGGGTAGATGGCATTCCCGAAGCTTTGGATAATGGGGCAGCAGGTATTTTAGTGCCTCCGGCGGAGGCGACAGGGTTGGCAGGGGCAATGGCCTACTTATTGAGACATCCCGATCAATTAATCCACTGGCAAAATCGGGCACAACAAAATTTGACCTGGTTAAAAGTGTCACGGGTACATACAGAAACCTTAGCCGTCTATACGGAATTGCTGGAAAAGGAAAAATCTACAGCCTATTTAGTGACCCGTTAGAGGTAAAAGCTATGATCATTTCCCAACCTAAGATATCGTCTGAAAGACTAGTTGATCGAAGTCATTTAGCCTCGAGCAATCGCTTTGAAGGGTTTGATTTTCTCCGTGCGATCTTTGCTGTGGTAGTTGTTATTCTTCATGCCAAACTGTTGCTTGTTTTGACGGGAAAATTACAGTTAGGCTTTCTGGCAGATATTCTCAACGCTAACGTGGGTTATCTGGCAGTTCCGGTCTTTTTGCAAATCTCATTGTTCCTATTCTTGATTAAAAGTGAAAAGGCTGGATCACAATACTTTCAGAAACAACGCTTACCCAAACTAATTTCCCTATACCTGTTCTGGTCACTGGCAAAGCTTTTGTTTGATGCTGTATTACTGGGTGATTCACCTGCAATTAAACATGGACTATCATCAATCGGTAATTTTATTGGCTTCCTGATTGGTGGTGGTTATTCTGCATTCTATTTTTTCTTCTCCTTACTATTTCTCACGGTGATTGCCGAACTATTCATGCAGCGATTAGTCAAAGTAAAATCCCCCTTGGCGATCAGGCGGATGAGTTACTACCTATTATTAGCTAGCTGCTGCTTAGTTTCTTTGTTTCCAGTTTTTGACGCGGGGATTGGCGATCGTGAGACATTTACTCAAATTGTCAATCCGCTTAATTTTCTACCCTATTTATTTACAGCAGTGATCGTCTGGCAAGAGCTTAAGCATGGAGAATTAGCAAAACCAACCAAAACAATTCATGTAAGGTTATATGGTTTACTTGCACTTTTTCTGGCATTTACTATATTCGAATGGGCTTGGTTTGATAAGTTTCCCCATTATTCCCGCCTGTCTCTCGTATTTGGTTCCTGGTTACTTCTATATCTCGCTCTCCTTTCTAATCAGAAACCACCTGTAAGCATCAGGCTTTTGTCAAATTGTTCACTAGGAATCTATGTGTTCCATGTGTTCTTCGTGGATCACACATCATTTCTGGAATCGCTTTCTAAC
>CAZGDE010000589.1:0-3301 GCA_964524315.1 uncultured bacterium
GATAAATATAGGTAAAAAAATATAAAGACATGTGTCGGGTCAGGATGGAGAAGATACCCAGAAGCCAATCAGAAAACCCAGGATGGTCGAAAAGTTGACCGATCCCCCACCTAATTCATAGGCTTCTGGCATCATGGTACTGGCAATCATTGCCAGGATGGCACCGCCTGCGATCGCCTGTGTGAGGGCAACCAGGAGATCGGGTGCGGTTGTTTGTAACAGGCTCCCAACCAGTGCGCCCAGCCCCCCCAGTAGTACCACGCCACTCCATAAGGCCAGGATATTACCCGGCTTTGTACCTGTTTTGCGCATTCCAATCGAACTGGAGAGGGCTTCCGGGAAATTAGAGATAAAGACAGCCAGCAAAAAGGACGTACCTGCATGACCGCTTTCGGCAGTCATACCAATCACCGCTGACTCTGGGATGTTGTCAATTAATGTACCCAGCAGAATCGCCAGGGGAGCCGTTCCCTTAGCCAACTGTTGCAGCATTGCCTGCTGTTCCGGTAAGGGTAGATCCAGTTCCGTGCTGTCCAATATTTCCTGACGCCATTGTTGCTGTTGGCGTTCGGCGGTGGCTTGGGAGTCAGTAGTTGCTTCTAATCGTCGGGCCAGAATCCGACTCAAGGCTCCGGCAATATGGGGCGATCGCGTCAGTACCAGATCAAAGTCCGATTTCTTTAGTTCATACAGTTCCATTGGAGTGCGGGCCACCACCGTCGCAGAACGAGGCGAACCCGTCAGTACGGACATTTCGCCAAATACTTCACCGGGGCCCAGCACGGTAATCGGTTGTTTTCGTTTGAGTACGTCTGCTTCGCCCGACAGGATCAGATAGAGCGAATCACCCGGCGTACCTTCTTGACACAACACATCTGCCGATTCCGCCATACAGGGCTTGAGCAGGGGGATAATGGCTTGCACCTCGGTTGGGGGAAGGTCACGCATGACTTCTATCTGCGCTAGCCGCTTGAGTACCTCGGACGCGGCCTCCTGGCGGCGTCGAAACAGGTACCGCCGACTGGATGCCTGGTTCCGGAGAAAACCACCCTGTTGATCGATCAGGCGAGTCATCAGGGTAAAGATGGCACCTCCCACGGTAAAACCAATCACTAAAGGCAAAAACCCACTGCGTTGATAAACCGCCAGCGTAATATCAAAGGCGATCGCCGAGATTAACGTGCCGCTTCCAAACGCCATAATGGCCGCAGAAAAGGCACGACTGGGTTGCCAGACCACCCCGACGACTGCCCCCAGTAGCAGACTGGACGCTCCCAATAGTCCCTGTAAAAATGCGGTGACTGCCATCGGACGGTCTGCCTTCCCTCAAGGGAATTGGTTATGCCGTCAGGTCTTTGTGGGTAAACGGTTTCGCATTGGCACCGGCGTAAGTCGCGGCAATGTGCCCGTTCCCAACCAGCTGATACTTATAGGTCACTAACCCTTCCAGCCCCACGGGGCCACGGGGTGGCAGTTTTTGAGTGCTGATGCCAACTTCGGCACCAAACCCGTAGCGGAACCCATCGGCAAAGCGGGTGGAGCAGTTGTGATAGACCCCCGCTGCATCGACCTGGGCCATAAAGGTTGTCGCAGCCTGGGGATCTTCAGTGGCGATCGCTTCCGTATGGCGTGACCCGTAGGTGTTGATATGGTCGATTGCGGCCTGCAGCGAGTCCACTACCTTGATTGCCAGAATCAGGTCACTGTACTCGGTTGACCAGTCTGCTTCTGTCGCTGCGGGAATATTGAGAATGGCACGGGCGCGTTCGTCGCCCCGCAGTTCCACCTGGCGTAGTTGCAAAGCGACCACTGCTTCTAGCAGAAATTCTGAAGCGATCGCCTGATGTACCAGTAGTGTTTCAATGGCATTACAGGCCGCCGGGTATTGGGTTTTGGCATCAACGGCGATCGTCACGGCCTTTTGCACATCCGCCGCCTGATCAACATATAAATGGCAAATACCATCCGCGTGCCCCAGGACAGGGATGTTGGTATTTTGCTGGACAAACCGAACGAAGGAGTTGGAACCTCTGGGAATGATCAAATCCACATATTGATCAAGCTTTAATAGCTCCAGGGTTTCTTCCCATGTGGTCAATAACTGCACCACAGCTGGATCGATACCCGTTTCTGCTAATCCCTGCCGAATGGCTGTAACCAATGCCTGACACGAACGAACCGCTTCCTGCCCCCCTTTCAAAATCACCCCGTTGCCGGATTTGATCGCCAGGCTGGAAATTTGCATGACCGCATCGGGACGGGCTTCAAAGATGACACCCAAGACACCGAGAGGACAGGCAATTCGCTTGAGAATCAGGTCTTGATCCAGTTCTCGCTGAATCTGAACTGCACCAATCGGGTCGGGTAATTTAGCAACATCGCGGACACCAGCGATCGCCCCCTTCAGCTTATGCTCGTCCAATTTCAAACGGGCGTAAAGGGCAGGTGAAATTCCAGCCGTTTTGGCGGCTTCGCAATCCGCCCCATTGGCTGCCAAAATCTCTGGAGCGGCCGCTTCCAGGGAACGGGCGATCGCTTCTAATGCGTCATTCTTAGTGGCAGTCGGCAGTACCGCAAGTGACCGGGCGCTTGCCCGTGTTTGCTGCGCCACTGTCAGGAGATTGGATGTTGCAGAGGAAGAACCAGACACAGCGATCGGTGAAATAGTCATGGAGGTTTGTAGCGAGAGAAACCAACAGGTAAGGGGACCGTATTCAGGTACAACTGAAGTCAACCCTGAATTGATTGGCAAGACTAGATTATAAAGTCTAGCGTTTCTCCGCCGTTAGTGTTTACGTTGTTATACGTTTCTAATACGGGCAAAACCGCTGCCAGTTAGGCGTTAGAGGCATTCCCTGGTTTTTCCCGATTCGACTTTACGATGCTGTTTAAGTTGATGCTCAATCCGTAACGAAATAACCATCTCGTAAAGGCAACCACTATGACACCCGCAATCACACTAGCAGCAACCACACCATTGATCAAAACAGCGTCATTTCGTGATGTAGAACCTGTGATCAATACAATGGTACTGGCATTCAATGCCGATCCAGTCGCTCGCTGGCTCTACCCCGACCCCCGGCAATATCTGCAAATTTTTCCGAATTTTGTCAAAGCATTTGGGGGACAGGCCTTTACCCAGAAGACGGCCTACTATATCGATGGGTATGCTGGGGCAGCATTATGGTTGCCGCCCCAGATTGATCCCGACAGCGAGATGGTCATGACATTGCTGCAACATACCGTTTCCAATTCGCAACAGACAGATGTATTCGCGGTATTGGCGCAGATGGGTACCTAT
>CAZGDE010000590.1:0-3295 GCA_964524315.1 uncultured bacterium
CCATTGGGACGGACGCTCATGCTAGCTAAGATCGATGACACCTTGCTGTATGGGGATCGATTCTACCCTTTGCATACAAATCGTTGGGCGGATGGCACCATTGGCCCCCACGGTTACCGGCACATCGAACGGTTTTTCCTGGAAGGAACCATTCCAACCTGGCGGTATGCCTGTGCCGATGCCTTGCTTGAAAAACGCATTTGGATGCAACCAGGGGCAAATACGACCTACATCCATTACCAACTGCTACGGGCAACCCAACCCCTGACGCTGACCCTGAAGGCAATGGTCAATTACCGGGACTACCATGCCAATACCCGTGGTGAGGGCTGGCGGATGACGATTGTGCCCGTTAACAAAGGGGTTTATGTCTCGGCTTTTCCGGAGGCGGTGCAACTGCATTTAGTGGGCGATCGCAGTGAAGTAACCCCAGCCCACGATTGGTACTATGGCTATGAGCTGAGTGCCGAAAAACAGCGGGGCCTGGACGATCACGACGATAATTTACATGCAGCAACGTTTCAGGCCACGCTGCAACCGGGTGACACCCTGACCCTGGTAGCCAGTACCGAACAGCGCCCCGAATTGGATGGGGAAACGGCACTGAAAATACGGCGCAGTTACGAACAAAAGTTACTGGGTCTATGGAAGAGTAATCGCCCAGTGGATGCCAAGGAAATTTCTGCCTTTGCCAATCGCCTGGTGCTGGCAGCGGATCAGTTTGTAGTGAATCGGCCGTCGCCGGATGACCCTAATGGCAAAACGATCATTGCGGGCTATCCCTGGTTTAGTGATTGGGGGCGGGACACAATGATCAGCTTACCGGGGCTGACATTGGCTACGGGACGTTCGGAGATTGCCCGTTCGATTCTGCGAACCTTTGCCCGCCATGTGGATCAGGGAATGATTCCCAACCGGTTTCCCGACGCGGGTGAAGTCCCAGAATATAACACCGTTGATGCAACGCTCTGGTACTTTGAAGCACTGCGGGCCTACTACAGCATTACCGAAGACGACGACCTGGTGCAGGAATTATTTCCTGTCCTGGCAGATATTGTGGATTGGCATTGCCGGGGTACACGCTACAACATTCACCTTGACCCGGCTGATGGCTTGCTGTATGCCGGTGTGCCCGGTGTGCAATTGACCTGGATGGATGCCAAGGTTGGAGATTGGGTGGTGACTCCCCGGATTGGTAAGCCCGTTGAAGTGAATGCGCTGTGGTATAACGCCCTCCGGACAATGGCCAAACTCTCCCGGCGGATTGGCAAACCCCACCAGGAGTATGAGGCGATCGCGGATCGGGCGAATGCTCGCTTTTCGCGCTTCTGGAATGCGGATCTGGGGTATTGCTACGATGTGTTGGATGGCCCCGATGGAGACGATGCCTCACTGCGGCCCAATCAGATTTTTGCCGTGTCCCTGCCTGAATCACCGTTAACCCCGGCTCAACAACGGGGGGTGGTTGATGCCTGCGGCCGCACGCTATTAACGTCACATGGGCTGCGATCGCTCACTCCTGACCATCCCCAATACCAGGGGCACTATGGGGGGAACCAACAGCAACGAGACGGTGCCTACCACCAGGGAACGGTGTGGGGTTGGTTAATTGGCCCCTTCGTGCGGGCTCATTTGCGCGTCTATAACGATCCCAGCAAAGCGCGGGAATTTTTAGAGCCGATGGAAAATCACCTGGGTGCCCATGGAATCGGTAGTTTGAGTGAAATTTTTGATGGTGATCCGCCCATGATTCCGAACGGTTGCACTGCCCAGGCGTGGACGGTCGCGGAGGTTTTACGGGCCTGGTTGGCAACTGAGGGGGGATAGATGGTTGGATCCGGGGGATTAAACCAGGGATTGTACGACGGTTAACAGGCCTTGAAATAGCCGCATGCCATCGGTACCACCCAGGGCGGCATCGGCCGCACGCTCTGGGTGGGGCATCATGCCCAGGATATTTCCCTGTTTGTTACAGATACCAGCAATATGGTGAAGTGAACCATTTGGATTGGCACTGTCGTCAACATCGCCCTTTGCTGTGCAGTAACGGAATAGCACCTGTTTATTGGCTTCTAATTCGGCCAGGGTATTGTCATCGGCGTAATAGCTACCCTCACCGTGGGCAATGGGTAGGGTGATTACTTCGCCGGATTGGTATTCCTGTGTCCAAACTAGGTCGGTGCGTTCAACCCGCAAAGGCGCACGATCGCAAATGAAATGTAAGTCCCGATTTCGAACTAGAGAACCGGGTAATAATCCGGCTTCGGTCAGTACTTGAAAGCCATTACAGATACCAAGCAGGTACTTGCCCTGCTTGGCATGGTCGATCGCGGCTTGCATCGCTGGCGAAAAACGGGCGATCGCCCCACAGCGCAAATAATCACCATAGCTAAACCCGCCGGGAATAATGACCACATCCAGGTCGGATAGGTCACTTTCCTCCTGCCACACCATCCGGGTCGGTTGGTGTAACAACCCCTGTGTGACCCAGGCCACATCGCGATCGCAGTTCGACCCAGGAAATACAATGACACCAAATTTCACAGACCTGGACACGACTTTTCCCCCATCAAAAACATAGGACGTTCTTACTTAGTAAGAGTCGTCCAGAATCACTCTATCGTACCCCTTTGTGATCGGGGAATTTTTTCGCTGAGGGACAGGGTTAAGCGAGGTGAATGACCCATTTTCTCTCGTTTTTGCTTTTCCTATCCCCCGTTGCCCTGATGCAGGATCAACCAGTTACCATCGGGGTCATAGGCATAGATTTCCCGGCCGTGGGAGGCAGTGAGGATGTCTCCGGGGGGAGGATAGCCTAATTGGGTGAGATGGGCGATCGCCGCTTCCAGATCTGTCACTTCCAGACAGAGCGCCATGGGAGAGTTTAGGTGTTGTTGGCTCGAGGGTGGCTGGAATTGCGGGCCTGCAGGCTTACTGCCTGGTTCACTCTCCTGTTTAGGGTGAAAAATTCCCAGGCGTAATCCTGCCAGGTGAAACTCAGCGTAGACGTTGGGCCTGTAAACGGCTGGTTCCTGGGTGAGTAACCGTCGATAAAACTGTACCAAAGAGGCAAAGTTGGCTGAAGCCAGGGTGAGTAGTGCAGCGGTGTGGTGCAGTGACATGGGCGACCCGGTGTCTGGACTGGCAAAATTCTCTGAAAAACAAAACTGGTGGGGCTTTAAAACCCCACCAGCAATCGCTATTTAGCTTTTTCATCGCTACGAGCATGGCAGGAGTCGAACCTGCGACACCCAGAACCGGAATCTGGTGCTCTATCCTCTGAGCTACATGCCCT
>CAZGDE010000591.1:0-3283 GCA_964524315.1 uncultured bacterium
CTTTAGCTGAACCAAAAAGTTTTGGCTTAATAGACTTAAACAAGGATGGATAAGCCAAAACTTTTTCATGTTTTGAATTACTTTTAAGTATTAATTTCTCTGATTCCTCTAACTTCTATTTAATTCTTGACATTCAACATAATCGCTTGTGGGTACTGCCATGGTCCTACTGCAATACATACAGTAAAGCAATCTCCCAGTAACTCTAAAGGGGTACGAGCAATGTCTCATAACATTGGCAGAATCATTCAACTTCAGCCCTCCCCTTTGGGAATTGGACCAGATTTTGGACAATCAGTGATCAATTTTGCTCATGAACAGGCTCCTGCTCCTGGCACACGATTTTTGATCCTGCATTTCATTAATGCCAACTTTCCAGCCAGCAACAGCCTGGAAGTAGATCTGGGGTATGGCGGTGAAAAGGATGTGTTTACGGCTGCGGATGGCTCCAGTTTTTGGACAAGACCCATCCGCATCGATTCCTTTCCCGATCAAAGAGTGCCAATTCGGTATATTACCGACGGTGCCGCTTTAGGAGGTGTTCAACTGAGCGAATACGGCAGGGCACAGCGAATTGGAGAGGGCGATCGCCCGGAAACATTCACAAACTGCGACCTCTTCCTGCAAGAATCGCCCTACACCGAGCCAACTTATGATCCTTTCTGGATTTGTAATTTACAGCCGATTGGAATAACTTCGACTGTTTACCCAATGGTGATTTGCGGAAACAGGTTGGACAAAGCGCCTGTATGATTGTCTCCGGACATGGTGAATATCTCTCAACCTGCTCTGGTACTCTTATTGGGTCAGACTTAATTCTTTCCGCAGGGCACTGTTTTTCCATATCTTCTTCCGCTTCTCCACTAGATTCTGTTGCAGCCGCTTCCTCTTCCGTTGTGTTCGGTTTTCAAACAAACTGCAACGGGACTCGACCTACGGGGTATGGCCCCAAAATATTCAAGGTGATTGATGTCGTAGAGTTTGGATACAACATCAACAAAGATTACGTCATTCTCCGCATCAAAGTTCCAGCGAGCGGGGTCGGTGTATCACCCCTGCCGATGCGAACGGATCTACCGGAAATTAACGAGGAAGTCTTTGCTATTCATCATCCCAATGGTGCAGTGAAAAAACATTCTCCTCGCACGACATCCTATTCTAGAGTCACTAATAGCTCTGCTACTGGCATTTCTGCCAGGTTTGATGTGGCAGGTGGAAGCTCCGGTTCAGGGTTGTACGACAGGTTTGGCAATGTCATTGGAACCCTTTCTAGGGGGCAATGCACACTCAGCTACTATCCAACCGCAACGATTCTTAAGGACATCGCCACTACCCCGCCACCCACCACTGTTTCCAGAGACGTAATGATTGTCTTAGACCGCTCTGGTTCCATGTCAGAGGCGACCGCTTCAGGCGGTGTCAAAATTCAGGAAGCCAGGGATGCCGCTTCCCTGTTTGTGACGATGATTCGTCAAGGAGAAGGGCATAAGGTGGGCTTGGTATCTTTCAGTACCAGTGCCTCCAAGGATTTCGACTTATCAGATATCAATGATGGCAATGTGACAGCATTAGTCGGTCCACCGCCTCATTCTGGAGGAATTGTGGGTGGGCTTAACCCAAATGGAACAACCACGATCGGGGGAGGATTGGGATTAGCGATCGATCAATTCTCTGGTACAACTAGTCGAGACGAAGTGATTCTCCTGTTAACCGATGGGATGGAGAATACTCCTCCTTTGATTCGGGATGTTGAATCTCGACTAAGCAATACACGGTTGTGCATTGTGGGTTATGGCAATGAGTCCAATTTAAATGGCCCATTACTGACCCGCCTTGCCATTCTTCAGGATGGCAGTTACACCGTTGCCAGAGATGAATTGGGGCTGAAAAAATTCTTCGCAAGCTGCTTCGGCGATATCTTTGAAAGTGGCTTCATTATGGACCCTGAATATTTTCTACCTGAAGAAGCCGAAAGATCTGAACCGATTCCCTTTACCGTTTGTGGGGAAGAGTCTGTCACGATTGTTCTGGGATGGGACAAACGGGAAACATCCCTTCTACTAGACATTAGAACTCCTTCAGGAAATTCAATTTCCTTCTCTAATGCCAATGTTGATGCTCAAGCGGGTTTTACCTGGCAATTTGTCAGAGTCAATCTGCCCTATGAAGGTGAGCAAGATGGTATTTGGACGGCTCATGTGTTCCGTCCGGATGGAGGAAGCGAATTTCCACCACCTAGAATTGATTTGCGCTTCTTTGTGAATGTAATTGCCAAAGGTGGACCCGTACTCAAGCGACTTTCTTTAAGAAAACGATTTTATACTGGAGAAGCAATCAATCCGCTTGTCAGGCTGAGTTTTGCCACTGGGACAACACCGGATCATGCTCAGGTCAAACTGACTGTTACTAGACCCACAGAAAGTATCGGCAATATCTTGACTCAAAGCGGGCTGCGCGGATCGGCTCAAAGAGACGGAGATACGATTCCCTCTCGCTACGCGACGTTGACTGCTTTGGCATCAGAAACTAGCCAACCCCTGGTGAATTATGTTGAAGAAAGCTACGACTTATTTGACGATGGCGCTCATGGAGACGGAGCTTTAGAACCTGATGGCATCTTTGGAAATTTATTGGAAAACATTCTCCAACACGAGGGAAACTATACGTTTCACGCAAAAGCAACGTTTGGGGAAGGGTGCGAGGCTAACCGTGAGGTGATTTGGTCGGTTTATGCAGATACAGGAATTGATGAGAGCAACACCACGATTGAAACAACGGTTATTCGGACAACGCCAGATGGCAAGCAAATCATTCGGGTGAAGATTACTCCTCGCGACAAGTTTCGGAACTTCGTGGGTCCAGGACGAGGTGATGCTTTTGACCTGACAGGCACTATGGGAACTACCGTGCCGGGTCCTATTGTGGATAATGGGGATGGTAGCTATGAGACAGAGGTTGAATACGATCCTGCCTCACCAGAACCCCCTGGAATTGTTATCAATCAACCGGACAAGCCTCCAGTCGTCTTTTGCAATCCGACCGGTGTAGGCGGAAAACTCAGTCATTATTTTTGGTGGTTTATTCTGCTTCTAATTCTGATTATTTTCATCCTATTGTTTATGTTGCTAATTGATTGAGAAAGCTTGTTATCTCCATTTTTTAGTTGCTACACCGATGATTTGAGGGCTGACAATTGCGGGAACATTTGCCCGGAAGTGCTGATAATCAACTCGCTCAAATCCAGCATTCTCTAGCGCAAGCCAGGTTTCTCGGTTGGGATGGC
>CAZGDE010000592.1:0-3266 GCA_964524315.1 uncultured bacterium
GTTGTGACCTGTTGTACCAGCACATCTCCGGGCGCAACCTGTATACCTGATCCGGCAAGTATTACGTCACCATTACGGTTAATCACCAGGTCGGTGGCATGGTGCTCCTCGCCACCAGTCAGTAATTGGGGAAGTGAGGCGATCGGTAACGACCATTGCGAGGGTAGATTACCAGATCCCGGCGGTCGAATCTCTAGACTGAGCAAACTTCCCGTTGGGGTCAGTCGTAGCACACTTTCACCGGGTACGGTTGCCACCGTAACGGTTCCCAGGGGTGCCCTGAGTAAACCTGTACTGAGAACGGTTCCACCCAACAGGGCTAACTGCTGCCCCTGGCTCACTTCCAAAATGCCCGTATTAATAATGGCTCCAGGTTGAGGCATCGTAAACGCAAACGCCCCCGGTGTGCCAACCAGTGCTTCGTAGTTGTTAGCACCACTGGCACTGAACCAGTTAGATCCAAAACCAATGCCATTAGCCGTAGTGGCAGTAAAGGAACCGGCCACATTCAAACCGGCACTAGCGCCAAAAATAATACCTGCTGGGTTCATTAAAAACAGATTGGCACTGCTACCTGTTACTTGAAGCACACCATCAATGCGTGAAGGTGTACCACCCGTAACCCGCACCAAAATGTTTTGAATGTTTGGGTTGGCGAGAAAGTTGGCAATTTGTCCCTGACTCAGCCCGAATTGCATCAGCCCATGAAATAGATTGGCTCCGTCCGCTGATCGCCGCCCCCCGTGAATATCAAACCGGTTCTCCACGGGTGTAACAATAGTGCCTGTGTCTTGCGGTGCTGGGATAACTTGCGCCTGGACGGGAACAATAACAACCGTTGCCATTCCCCAGCCAGCGGCAAGTAACAAGCTAATTCCTGCTACGGTCGATTTCATGTGTACTTGTGTAAGAAGCGAACGCCGTTCTGCCAATGCAGGCACCCTGAATCGGTCACAGATTTCCGCATTATCTCCTTCTTTCCAATTAACCTCCAACTAACGTCATGCCTAATGTCATACCTAACGTTTAATTCATCCCTGGAATCAGCAACACCCAGCCAGTCATGCTGTCGCTAAACCTGCCTTAAGCAATTTTTCTGGCTAAAAATCGCTTAAGGTAGGCGATCGCTAAAATAACGGCGGTACAACTCACATCGGGGTATGGCGGCATTACCATGTAACTGCACCAGGCCCATACTTTGTAACTTAAATGCCTGACTCGACTCCAACCGGACTGGTGTGGTTGATGTGGCAACCTGGTTCACTGCGGCCAGTAATTCTGGGTGTTGTTCCAGGTTCCATAGATGCCTGCGTAAATGGTCATTGTAAGGGCCCGTGACCGTCACTGCATCCTGCAAAAACTGTTTCAAGGTCAGGTTGCGTTTGGTCATGTTGTAGAGTGCCAACCGTACCAGGTAGGGGTGCCCACCAATTAAGGTCATCAGTTGTTCAACGTCACTGGCCGACCAGCGCAAACCATACCGTTCGGCCAAGTCCCAGGTCTGGTCGGGGCGAAATTCGGGTAGCTCAATCGGTAAGCCCACATTAAATGGTGACTGGTGATTGTCGAGTGGCAGATACACTTCAGTAGAATGGACCACAATTAAACGGAGTTTTTTCCAGATTGCCTGGTTTTTTGCCCGTTCGTGCCATGCCCGTAATAGACCAAAAAAATCTTCGGCAATTTCCTGGTATTGAAAAATCCGGTCAACTTCATCCAATCCCAGCACCAGAGGACGATCCAGGTGGTTTAGCAGGTATCGTTCAAAATAGGCTGTGCAGTTAATCTTGCTGCCAAAGATATCGTCCCAATACTCCCCCAGGCGATTCTCCAACTGTAATGCCGAACCAACATTGACACAAAACCACTGTAAGAAGCGATCGAGGTCAGAAAAAGTTTTATGGTCCGCTAACTGCAGAGTTAACGATATGCCAATACAGTTCTGTTGCTCTGCCTGGTAAAGAATCCGTGCCAGCAAAGAGGTTTTTCCCATCTGCCGAGGGGCTTTGATGCGAATTAATGCCCCTGGTTTAAGTACGGTTTCATAGGACAACGTTTCGATGGGGGGCCTTTCTACATAAAACGCGGAGTTGGATTCAATTTGGCCCCACGGTAGTTCGGGTTCGGCAATGGGTAGCGGTGGAGAATCGGCATACTCCATCGCGGGTGGTAAACCAGCATCCGCGTCAACACCAGAGACAATGGGGATGGTTGGCGTTGCTAACCGTTGTAGAATGCCCTGGATCAGGTTAGGGGTATCGGCAGGAGATCGCCACTGCCACTGCTGGAACCCCCGCAAATACCAGCGCAGGCTATGGTTGAGTGATTCATTGGCCGCGAACCCAACCCGCACTGGCAAAATCAAAGGTTGGCGATCGGGCTGGGTGTCAAACCATTCCCTGGCCCGTCGCACCTCTTCTGTGACCATTTCACTAAAGGCTGCCTGGGGGGACAGTAGCAACAACAAGCAATCACAGTTACCAAGTGTGGCATCAATTTCAGCACAGTTCTGGAGATAGGCTACCGGATGACCCGCCTCTTGCAAAGCTGCATCGATCTGTTCAATTAGTTCCCGGTCTACCAGTTGGCGATCCATTTCCTGATTGCAATCAGGATTGCAATAACTGAGCAACACCCTAACTTTAGTCACGGGTAACGGTGGAGAGGCGGGGGGATCAGGAATGGAGCGATCGATTAAATCAATTTCCAGGGTGGTCGTCATCGCTGTACCAGAGGACTCCCATCCACCAGTCGATACTCTGTACCCGGCCCTTTCCAATACGTATGCAGCATTGCGCGAGTTGACGGCTCCTTCTGTTAGGCCAACCAGTGCCTCAATATGGCGATATAAACTACACAGGGCAACCCGCACACCACCGACACGATTATGTAAGGCATGGGCAATTTCCTGGGGACTTAACCCAACAAGTAAGCCCCGCAGATATTCCTTTTCCTTAGGAGTCAGTCGTCCCTGCTTGACCGATGCCAGATTCGTGTATAGCTGGCTCAGGTTCCAGACTTTTCCAGCCTCGGCAAATTTTTCATTCGTTTCACCAGCGTCGAATGCCATAACCAGGAAGCCTCACCGCAAACCTAACGTACATCCTAACCAATGTCCGTGAAATTACTAATGGACGTTAGTTTTCTCTAGCGGTGTGTCTCGACTAATCTAGCTATTGTCTCGGCTAATCTCACTTTGGCTTGGTAACAGACGGCCAACAGTCCGGGTGTGCATAAAAGCCATAGCACAATCGTGAAGATTCTGT
>CAZGDE010000593.1:0-3256 GCA_964524315.1 uncultured bacterium
GGCACGGGCATCATCCACCCCATTGTTAGAAGCAGCATCAATCTCACTAACATCTAAACTGTTGCTGGTTTCGATCGAGCGACAAGATTGGCATGTACCACAGGGTTCATCAGTCGGTCCATCAAAACTTAAACAGTTGAGGGATTTAGCAAAGATACGTGCTGTAGAGGTTTTCCCCGTTCCTCTAGAACCTGTAAAGAGATACGCTGGGGCAATGTGCATTCGGTCGATGGCATTGGTTAAAGCGGTTTGGACGTAGGGTTGTCCAACCAACTCTGCCAGGGTTTTAGGGCGATATTTTTGATGTAAGGCAATGGTTGGCATGGTGATATCGGTTTAATCATCATGGCGATCGCCCCTAGTCAGGGGCAGCCCTCCTGAAGCAATTCTATAAAAACTTGAGCAAATCTACTTACCTTATAGCTTCTAACAGCCAAACGAACTGTGTCCGAACCTTTGTGGAAAGTTAGTGAAATGAATCAGAAAAAGTAACCTTCCCTTAGCAAGCTGAGAAAGGCAATGATTTTGTAATCTATTACACTATTTTCCCTTGGGTAAGCACTTCCACTATGTGTACAAAGTTTAACAAATAAGAGAAACGCATTCATTTCCGATAAACAACCCGTGAGAGTTTTCTGTATCGAATCGACATAAAACTCTTGAGGGATACCTAAATGTTATGGAATCATGAAGAATGCTTAGATTACTTAGAACAGATTCGATGGCATGGTAAACCAACATGTCCATACTGTGGCTCCACAAATGGGACTGCCTACAAGAAGGAAAAGCGATACCACTGTAACTGTTGCTTTACATCCTACAGTGTGACGGTTGGTACACTTTTCCATAAAACTCGTGTTGATTTACAAAAGTGGTTCTGGGCGATTATCTTGGTTACGGAGAGTAATGGAGGAATCGGTGTACGAGAATTAGCGAGGGAGATCTCAGTAGACAAGAATACTGCAATGAATATGATTAAACGGATAGCCCAAGCCAAATTAGAAGATCAGGAGATGCTTTGCCGAATCCTGCAAGCACAGCATCACATCAAGCCCACTAGCAAATAAATTGAATAAGTTCTTTAATCAGGAGATGCTTTATGCCATTCTTCGTGACAATTTATACATTAATCGCTTTGTTGTTCCAGCCGTCAAGCCTTCAATGGTCTAGTGCCTCATTTACTCCTTCAGAGATACATAGTCTGTCCCAAATTCTAGTTACAGAAAATTCATCTTCACAAACAGGTATTTCCTCCACGAACACGGCTAATGGGAAAAAGTCTGATCGTCCAGCAAAACCTAATCAAGCTTCAATCGTATCAGTACCGTCTCCTACTCCTAGCCCAACCGAAGCTCTTAAAAATCAAACTGGGGCAAAGTCAGTTCCTACAACTCCCGAACAGAGCAAGTTAGAAGACATCCAAAAGTATAACAGTGACTTGATGAACACAGTCTTTTTCTCTTTACTAGGAAGTGTTATTACTGTGACCACCGTAATGCTTGGCTTTAAAGTTTTGGTAGATGTCATTGATCGAGAAAACCAAAAGAAGTCCATTGTTGAAGAAGCAAAAAGCGATTTGCTAGATTGGATGGATAGACGAGTATCTACTTTAACAACAAGAATTCAGTGGCTAGAATACCAAATTTCTTCTTTATCAGCCGTTCAATTGGAGCAAAAACAGGGCTTAGAAGGGTTTTGCTCCATACAAGATCGTTTACGAGCGATAGAAGCTTTATTACAACCAAACAACAATTACCAAGAGGAGTCTGTTTCAAGATGTATCGATGCTGAGTTGAAAGCGATTAGGAAAACTCTTGAAAAACTTATACGAGATCAACAAGCACAACCGAACCTGTATCACAGAGTTCCAGAATTAATTGAGTTCAATAAATATCTTCGAGAAAAAGCTCTATATACTCTCGAAAAGCAGCTTGAAAATATTGATCTGACCAAGCTTAATGTGGATAAAGACCACATTGAGAATATTAAACATTCACTTTTAGCAATCAAACTATAACTTCTAGCGATCAAGCTATAATGTTGAATTTTTGAGAAGTTAGAGGTAAGAAAAGTGTCTATTAATATTGCTTTCTGGATAATCTTCTCAATGATAATAAGTATTCTTTCGCTTGTTTCCTCTTTGCTTGCTTGGAAAAAGCTGAATAGGGTGCCATATAAGCATAAAGCTAAGTCTTCTAGTTTGCGATATAGATTAACGACTTCAAAAAAAGAGAAGAAACTTGACGAGAGACTGAAAGAAGTAGAATATATATCGCGTTTGAGAGATCAGATAGCAGATAGAAACGTTTATAGACGAGCAGGAAAATTACTGCAATTTCTCGCTGCATTAGAAAAGGATTTGAGCCATCCTGGCAACACTGAAAAAGATAAAGAAAAATTACAAGCTGAGATAGAACGGCTAATTCGCAGCATTAAAGGTGAGCTTCAGTTAACAAATGACTATGAAGGCTTAATTAAGGAGTTGAACTTTCTAGAAGAGGAAAAGAGGAAGCTTCGGGGCAAGAAAAAGCTCTGAATCTTGTAACGTTTAATAGAGACTTTCTTCACTGCTCCAGAAACTGGATTACATGGCGAATAGCAGAAGCTGAACGAGAATTCAGCAGATTTCAATGTATCTCTAAGATGATTGGTAAGATCAATTGGTGGCTCAGTAAACTGCTGGCGGACTCCTATCGCATAAGGGGTCAGCCGTTCCTTATAGTCTTGGTATTGAATAGCCTTACCAACAGTATCCAAGACTGCTTCAGCTTGTTGATTGGCAGGTTGATGGAATGAGACATTTATTAAAAAGTCCATAATATAGCTTTACAAATCACTTAGAGGATTGTGTTCGTTCGAGTCGAACCGAGAATCTCTTAATCTATGCAAATTTGTTACATGGCTTCTAGACTCTTGAAGGAGAGATATCATCTCTTCTGAACTCAGTCCAGATCTTTCTAAAGCTCGCTTAATTACAGCATCGTTAGCATGAGCAATCGTGTCGTCAATATCCTCAAGCAATTGACTGACCTCAGGCACAGAATGACAATTTTTGGGAATTTCCTGTAGTTGCTTCAGCATTTGAGAGAGTTTATTTTTAGGCTCACGATTGATATGAACAGCTTTGAAAAACATACTAGTTACCTCGCAAAGACTCACTACCATTAGCTCAGACACTTACTGAGCAGTTCTTGTAACAATCCCAATCAGGGCACAGAATATATAGACTAGTTACATATCCAAGCTGTAATTAAAC
>CAZGDE010000594.1:0-3234 GCA_964524315.1 uncultured bacterium
GGCTCGGAGATGTGTATAAGAGACAGCCCCAATACAGGCACCAACGGGATCCACATCCCGTTCTAGCGTGTCTACCGCAATCTTAGTACGAGGCCCAACAAAGCGGGACGGCGGATTTGCTTCGCGAGCAACAGCAACAATACGGACGATCTCATCTTCAATTTCAGGTACTTCATTCGCAAATAGATAGACCACCAATCCCGCATCTGCCCGCGATACTAACAACTGCGGTCCCCGATGTGACCCCTCCGAGACTTTCTTCAGAAGCACCTTAAAAGTGGCGTTTGCCCGGTAATTGTCGTTGGGTAACTGGTCACGTTTGAGAAGTTCAGCCTCCACTTCTGGTTGGCCAAAGCTACTGCTCACTGCCATAATCACTGACTGTCGTTCAAACCGTAATACGCGCGCCTGTAGTACTGTACTTTCCAGGTCTTGAAACTCTTCCTGCACCAGTTTTCGTTGCTGGTCACGTAGTTTTTGGGCAAGCACTTGTTTGGTCTGGATTGCGGCCATACGACCAAATTCTCCCTGGTCGGGGGTGACATCAAGCACAACCTCCTGTCCTGGTTGGGCTTCTTCAGCGACTTCTCGCACTTCCTGGAGAGAGATCTCGTGATCTGGATTTGAGACTTCCTCAACAATCGTTTTTGTCGCCAGTACCCGGAACCCCTCTTCTTCAACATCAAGTTCGACTTCGAAATTAGAAAAATATTCTTCGTCGAAGTTGTAACTATCCATCCGTTGGGTTCGGCGGTACCGCTCATACCCCTTAAGCAATGCCTCGCGCAGCGCCGCTTGAACCGCCAACTTGGGCAGGTTACGTTCGCGACTGATGCCGTCGATCATGTCTCTTAAACCGGGCAGAGTAACCATCGACATAGGGAGAACTCCGTTGTGTGTAGTGTGAGGGAGAAGGGTGAAGTGGGCGAAATAGAACAACCGCTTCTGGTTTATCTAAAAATTGAATGATTTCAGTGTTAACAAGCTAAGTAATCGTCAAACTGCAATCCCGGTCAACTAAGTATTGAGAATTGCGGCTTGAACCTGGCTCCTTCGGAGACAAGACTTCTAACGTTTTTCATCCAGTTGAACCCTGTTAACTAAGCCACGGGGAATCGCGATCGCGCGGCCTTTTTGGCTAAGGTAAACAGCTTCCTCATCCCGCCGAATCAGTTGACCCACCCATGATTGCTGCCCATCGTAGGGTGCCGAGGTCGTAACAATCACAGGGAAACCTTTAAAGGAGATAAATTCGCGGTCAGTCGTCAGTTGGCGGGAAATACCTGGACTGGATACTTCCAGAACATAGGCAGCAGGAAGAATATCGCTCGCATCAAGCGTTGCTTCTAGTGATCGACTCATTCGTTCACAGTCATCCAGACTGGTATCTTGTTCCAGATTACGCACATCAACCCGTAGAACCGGTGGATTTTGATTCGTTTGAAAAACTGCTCCAACCACCTCCAAACCCAAAGAGGTGGCTACGGGAGTAGCCAGGTCAAGAATTTGCGGAATGAGTGGATGAACCATGCCAGGAAATAAATAAAAAAAGTGGGTCAACACTGCCCACTTCCCATGAAATGAAGACTTTCATGAAATCGGAAGAGCCACAGGTTTCCCTGCGGTTTACTAGATATAGTCTATCTCAAGTCTCCATTTGGTGACGCAGGGAATAGGAGGAAATTCCAGGCCAATGACTTGCTAAGCCAGTTTTGTTGGTAGTAGGATAGTAGACTGTGTTTAAGTTTAAAACTGTTGTCCCATGCCCAAACTCAAAACCCGTAAAGCTGCTGCGAAGCGATTAAGAGCTAGTGGTAGCGGCAAAATCATCCGTCGCAAGCCCTTTAGAAGCCACTTACTGGAACACAAGGGTGCCTCCCGCAAGCGCCGTCTGGCTGGTGTTGCGGTCGTAAATGAGTGCGACGAGGCAAACGTCCGGTTGATGCTTCCTTACCTGTAAACAATAAACTGCGTAGGAAATCACTGTGGGTTCTTTGGAATGAGGCAGGCACAAGGTACATCCCAAGGCTGCTCCTATCCTAAAAACCCCTCTCTACAGATACATCTTGGAACTCAGAGGAATTTGTACAAATGGCACGGGTAAAGCGCGGTAACGTTGCACGTAAGCGCCGCAAGAAGATTTTGAAATTAGCGAAAGGCTTCCGGGGTTCGCACCATCGCCTCTTCCGGACGGCCAATCAGCAGGTCATGAAAGCGCTCCGCTATGCCTATGCTGATCGCCGGAAGCGGAAGCGTGATTTTCGTCGTCTTTGGATCACCCGCATTAACGCGGCTGCCCGTCTCCAAGGGTTGAGCTACAGCCAGTTAATGGGAGGTTTAAAGAAGGCTAACATCCAGATCAACCGTAAGATGTTGGCACAAATGGCTATTCTTGATCCAACTAGTTTTAACCAAGTACTCCAGGTTGCACAACAGGCTCTTACCAAAGCGGCCTAATTGCTTGAATTACCATTGCCCCTGCTGTACCGCTGTTTGTTATGCTTCTCCGGCACAGGTTTAAGCATCGACAACTCAAAAAAAATGGGTTGAGCGAGGTCGGCATATCTGATAGAGTGACCCGGCGAATCGTTGGGTGGTTGGGACTAAGTTTGATGGGGGTATCACTGACGATACCCTCATTTGTCGTTGCTGCAGATCTTGAAACTATTCAAAAACGGGGTCAGTTAATTGTCGCAGTGAAGGACAATTCACCACCGTTGGGGTTCCGCAGTACGGATGGACAACTTCAGGGGTTGGAAATTGAAATTGCCGAGCGGTTGGCCCAGGAATTGTTAGGGCCATCGGCAACAGTGAAACTTAAACCTGTATTAAATCAGGCACGGTTGTCAGTAGTTCTGAATGGTGATGTTGATATTGCGATCGCTCGTATGACGTTAACTGACTCACGATCACGAGTGGCAAGCTTCAGTATCCCCTACTACCTGGATGGTACGGCTCTGATCACCAACGATGCCACTGTGCAACTACTGACGGATCTAACGCGACAAAAAGTAGGCGTTTTGAACAATTCCAGCACTGTGGACATTGTCCGCCAGCGATTTCCTCAGGCCAAGTTGGTTGCGGTGGATTCCTACACCAGGGCACAGCAACTGTTGGAACAAGACGAGATAGCAGCCTTTGCCGCTGACGCTAGTGTTTTAAGTGGGTGGGTAAAGGAAATGCCCCATTATCGTCTGCTGACTCCTACCCTGTCGGTTGAGCCACTCTGTATTG
>CAZGDE010000595.1:0-3234 GCA_964524315.1 uncultured bacterium
ACGGTCTTCCCCTGGCGGTTTAAGGTTCGTCCGGCAGACTTTAACAACCTGCAAGTGTTACCCCACCTGCTGCGGGGCATGAAGGTGGCTGATATTGTCGCCATCCTGGGTAGCATCGACGTGATTATGGGATCGGTCGATCGCTAAGGGATGGGAATTAAATAAGCTCGACACTTTGGTAGGGGCGGGTTTTGCAGTCAAATCCATTGCTTGATGCAGATAGGTCTGCTAAACCCGCCCGTACAGTTTGCGGCTTGATTAAATCACAATCCTAACCCTCCTGAAAATTTGACAACATAAGGAGCAGATATTTCGCCGTTTTGGTCAGAGATATCTGCTCTTTTTTCGTGCAGGTCTGAAGAAAACCTGACTGTAAAGGAAAACCCTGGAAGAAACGTCCTGGAAGAATTTTGCAGGTTAGAAGGGCGTAGCATGTAGATAGTCATTCTGGATTGAATGCATCATTTTGTGACCAAATGCTGCGTCCCTACAGCAGATCACACTACTTTAGCGATCACTGAAGGAAAACTGGTAACACTCTGTCAGTCAACGTCATGTCAGTCAATGTCGCCCAATTTTTGAAAGCGTGTAATCCCAGTCAAACGTTGTCCTACGGAAATCCTGCCGATAGACCGTTTTATATTGATTTTGCGCCCGTAAGGGGGAGCAATCTGATCCAGGAACTTAAACGGACGATCGCCCTTTTGTCCGATCGCTGCACTTGCCAACTCTTCACGGGGCATGTGGGCTGTGGTAAATCCACGGAACTGCTGCGACTCAAGGCAGAACTGGAAGCGGCAGGATTTTACGTCGTGTATTTTGAGTCCAGCGAATACCTGGACATGTCGGATGTGGATGTAACTGACATTCTGCTGGCGATCGCCTACCAGGTCAGTGTCAAGCTTGAAGCAGACAACATTCGGTTAAAACCCAACTACTTCGTTAATCTATTTACCGAACTAGGTGACTTACTGCAAACACCCGTAGAAATCTCACAGGTTGATTTCTCAGTCGGCATCAGCAAGATTACCGCCAAAACCAAAGACAGTCCCAAACTCCGCAACCTCATGCGGCAGTACATGGAACCCCGTACCAGCAGCATTCTCCAGTCCATTAATGAGGAGCTACTGGGGGCGGCGGCGGCGCGCCTCGCGCAAAAGGGCAACATTGGTTTAGTCGTCATCATTGACAACCTGGATCGGGTGGACGCACGGCAATTACCCAGTGGACGCACCCAACCGGAATATCTTTTCATCGATCGAGGGGAACAGTTGTCGAAACTGGGTTGCCATGTGGTCTACACCATCCCTCTGGCACTCAGCTTTTCCAATGAAACCGATACACTCAAACAACGGTTTGGAGGCGGGCTGTCTCTCAAAATTCTGCCGATGGTACCCGTTCGTCAACGCCAGGGAACCCCCCATACAGAGGGACTGGAACTGTTACGGCAAATGGTTATGGCACGGGCATTTCCCAGCATTTCCCCCGATCGACGCCTCGATCCGGTCGGTGCAATTTTTGCCAGTCCAGACCTCCTCGATCGCCTCTGTCTGGTCAGTGGTGGTCACGTCCGTAACCTGCTGGGGTTAGTCTGTGACTGCATCCAGAAAGGTGATCCTCCATTTTCGAGTGATGATGTGGAACGGGTGATTCGGGGCCAACGGGACAATCTGGCCCGGGCGATCGATGATGACGAATGGGCCCTAATTCTGCAAGTGGTAGACCAGCAAATTGTGAAGGGTGATCGCGAGTACCAGGCACTTCTCCGCAGTATGTTTGTGTTTGAGTACCAGGATGTCAACGGTATCTGGTACGGCATTAACCCTCTCCTGGCCGAAACGGATAAGTATCAGAATTGGTTGCAGAATAGGGATAGAGAATAATGCTCTGTCGACATGCCAGATTTAGATGCTGAAACGATAGATCGGGAAAATGAGCGATCGCTGACGGCCCTATGTCGCGCCATGCAATTCTCCCAGGGGCAATTTTCGCTGGTTCTGGTGCGCTGCAATTACAGCGGTCTACGCCATCGACTGATTCAGCAATTACATGAACGTTGCCCTGTCCCCTGTGCCACGATTCATTTGCCAGAGTCTACCAGCAATCTGTTTACCGCCCTGCAACGGGCAATCAACGAGGCTGCACCACTCGCCAATGCGCCCTTACCAGCACTGCTCATTCTGGGTTTGGAATCCTTGTCCCATTTAGACCAGTTATTCGTGTCCGCCAATCAACTGCGGGACAGTTTTCCCAAAAGTTTTCAGTGTCCTTTAGTGCTGTGGCTCAACGACTGGTTGTTACAAAAACTGACCCGGTTGGCACCAGATTTTAAGAATTGGGCTGGCAGTGCGGTGATTGACTTTGACCTGGCTATTCCTGACCTGATTAGCTCACTGCGTGATCATTGCGATCGCCTCTTTGCCACTATTCTCAATACAGGTGACGAACAATTTCCGCCAAACTGGGCCGTTACGCCACCAGCAAATTCGCTCCGTCGCACTGAACTGGAATTTGCCCTGAGCCGTATTCAAGCCAGCAGTTCCACCCTCGACCCATCCTTCCAGGCTAGCCTAAATTTCTTACAGGGCCAGGAAGCCCATACCCAGGGTGAACTAGAAACAGCCCAACAATACTACGAGAAGAGCTTACAGTTCTGGTTAACCAGGGCAAACCAGCAGGAATCACCTTCCGCTCAAAGCGCAACCTTGAGTTATCCCCCCCTGCCCACCCCCTATACGGAACGGGCCGCCTGTGTGCTGATCTATTTAGGGCTGTTGTGGCGGGCCTATGCAGTATTGCAGCGAGTCACCTATCAAGCATCCTGTCGGCAGGCACGATCCTACTTTCAGCAGGGCTTAGATCTGTTTGAGCGAATCAATCGGCAGGATTTAGTTGCTAAATTTGTGATTTCGGCCGCAGAGGTCTTACAAAAGCTAGGGCAATGGGACGAGTTAAGCGAGATCGCCACTCGCGCCATTTATCTGCACAAGCTTTACAAAGACCAGGTACGACAGGCACGGGATCATGGTTTTTTGGCCGAGGTTGCCCTGGCACGGGCAGACTGGAGGCAGGCAAAGGCACAGGTCGAAATGGCACTGGGAATTTTGGCAGACGTCGAACAACTCGTAGCCGATCACGACCATCCCCATCCTCACCTGGAAACGAGTTTAGACATTGCCCAGCGTTACCATTACGGTTGGTACCTGTTACTACTGGCACGGGCGCAGGCAGAAC
>CAZGDE010000596.1:0-1649 GCA_964524315.1 uncultured bacterium
GCGGAAGCCGTTCCGCTTCCAGATTCCGCCGCCGCCGCGCGGCGGGCAGCGCGCCATTTCGCTCAAGGACATCCACATGGCCTACGGCACCCATCAGGTTTATGCCGGGCTGGACCTGACGGTGGAGCGCGGCGAGCGCACGGTGCTGGTGGGGCCGAACGGCGCGGGCAAGTCCACGCTGCTGAAAATCATCGCGGGCGTGGTGGAGTTCCAGCGCGGCGAACGCGACCTCGGGCACAACGCGAAGCTGGGCTACTACAGCCAGCATCGCGCCGGCACGCTTGACCCGAACCGGAACGTGCTGGAGGAGATTCTCGCCAGCGCCCCCGCGCTCCGGGAGGACGAGGCGCGCGGCATTCTCGGCTCCTTCATGTTCCGCAAGGAGGAGATCTACAAGCCGACCACCGTGCTCAGCGGCGGTGAGAAGAGCCGGCTCAGCCTGGTGAAGTTCCTCGTGGACCCGCCCAACCTGCTGCTCATGGACGAGCCCACCACGCACCTCGACATCACCACGGTCGAGTCGCTCACGATGGCGCTGGAGCGCTACGAGGGCACGCTGGTGTTCATCTCCCACGACGTGCATTTCATCCGGCGGCTCGCCACCAAGGTGCTGCACGTCAACGCCGGCAAGATCATGGCGTATCCCGGGGGCTACGATTACTTCCTGGAGAAAACCGGCGCCGCGGACGACGCGCGGGCGGCGTTGACCAACGGCTGAACGGGGCGGCCTCGCGGAACGCTGGTGGCGCGGGGCTTCCGCCGGGTGAGAAGGTGAAATGATCGCCGCCCTGGCCCGGCTGACCCCGCGCCACCAGGATGAAAAGCCGCGCCCGGATCACCCTTGGGAGTTCCGCCAACCGCCGCCCCTACTTCAGCGTCGCCAGATACTCGATGAGGTCCACAAACTCCTGGGTGCTCAGGCCGGCGGCCAGGCCCTCGGGCATGTTGGACACCTTGAGGGTCTCGCGCCGGGCGATGTCGCCCTTGGCCACCTGCTTCACCAGGTCGCCGCCCAGCTTGAGCGTGAGGGTGGCGTCGTTCTCCCCGGCCACCACGCCGCTGAATTCCTCGCCATCGCGGGTGGTGAGATTGGTGGTCAGCCACTGGTCGGCGACCTCGTCGTTCGGGTAGAGGATGGACTCGATCAGCTTCTCCCGCGACAGACGCTCCGCCACCTTGGTGAGTTCGGGACCGTAGTTGATGCCGAAGTTCTGAACCTTGTGGCAGGCGGTGCAGACGCGCTCGAAGACGAACCGCCCCTCGCGGACGCGGCCCTCCACCCTGGCGACCGACGTGATCAACTGGCGGCGCTGGTTGCCGCGCAGGCCATCGTTGGCGATCAGGCGGTCCAACTGCTGCTTCACGGCGACGATGCTGGGCTGGCCCTTGGCGTAGGCGGCGGCGTAGTTGCGGCCGGGCTCGTTGGCCTTGGCCAGTTCGCCCTTCGCCAGGGCCGGTTCCCAATGATCCTGCAACGCGCCGAGCGTGTGCTGGAGGGTGTAGTCCACCCAGTAGTCCATCGGCTGCCGCGCGGCTTCGAGGGCGAGTTCCGCGGCCTCGGTGGTGTCCACGAAGCTCAGCGCGCGCACCGCCTCCAGGCGCACGCGTGGATCGGGGTCGTTGACCATCGGGCGCAGCATGTCCAGCGG
>CAZGDE010000596.1:1659-3218 GCA_964524315.1 uncultured bacterium
CGAGATAGGCCCATTCATCGGCCATCACATGCACCGCCAGCGCCC
The DNA here is from genome assembly GCA_964524315.1 of uncultured bacterium. Taxonomy (GTDB): domain Bacteria; phylum Cyanobacteriota; class Cyanobacteriia; order Leptolyngbyales; family Leptolyngbyaceae; genus CAZGDE01. Next base: position 1,705 of record CAZGDE010000596.1, read on the forward strand.
GGGCGTCGCGGGCCTTGGCCTTGAGCACCCTGGCCAGAAGATCGCGGTCCACCCCATGCTGGCCCTGCTGCACGTAGAGCGCCTCCAGCAGGTGCAGGTCATACCAGCGGTCGTTGGGGTCCAGGCTCGCGGCCCAGGTTTTCGTCGCGGCCAGCACTTCGGCCCGGGGACGGTCGCGCAGTTCGCGCCGTGCCCGGTAGCGGGTGCGCGGCTCATACTCCTTCAACTGGTCGAGAATTTCGGGAACGGTCTTGCCATGCTGGGTCACCGGCGCAAGCAGGGGCCGGCCCTTGGCCGTCAGGCGATACAGCCGGCCGTGCGTCTTGTCGCGGTTCGGATCGCGCTGCGAATACTGCATGTGGCCGATGAGCGGGTTGTGCCAGTCGAGGAACCACAGCGCGCCGTCGGGACCGATCTGGACTTCGCCGGGCCGGAAGTTCCGGTCGGTGCTGGCGACGAGATCGTCCGGCTTGCCGTCGGCCAGCTTGACCCGCCTGCCGGTGAAGCCCGCCCCGTCGTCCGTGATCTCGAAGCGCGGCAGGCCGTTCATGTTGATGACGCAGCCGTAGGTGAACTGGCCCTGCACGCTGTCCGGGAAATGGCGCGAATACAGGAATTCGCTGCCCAGGGCGGGCCGCATCCCCTCGTTGTTGAAGACGGGATTCAGGCCCTTGCGCTGGCCCCGGGGGTTGCCGCTGAGGGGCGAATCCCAGTGCATCTGCGCCGTGGTGCCGTCACCGGCAATCCCCTGCCCCCAGAAGTTATACACGTAGCACCACGGGTTGCCGTAGCCGGGCGTGATGAAGCGCCGCACCTTCCACGAGCGCGGGTCCACGACGTAGGCGCCCGGGGTGTTCGCATTGCGGAACGGCCCCCAGGGAGTCTCCAGCGTGGTGGACATGGACACGCCCTCCAGGCCGTGCAACAGGCCGCCGGGCGACCACTCCCACGCGCCCATCGTGTGGTGCGAATCATCGCTGGCCCAGCCGTCCAGGAGCGGAACCTCCACATCCGCCCGGTCATCGCCGTCCGTGTCCTTGAGCCAGATGAGGCGCGGCTGGTTCATCACCAGCACCCCGCCGTTCCAGAATTCGAAGCCCGTCGGGCAATGCAACTGGTCGTGGAACACGGTGCATTTGTCCGCCTTCCCGTCGGCGTTGGTGTCCTCAAGGATCAGCAGCCGGTCGTTCGGCCGCGGGTCGCCGGGACGCCACTGCGGATACGTGGGCATGCAGGCCACCCACAGGCGGCCCCGGTTGTCGAAGTTGAGCTGCACGGGCTTGGCCAGTTCGGGGAACATCTCCTCGCTGGCAAAGAGGCTCACCTCGTAGCCGTCGGCCACGGTCATGGCCTGGAGCGATTCCTCGCCGGTCAGGTAGCGTAGCTCCTGGGGCTCGGAATAGCTTTGCTGGGGCACGCCGAAGCGGGTCTTCGGCACCACCAGTTCACCGGTCGTGGTGTCGTCCGGCCGGCCTGTTTCGACGGTCTTCTGGGCAATCTGCCACACGAAGCGG
>CAZGDE010000597.1:0-3202 GCA_964524315.1 uncultured bacterium
CTTTATTGCCACTGCTTTTTTGAAACTCTTCCGCCACGGCTTCCGTAATGGGATACACCGTGCTAGAACCATCAATTTTAATGACTGATTGAGATTTCACAAGGCTCGGTTGTACCAAAGCGATGGTTGCAGCCATTGTTGCGATCGCCCCCAGCAACGTGAAGCGATTGGGCTTAAACATCTTCGCCACCATACTCGATTTGCTCCATGAAGCTACACATTCATCAATGCCAATCAGTAGAATACATGCCCACGTTTAAGAAAAGATGATGCGATTTGCCTTGAAGATTATCAAAGATATATGTGTAGGTTAATTAATGGTTAATTGATACAATTTATTGGTTTTTTCTATTTCTTGTGGGGATTGGTTTTATTTATTTTTTGGTCACCTGATAATTGATCAGTCTCTATGGATACTGACTTTAATTTATCTTTTCTACCTGCTATGGGAGCATCTGCATTTACGCGTTGATGCTTGAAATCCTTTCTGGTAAATAATTTTATGGCTTTTACGGTTACTTTGTCAGGATTTCATAGCGTTTTATGAATCGAATTTTAACCAGTATTTAACTATTAGTTATTGAATTTATTGTTTTTGCTTAATATCTAAGGGTGTACGGTTTCTTTGTCTCTTAAACTTATACCCGTATAATCTTTTTCAAGGTGGATTACTGATCCGGTTCTGAAGAAGTATTCTGGCAAGTTTTGGGTAAATATTTTGGATGTGAGGACATAAAAATGCAGCGTTTTTTCTGGAGATCGCTATTAGTAACTCCTACCTTTTTAGGAGTTACAATTTTTGCGTCGGTGGCTTCTGCACAACAGGCAGGAAGAAGTTTGGGCATTAGTGATGCGGCGACTCCCGCTGAAAGCCCAACCTCCGTCATGGAGCAGGTGATCAACTACGGTGAAAATACTGGTAAAGAGCGCATTGGCCAGGTGACATCAGTTTCCCAGTTTTCGGATGTAAGACCTACTGACTGGGCATTTCAGGCGTTGCAATCTTTAGTTGAGCGGTACGGTTGCATTGTTGGTTATCCCGATCGCACCTTCCGGGGTAATCGGGCGATGACTCGCTATGAGTTTGCCGCTGGTTTGAACGCCTGTATGGAGCGGATCAACGAGTTGATTGCGTCGGCAACGGCTGATTTGGTGAAGAAGGAAGACCTGGAAACTCTCCAGCGATTGATGGAAGAGTTTGAGGCTGAACTCGCAGGTCTGCGTGCCCGGATTGATTCATTGGAAGGTCGTACCGCCAAGCTCGAGAAACAGCAGTTCTCGACGACGACTAAACTTAATGCAACGGCTCTGTTTGTGTTGGGCAGTGTGTGGGGCGATGAAGGGGCGATCGGGCGGATCACCAGCCAGGAATCGGGAACGGTTGCTGCCGGGGCCACTCTCCCTTCTAATATCAGTGTCTTTAACCCGGCTAACTCTGCTGCTGCTCCTTTCCCGGCACTAAACTTAAGCAGTACGACGGGTGGCATTCTTGATCGAGATGGGGCTGCCCGTGTGATTCAGGAGGTTTACCGGGTGAGAGGTTTAAATCTCACGCCAACGGCTCTCACCACTGCTCTCAATACGTTAGGGAATCAGACGGTGACTGCGGGTGGTAGAACTTTCAGACGTTTTGACCCGCCTGCGCCAGACCTGGAAGATGAACTCACCCTGTCAGGCAGGGTGAGACTCAACTTTGACACCAGTTTTACGGGCAAAGATCGGTTAAGAACGCGTCTGGAAGCGGGTAATATTATTGGTTCCAGTCAGGGTGGAACGAACAACACGGGTACCAACATGACTCGTCTCGGTTACGACACCGATACGGATAATGCCTTCCGTCTGGATGAATTGTGGTATCGTTTCCCGGTCGGTAATCAACTGCGGATCCAGGTTGATGCCACGAACGCTGAATTTAATGACAGCGTAATTTACACCTTTAACCCTCTCTTCCAAAGTAGTGATACGGGTTCCATCTCGCGCTATGGTCGTTTTAGCCCGATCTATCGCCTACCGGGCGATCGCTCCGCTGGTGCTGCATTCAGCTTTAACCTGCAAGACTCATCCCGTAGCTTTATTTCGCTAGAAGGTGGTTACGATGGGGGTGGTAATGCGGGCCTGTTATCCAATCCTGCCAGTGGTGAAGATAAGAATGGCTTGTTTAACGGTGGCTATGCTGCCTTCGGTCAAATCGTTGTTCGTCCCTCGCCCACTTGGGATCTGGGTTTCACGTACTCAAATACTTACTTCCCTGAAGGTACTGTGAATCTGTCCCGTAGTACGGGTAGTGATCTGTCCCGTCGTCCCTTTGGTAACAACGTTGCGACCTCGGGGCATCACTTCGGTTTCCAAACCAGTTACCGTGTCAGTCCCAGGTTTACGGTTGCGGGCTGGTTTGGTTACACGATCGCATCAGCGGAAGGAAGCCTTCAAGCAAATGTATCGGGTATTCCTGGCTTGGCGGGCACTACCCCAATTTCAATCGTCAGTCAGGGCGATGATGCTCGCATGATGTACTGGGGCTTAACTCTCGGTTTCACTGATTTAGGGAAAAAGGGTGCACTGGCTGGTCTGATCATTGGTCAACAACCACGGGTGATTGATAATGACTCGCTCTTTGGCGACGAAGATGATTCCAACTGGCACATTGAAGCGTTATACCGTTTCCCGGTTAACGATTTCATTGATATCACCCCCGGTCTATTGGTGATTGTGAATCCAGAAAACAACAGCGATAACGGCACCATTTATGTTGGTACCGTTCGGGCAACCTTCAAGTTCTAACGTTAGACCTACCTCACACACCGTTAATCCGGATGCTGCTTAACAGGAGCATCCTTTTTTATGTCATACCAGTCGTTCATGCTGTTTCAGCACCCCAAAGAATGAAAAGGGCCATTGGTCATGCGTCGCTCTTTAAACGGATCATCGTTCATTTTCATACCAAGTTAAATTACGAATAGGGCAGAACCAGTAGGGGTGGGTTTTGTCAGAAACTAGCGGTCAAACAGATACCTCATCTGCTAAACCTGCCTTTACCAACCGTTGTACCTGCGCACAGGACTTTTTAGATGGGTATCATCTTCATTTCCATGCAACTAAAAAAGGGACATACCGAAGTATGCCCCTGCAAAGGAAAGTAACAAATCAGAATGAGACTATTGGTTGGTTTCTACCTTGACACTGCCAAGGTAGTTACCTGCTG
>CAZGDE010000598.1:0-1286 GCA_964524315.1 uncultured bacterium
CCAGGCAGCGGTGAAGGCCCTTTCCCATCTGGCAGACATTCACTTCGTAGGCTGGCAACAGGGTTGTAGCACTGCCGATTTGAAGGAAACAATTCGACGGACGATCGCCGAGGAGCAGGGCTGGGATATTCTGTTTTTTGCCGGACACAGCAATGAGACGGCCTTAACCGGGGGAGAACTGGCGATCGCCCCCCAGGAGTCAATTTTCTTGAGTGAAATCACCCCCCAGCTAGTGCAGGCCAAAGAGCGGGGGTTGCAATTTGCCATTTTCAATTCCTGTCGGGGGCTGAGTCTGGCCCAAACCCTGGTGGATTTAGGATTGAGCCAGGTGGCCGTGATGCGAGAACCGATCCATAACCTGGTGGCCCAGGAGTTTCTGGTGCGGTTTGTCCGCAGTCTGTCTGAGTTTAAGGACGGCCATGAGGCCCTGCTGGATGCCTGTCACTATCTGAAGCTGGAGAAGAACCTGACCTACCCCTCGGCCTACCTGATCCCTTCCCTGTTTCGCCATCCGGACGCGGCCCCGTTTCAGCTCAAACCCTTTGGCTGGCAGGAAAAGCTGAAACAGTGGCTTCCTACCAAACAGGAGGCGATCGCCCTGCTGGTGCTGCTGGCCCTGAGCCTGTTCCCACCTTTACAGGGATGGCTGCTGGAACAACGAGTCAGGCTGCAGGCGATGTACCGTCAGACGACGGGGCAATTGGGCCAACCAACCGTTCCCCCCCTGTTGCTGGTGCAGATTGACGATCGCTCCTTGCAAAAGGCCCGCATTGCCAATCCCCGACCGATGCGGCGGGATTACCTGGCGAAAATTGTGAATCAGCTTTCGGCGTTGGATGCCCGGGTGGTGGGAATCGACTTCTGGCTGGATCGGCCCCACCCAGAAGATGCCCAACTGCAGCAAGCACTGGAATCTGCGATTCAACGCCAAAACGCCTGGTTCGTGTTTGCGGTGCAGGAAAGCGACAAGGGCGAATGGCTGATGGTGACACCGGAGGTAGCCAGCCCGACCTGGAGTTTGCAGGGCAATGGCTGGGTGCCCTTCTGGTATCTGCAACCGTTGCCCTGGCTGGATTCTACCCCCGTACCGTTCAGCTACTGGTTGGCGACGACCTACCGGTTGCAGAATGAGCCCTGGCAAACCGATGCGCTCCCACTTCCTTCACCCAATCTGAAAAATTCCCAGGATTTAGGCAGTCAAATCAGGGCGATCGCCAACCGCATCACTCCAGTCAATCGCCAACCGTTGTTGCATTCATCCATGCAATTACAACCGATCACTGCCC
>CAZGDE010000598.1:1296-3186 GCA_964524315.1 uncultured bacterium
TCATGATTGCGGCGGGGGGGTACGACGAAGCAGGGGTGGCAGCGGATGGCGAGGATAATTTTCCGGTACCAGCGGCGATCGCCTACTGGCGGAATCAACAAACCCCAGCCAACAACAGCCGGATTTTTTCTGGCGGAGAGGCCCATGCCTACATGACCCACCACTATCTCACCCAGCGATTCGTGATCCCAATTCCTGACTTCTGGCTGGTGCTGCTGGCGATTCCAGTGGGCAAGGGCCTATCCCTGCTTCTGACCCAGTCCTTCAGACGGCGATGGTTCGTTATGACAGGGGTTTCTACCCTGGGGTTGGGGTTGCTCAGCTTACAGGGGTATGTCACTGCAGGAGTCCTGATTCCCTGGCTCCTGCCCTCCGCTACGGTTGGGACATACCTGGTACTGACCTTGACGCGGAGAAACCATGCTTAATTTGAGAGATTTATTATTCAGTTCTCTGGTGACCCTGGCCACGATCGTAACCCCTTCCGAGTTAGCCCCCAGGGCGATCGGTCAAACCCCATTGTCCTGGCAGGATGTGGCCAACAAATTTTTTGCAGGCAAAGAACCCCGCGCTCCCGGTACTGGGAGAAGAGGTGGCCCAAGACCTGCTAACCTCTGCTGGATTACCCCCAGCGATACAGTATGGAATTCCCGCCCTCGCCTGGTCTGGTCGGGCAACTTTCGGGTTGTGGGAGTGCGTCCGGTAGGGGCAAAAATGCTGCTCTGGCGATCGGTGGCCCCCGCAGGCAACAAGTTGCATCGACTGGAGTACACAGGTGTTCCGTTGGAAGCAGGCAAAGCCTACGAATGGCTATTCTTTTTTAGCGAAAACTCAAGCGCTCCCATACTGCGGGTGCCCTTTCAGATTGTGGATGCAAACCAGCGAACAACGATTAACACCGATCTGGCAAAGCTGAAAGCTCAATTTCAAAAACAAAAAATCAATGCTGAAGCAATGGCTTTGCAACGAGCAAACTATTTCGCTCAACGCCAACTCAGTTCTGATGTATTGCAGGAGATCTATTCGGTCACAAATCCATCTCAACAACTGCAACAGGTGGCGCGAAGCCTGGAAGCTGAAGTGTGTCAGAGGAAATAACATTGTTTCAGTGGAGAGAACGATCGCTCCTGCCTTTTACTCCATCCGTTGAATACAGAAGGAGAATTTTACCATGGGTTCCCGAATGAAAAAGCAAAAGATGAAAGGCAAAAACCAGAAAGGGTTTCTATTGCTCCTGCTAACCCTTTCCCCATTCTTCCTCCCTTCCATTGCCCCCTCGTTCCCCATTCCTCTCGCTGCTGCCCAGACTTCTCAGAACCCTAGCTTTGAGGGGCTTAACCTGCTTAAACTGGGCATTCAGCAACGCGAGGCTGGACAAATTGAAGCAGCACTGCAATCGTTTCAGCAAGCATTAGTAATTTTTCAAGCTGTTTCTAATCCTTTCAATGACATGATGAGTAGCGTTACTTTGGCAGAAATAGGAAATAATTATCTTTCTCTGAGTAACTACGCTCAAGCGATCGACTATTACCAGCGAAGTTTAGAGATCGCTCGTGTACGGAAAAACTTAATTGGGGAAGGGCGCACTCTGGCAGGGTTGGGTGCTGCTTACTTTTATCTGGGTAACTATCCCAGAGCGATTGACCATTTTGAACAATATTTAGGAATTACCCGGGAACTTAAAAAATTACAGCAACAAGGACTTGCGGTCGGTGATTTAGGACTGGATTATCCCCAGGGTGAAGGCATTGCCCTGTCTAATTTGGGATTGGCGCATCAAGCTTTAGGTAACTACGCTGAAGCAATCAGGTATCAAAAACTGTTTTTAGAAAACGCTCGCGAAAGAAAAGATCGACCGGGGGAAGGAGCGGCCTTGCTGAGTCTGGGTGA
>CAZGDE010000599.1:0-3182 GCA_964524315.1 uncultured bacterium
CCGGGATGAAGGGCGCGAAGGTCGGGGACACGTTCACCTGCTCCATCGAGAACACCAGCGGCGGGGCGAACACCATCACCCTGTCTGCCGGCGGCGCTACGCTCCGCGGCGGCACCAGCATTGCCCAGAACAAGGCCGCCCTCCTCCGCGGCGTGCTGACCAACGTGGGCAGCGGCACCGAGGCCTACACGGTCCACAGCATCATCGGCGCGTAACCCGCGGCCGGACCCGAGCAACCTTTAGCGGGGGCGAGCCGTGGGGCTGATGGACCGGGGGGCGGCGGTGCTGGTGGCGCGGATGAAACAGGCCGCGGGCCGCACCGTCACCTACGCCCGCAAGTCCGGCGGCGCAACGGTGTCCCTCACGGCGTGGGTCGGGAACACGCTGTACGCCCGGCAGACCGACGAGCCGGGCGCGTCCGTGGTGTACGGGGAGCGGGACTACTTCGTCGCCGCCGCGGACCTCGTCCAGGGCGGCACCGCCTTCCTCCCGCAGCGCGGGGACCAGGTCACCGAGACCATCGACGGCGCTGCCGTCACCTTCGAACTCAGCACGCCCACGGGCGAACCCGTGTGGCGGTACTCCGACCAGACCAGGCAGGTTCTGCGCCTGCACTGCAAGAGGGCATCCTGATGAGCGTCGAGAAGGTCCGGGCCGCACTCGCCGCGTCCCAAGACACCTACGTCAAGGTGCGGGCCGGTGACCTGAAGGCCGCGTGCGAAGAGATCGGCCCGGCCGCCAAGGGGCTCGGCGCGATCGCCAACAGCGCCTGCGAGTGGCTCGGCAACAACGGCCCCGACTCGGTGATGCAGATTCACCGCGAGGCCCACGGCAAGCTGTTCACCGCCCCGGCACCCTCTGGTAGCTGACCATGCCCGCCCGCGTACTCGACGCCTGCGACGCCGTGGTAGCCGACATCGTTTCGGCGTGGTCGCCGACCGGTTCCGACGGCGCGCAGCGCGAGTACGCCCCCGAGATCGGGTTCAGCGTGGACCACGCCGAGACCCTGCTGAGCGGCCGACATGTGTACGTGTTCCCGGCCGCCTGGGGGTCGCCGGAGGGCGTGACGCGGGGCGAACTGCTCCACGAGTACACCGTGTCGGTTGTCGTCGTTGAGCGGTACACGGCCGCGGCCGGCCCGGTCCCGAAGGCGTGGGTAGACGAGCGGGTGCTGTTCGTCGAGACCCTGTTCAACCGGCTGAAAGACCCGACGCGGGAACTCACCGGGGCGGGCGTGACGCTGTTCCGCACCCCCGACGTGCCGGCCGAAGTGGACGAGGTTTACGACCTCGACATGCTCGCCGAGCAGCGCGCGTTCTGGTCGCGCTTCACGATCACTTACCACGAAATCGTAGGCGTGGCCGGTTCGTGACCGCCACCCGCAACGGGAGACCCTATGGCCGGGAACGCGAAACTCGGGCTGAAGTGCAGTCTGCTCCTGAACACCGCGTCCTTCGCGTCGCCGACGTGGGCGGCCGTGACGTGCATCTCTGACTTCGCCATGAACGCGAAGTGGGACGCGGGCGAGGCCAGCACCCGCGCCAGTCGCATGAAGCTCTGGCTGAAAACGATGCTCGACCTCGGGTTCTCGGGCAAGCTGCGCGCGAGCGACACCGGGGACACGAGCTACACGACCATCGCGGCCGCGCTGCTCACCGATGCCACGGTGGACATCCTCGTCCTGAACGGCACGCAGACGCAAACCGGCTCGTGGGGGTTCCGGGCCGCGTGCCAGGTCCACAGCGCCAACGAGGACCAGGGGCTAGGCGCGGTGGTGTTCGACGACGTCGAGTTCCGGCCCGCGCCGAACGCCGACGGGAACCACTCCTCGGCGCTGGTCACCGCGGGCGCTCCGGTGTTCACCGCATTTTAGAGTTGGTTCGGCGGCGGGACGTGAGGGAAGGTTCTGGCATACGCAGCGTTCACGACCGCCGCGGCATCCTGGGGAGTGGGGTAGAGGCCGAGGTAGACGCCTTTGCCGTAGTGGTGAATCCGGGCCATCCACTTGCCCGCCGCCTTGTGCCAGACGACCCCGACGTACCCGCTGGTGTTGTTCGACTGTCGGGCTCGGTTCGCGATGTTCTCGGAGTGCGTGAGAGCCCGCAAGTTCCAAGGCGTGCTGTTCAGTGGGTTGCGGTCTATGTGGTCAATTTCGTAGCCGGGCTGAAGCTCGCCGTGGTAATGGGCGAACACGATCTGGTGAAGGTATCGAGTCGGCTTCGCCGCTCGCACGACGGGGTAGGGCTGGGTCGGGTAAGAGGCCCAATCGTAATCGGCCAACAGGTGCCGCGAGAAGGAGTCATCCGCCACGAGCGCCCAGCAGGCCAGAACGAGCAGTGAGCCACACCGACGAAGCGTCGGAAGCCGCATGACGGCGGTGGTGTCGAGGAACTCACAAGACATGGTCGGACTCCGATTGAACCAAAACGGCCGGTGAACCATGCCCTTGGACCTCGCGGCAGTCAAGCGCACGTTCTTCGACTCTCAGGTTGTCCTTGACACCCTGCGGCCCGAGGTGCGCAAGGCGCTGTCGAAGTTCGGCGCGTTCGTGCGGACCCGGTCCCGGACCAGCATCAAGAAGGCGCCCAAGGCCGCGAAGGGAAAGAAGGCCAAGGGCAAGAAGCCCAAGCAGCGGACGAGCCGGCCCGGACAACCGCCCCTCGCCCACAACGGCGACATCCGCCGCATCCTGTTCGGGTACGACGCGGTCTACAAGTCGGTGGTGATCGGCCCCATCCTCTACGGCGCGCGGTCCGGCGCGCCGCGGACGCTCGAAGAGGGCGGGTTCGCGCGTCTCAAGACCGGGAAGCGGGTCAAGGTCGCGGCCCGGCCGTTCATGAAGCCGGCGTTCGACACGGAACTGAAGGCGGTCGGGAACAACTTCAAGAACCTGATTCGGTGAGGTGAGCCAGTGGCCAAGTTCAGGGACTCGCAGGGCACCGTCTGGGGCGTCCGGTTCGTGCTGCCGATGGTGAAGCCGCTCCGGGAGGCCGGGTACGACCTCGGCAAGATCGACGCCAGCGGCGGGGCGCTCGACGCGCTGGGCGACCCCGAGAAGGTCGGGCGAATCCTCTGGGTCGCGTGCGAGAAGCAGGCCGACGACCTCGGCGTCACCGAGGAGCAGTTCGCCGAGCGGTTCGACGGACCCACGATCCACGCCGCCGTTGAGGCCGTGTTCGAGG
>CAZGDE010000600.1:0-2184 GCA_964524315.1 uncultured bacterium
CTGTAAACCCCAAATCCCACATGAGGTTTCCATGAAAGTTACCAATCTCCAAGAACTGGAAGAACTGATCCGACGAGTCAAAGCAGCACAGGAAGAATACGCTACGTATAGCCAGGAACAGGTAGACCAGATCTTCAAAAAAGCGGCTCTTGCAGCCAATACCGCCCGCATCCCCCTGGCGAAGATGGCAGTGCATGAAACGGGAATGGGCGTGATCGAAGATAAGGTGATCAAGAACCACTTTGCGTCCGAAATTATCTACAACAAGTACAAGCAGGACAAGACCTGCGGCGTGATCGAAGAAGACAAGGCATTTGGGATTCAGAAAATTGCTGAGCCCGTTGGCATTCTGGCGGGTATTGTGCCAACGACTAACCCAACGGCAACTGCTATTTTTAAGGCGCTAATCAGCCTCAAAACCCGTAACGCGATTATCTTTTCGCCCCATCCACGAGCGAAGGACTGCACGATCGCCGCTGCCAAAATCGTGTTAGACGCTGCCGTTGCCGCGGGCGCTCCCGAACATATCATTGGGTGGATTGACGAACCCTCGGTGCCGTTGTCCCAGGCACTCATGCAACACCAGAACATTAGCCTGATCCTGGCAACGGGTGGTCCCGCCATGGTGAAAGCGGCATACTCATCCGGTCGTCCGTCCTTAGGGGTGGGTGCCGGTAACACGCCTGCCGTGATTGATTCGACGGCACATTTGAAGACGGCAGTTTCGTCCATCATTTTGAGTAAGACCTTTGACAATGGCATGATCTGTGCCAGTGAACAGTCGGTCATCGTGGTGGATGACGTTTATGACGAAGTGCGGCAGGAGTTTATCAAACGGGGCGCATACTTCGTTAACCCGGAAGAACGGGAACGTCTGGGCAACCAGGTCATTATCGATGGTCGCCTGAATGCCGAGATCGTTGGGCAACCTGTCCAAAAACTGGCGGCATTGGGTGGCTTTACGGTACCTGAGCAAACCCGTCTGATCATTGCCGAAGTCGAGAAAGTGGGTGTCGATGAGCCGTTCTCCTACGAAAAACTCACGCCGATTCTGGCGATGTACCGGGCGCAGGATTACGAAGATGCGGTCACGATTGCTGACCAGTTAGTGACCTTTGGAGGACGGGGACACACGGCAGTCCTGTATACCAATCCTGGCAATACGGCACACATCCGGCGGTTTGAGGATGTGCTGCAAACGGCGCGGGTGTTGATTAACACGCCATCCTCGCAGGGGGCGATCGGGGACATTTACAACTTCCGGTTAGACCCATCCCTGACACTGGGTTGTGGTACCTGGGGTGGTAACTCCATCAGTGAGAACGTCGAACCACGCCACCTGCTGAACATCAAGACCGTTGCCGAACGGCGGGAAAACATGCTCTGGTTTCGGGTGCCGCCGAAGGTCTATTTCAAATATGGCTCGTTGCCGGTTGCCATTCGGGAACTGGCAGGCAAACGGCGGGCATTTGTTGTCACGGACAAACCGCTGTTTGACATGGGCATGATCAAACCGTTGGAAGCCGTTCTGGATGAAATTGGGCTGACCTACAACGTCTTTTATGATGTGGAACCCGATCCGTCCCTGGAAACGGTACAGCGCGGGTTAGACACGATGAAGACCTTCCAACCGGATGTGATCATCGCCATTGGTGGTGGTTCACCGATGGATGCCGCCAAGATCATGTGGCTCCTGTATGAGCATCCTGAAATTGAGTTTGAAGGGCTGGCAATGCGGTTTATGGACATCCGCAAGCGGGTCTACGAATTACCTCCGCTAGGTAATAAAGCCATTCTGGTGGCAGTCCCCACCACGTCAGGTACAGGTTCCGAAGTCACCCCGTTTGCCGTCGTGACCGATCGCCGCTCTGGTATTAAATACCCCCTGGCAGACTATGCGTTGACACCGACGATGGCGATCGTTGACCCCGAACTGGTCTTGAATATGCCCAAGAGCCTGACCGCTTATGGTGGGATTGATGCCCTGACCCATGCTCTGGAGGCGTTTGTGTCGGTGCTGGCATCGGAATACACCAACAGCATGGCAATGGAGGCAATTCGCCTGCTGTTCAAGTACCTGCCCAGTGCTTACCACAATGGCGCGAATGATCCGAAGGCGCGGGAAAAAGTTCACTACGCGGCAACGATGGCAGGTATGGCGTTTGCCAATGGTTTCCTTGGCAT
>CAZGDE010000600.1:2194-3171 GCA_964524315.1 uncultured bacterium
CCTTGGCATCTGTCACTCAATGGCGCACCAATTGGGTGCAACTTTCCACATTCCCCACGGGTTAGCCAATGCGTTGATGATCTCCCATGTGATTCGCTACAACGCGACGGATGCCCCCTTTAAGCAAGCCACCTTCTCCCAGTACAAGTATCCCAATGCGAAATGGCGGTATGCCCGCATTGCCGATTACCTCGGACTGGGCGGCGATACCACCGAGGAGAAGATCAACCGTCTGATTGGGGCGATCGAAAACCTGAAGCGCGACCTGGATATTCCCGTTGCTCTGAAGGATGCCATGCGCGATGGTCGTGCCGAGTTCTACGCCAAGCTGGATAACCTGGCCGACCAGGCATTCGATGACCAATGTACAGGGTCGAATCCGCGCTATCCCTTAATTAGCGATTTGAAACAACTGTTGGCAGATGCCTACGAAGGGATTACGCCTGTAGTGCCCACGGTTGAAGGTGATGGGGCAGCGATCGCCACGATTGCCGAAATCAACCCTGACCCACAGCCGGTCTTCTAACGCTTCCAGACCTCCGAGTTTTAGAAACCTCGGAGGTCTCACTCTTGCTCCAAAAGACTAACTGATATCTTTCTTCCTGGCCCCCCGTATTGCTCCTGCGATCGGGGGAGTTTTTTCGTTTGGTAGTGATTTTTACATTAGTAAACCTTTTCGAGAGGAAAGACTATTTCTCGAAAAGCGGGAATACTTAGAGCATAAAGTACCTGTATGCCGAACTTGATGGACCCTCTGCTGCTCCATCCGTTAGCCATGCGAAGTACTGGAAACAGGCTCAAATGACATCAACCCCACCCTATTGGAGACGTTGCCAGCAGTTTGGCGCAATGCTCTGGAGGATTTCACCTTCTGCGGTTTTGTCCATGCTTAACGCAACGTGCCGACCTATAGCAACTGTTAAGACGGTTGAAACAGGGACTCCACCCCTGCACCCTGTCCTAAGCAACCCCTTGAT
>CAZGDE010000601.1:0-3154 GCA_964524315.1 uncultured bacterium
ATGAATTGGAACGAAGTTTCAATTCATCCAACGATTTAATTCATCCCTGGAATCAGCAACACCATTTGCCGACAGGCAGACCTGCTGTAGAAAAGGTTTTCTTACGGCATGGCTCTGCCACCACGAACCGCTTCTACAGGATCCATATTGCTTTTAGCTACCTGTTAATCATTGATTGACTGAACGATTAGAACGAGAGAAATAACGAGAGGGTAGCGCCTTAGAGGGAAGGATGATGCGAGTGGGAGAGAGTGCGAAATGCCCACGCTCTCTCTCTCCCACGCTCTCTCCTAATCCCTATCCTTTCCCAAATAGGACTACCAACGAGAGAAATAATGAGAGAAATATTTAGGATTACACGTGCATGAAAACTCTATCTTGCTGCATAGCCCATTCTTGAACCTGTAATTGGATAATAGGAATCTTAGCTGGATGTGCAAACCTGCTTTTTTTCTTGATCTACAGGCTAAATTAGATTTCCCATGAGACAAAATTGGCTGTTGCAGTTGATTCAGCCACATCGCCACTGGGTTCCCTATGTTGTTCTGGTTGGAACGCTCGGTTTAACGGCATTGGTGACAAGATATGTAGAAAATGCGGCAGAAGATAAGGATCAGATTCGGTTTCGGAATGCGATTCAACGAACTCAAAATAGCATTGAAAATCGGTTAGGTACGTATGTCGCAATGCTTCGGGGGGGGGCAGGTTTATTCTCAGCCAATGAATCAGTCAACCGAGAACAGTTTCGCACCTATGTGAATCAATTGTTGCTAAAGAAAAACTATCCCGGTGTACAGGGGATTGGATTTTCTAAGCAGTATCAGGCGGCCGAACGCAAGGACATTGCAGCAGACCTTCTGGCTGCGGGATTGGGACAGTTTCACCTTTCCCCCGCCTTTGATCGGCCCCTCTATTACCCCATTATTTACCTCGAACCGCTTGATCGCCGTAACCAGAAAGCCATTGGCTACGATATGTTTACTGAACCGACTCGACAAGCGGCAATGGCACGGGCGCGGGATCTGGGAATACCTGCGGCATCGGGTAAGGTAACACTGGTGCAGGAGATTGATCAGCAAAAACAGGCAGGCTTTTTAATCTACGTTCCGGTCTATGAGGGAGGAACCATACCAGCCACAGTGGCGGAACGACGAGGCAGGCTAGAAGGTTTTGTCTATAGCCCCTTTCGGGCAAATGACCTGATGGAAGGAATTTTTGGTACAGAGCCCTATCCCTTGGTCAATTTTCAAATTTATGATGGCACTACACCAGCACCAGAGTCACTGTTGTATGTCTCTCCGAACAATGATGGTAGCGATCGCTCAAACTACCAACCCCGCTTTACGGCAACGCTAGCATCATCCATTGCGAGTCGTTCCTGGACAATCGTTTACACCACCAAACCTGTTTTTGATGACACGTCCAGTATTGGTTTAATTCCCTATGTGGCGATCGGTGGAACGGTTGTTAGTTTGACCCTATTTGGTATTACCCATGCCCAGGTTCGGGCCAGAAGGGAAGCAGAACAGTCTGCCATTAAATTGCGCCAGTCAGAGTACAACCTGCAGCGATCGCACGATGAGCTAGACCTGCGAGTGCAGGAACGCACGACGGAACTGTCCAACGCGAATACCATTTTGCAAGAGCAAATCGTTGCCAGAGAACAGGTTCAGCAGGCTCTGGAGCAGCAAACGGTCACACTAAGAGAACAGGCACAGCTTTTGGATCTCGCCCACGATGGTATTTTTGTCCGTGACATGGACAGTACAATTCTGTTCTGGAATCAAGGGGCTGTTGAGCAATATGGCTGGACGCAAGCCGAGGCGGTTGGTCAATCGTCCCATGCCCTGCTCCAAACCCAATTTCCCACAGCGTATGCTGATGTTGAAACGGAACTTTTGCGGCGCGATCGCTGGGAGGGCGAACTGGTTCACACGACTCGCAATGGTACACCCAAAGTTATTGCCAGTCGATGGGTGTTACAACGTGATGAATCTGGAAAACCGCTATCAATTTTAGAGATCAATAACGACATTACGCAGCAGAAACAGGCAGAGGTGTTGTTACAACAAGCTCTTTCCTTCGCCGGACTACTCCACCGTATTACTGATCAGGTGCGCGATAGCCTGGACGAACACCAAATTTTGCAAGCAGCCGTTGAAGCCCTGGCGGTTGAGTTAGAGGTTGCTGCCTGCAATACGGGTTTGTATGACCTGAACCAGAACGTCTCCAGAATCGCGGCTGAATCGACCGCTCACCTGCCATCCTTGCTGGGTCACACGGTACAAATGCTCGATTTCTCAAAGGTGTATGCTGCATTATTGGTAGGGCAAAATTTACAGTTCTGTGTATTGGGTGCAGTGTTAGTGCAAGACCCCGTTTCAGTCCTGGCTTGCCCAATTTTCGATGATCAGGGAGTGTTAGGGGATATATGGTTATTTCGCCGATCAGGAGAAGGTTTCAGGGTACTGGAGGTGCAACTGGTGGAACAGGTAGCGACTCAGTGTGCGATCGCCCTTCGACAGGCACGCCTCTACGAATCCGCACAGGCACAGGTGAAAGCGTTAGAAAAAGTTAACTGGTTGAAGGATGACTTTCTCAGCACGGTTTCCCACGAATTACGCACTCCCGTTTCCAACATGAAGATGGCAATTCGGATGCTGGAGCTTGCTCTTGGCAGAATGGAAAACTTAAATGGAACCCGGCAAAAAGCGCAACAGTATCTCCAGATCTTGCAATCAGAATGTCAACGCGAAATTGATCTGATTAACGATTTACTCGATTTGCAACGACTGGTATCGGGCAAACAAACGACCGATGTTCAGACAATTAATCTCCTCCACTGGCTGCCCCAGGTGGTTGAGCCATTTCAGGAACGTGCCCACGCCAGACAGCAAACCTTACGGCTAGAGCTACCCCAGCAAGAACTACCACCCCTGACTGCTGATACTGCCAGCCTGGAACGGATCTTGAGCGAGTTAGTGAACAATGCCTGCAAGTACACGCCGCCCAATGAAACGATTACAATCCGAGCCCAATCCGATGCTAGTAATGCGCAATTTTCTGTTTCTAATTCGGGTGTAGAAATTCCGCCGGATGAATTACCGCTCATCTTTAACAAGTTCTACCGTATCCCCAATGCTGACCCCTGGAA
>CAZGDE010000602.1:0-3141 GCA_964524315.1 uncultured bacterium
TTCGCCGGCATGCCGCGCGAGCAGCTCGCGGCACATGCTCTCGCTGGGCAGGGCCCCCTTGTGGTGGGCGTCGATCAGCAGGTCGCGCGAATACCTGGTGCCGTGCTGGCCCCGGCAGCGCACCAGGAAATGGCCCGGGAAGTTCACTCCCTTGACGTCGACCCCCGCACGCCTCGCCACCTCGATGTAGACCAGCGCGAGGGTGATCGGGATACCGGTCCGACGATCGAGCACGTCATTCAGCAGGCTGTTGCGCGGGTCGTCGTACTGGGTGTCGTTGCCGACGAACCCCAGGTCGGTGAACAGGTACTCGTTCAGGGCGGCGACCCGCGCGAACACCAGCGGGTCGACGTGCGGCGGCACATCCAGATCGTCGAGCCTGGCCGCCGCCACGCGCGCAGCCGCCTCGCGACCGAGTTCGTCGATCCTGGAGAGGTACGGCGCCGGGTCCAGGCGCGGGTAGGCGACGCGCGCCATCAGCAGGGCCGGCTCGGCGAGGCCGGGATCCGGATCCTGCGCCGCGGCGACGAAACGCTGCACGTTATCGGCGGCAATCACGCCGCTAGCATAACGCAAACAAAAAGGGCGGGACCTCGTCCCGCCCTTTCGTGTGTCTGCCCGCCGCCGTTCCGGTCTCGGGCCCTGTCCACCAGTGCTGCCCGACGGCGGGAGGCGCGTCCGCCGCCGTTGGTTCGCCGCATCGGCGGAGCATGCCGCCGCCGCGACGGGCGGGTCAGAAGCGGACGCCGAAGTTGATACGGAACATGCGTGGCGTCGTGTAGGCGAACCGGTTCAGCGCGGTGCCGAAGTTCGGCCCGTAGTTCCAGTGCACGCCCTGCGCCGGCGTCGTCGTGAACGGGTTGAACGGGGCGTAGAGTGCCGGGTGCGAAACGTTGGTACGGACGGTCTGGTCGATGCGCGTCTGGGTCACGCCGCCGCCGTGCTGGTTCTGGTTGCCGAAGACCGTGCCGCCGCAGCCGCACAGCTGCGACTGGTCGAACAGGTTCACGACGTCGGCGCGCACGAAGAACTCGAGCGAGCGCCCGGCGGCCGGGGCGCGGAACACGTAGTTCACGGCCATGTCCAGCCGCTTCTGGCCGACGGTACGGAAGGCGTCACGCTGCGCGCCGTCCGTGCATCCGATGCCGGCGTCGGCGAGCGCCGAGGGCGCCTGGGCACAGTCCACCGAGAAGTAGTAGTTCGTCGTCGACCCATCTCGGGGTGTGAGGTAGCCAGGGTTGGTGACGTACTGGCGCGGGTCCACGCCGTTCGCGTTGGCCGCGTTGACGTTGTTTGGCCCGAACGGCACGCCGCTCTCGAGGCTCTGCATGAAGCTCAGGGTCAGCCCGTTCACGCGCGGCACGCCGAGGTTGAGCCACAGGCGAGCGCGGTGACGCTGGTCGATCTGGAGGTTGCCTTCGGGGAAGTTCCACGATTCCTGGATGTACTCGGGATAGCTGAGGATCGCCCCGTTGATGGGGCCGCTCACCACGTTCTCGCCGTTGAAGTTGCCCCACGCGCGCGACAACGTGTATGTCGCGCCCACGTCGTTGCGCGCCATGAACCGGTAGGTGCCCTGGGCGGTCAGGCCCTGGTACCGGCGCTTCAGCAGGTTCGTGTTCTCGATCAAGGCGAGGTCGAACTGCTGGCCGAGCAGGTTGCTGACCTTGCCGGTCGTCGTGTCCGTCCGCTCGGCGTAGAAGTCGCGATAGTTGCGATAGACGTAGTCGAGCCGCAGGGCGGCCCCGGCGCCGAACTGGCGGTTGACGCCGGCTGCATACTCGAGCACGTTCGGCGAGCGAAGGTTTCCCCGAATCTGCGGGCTGACACCCGGGATGGTGGGCTGGCTGCGGAACGGGAGGTTCGAACCGCCGTTCGCGAAATACCAGTCGAACATCGCCCGGATGACGTCGGGCGTCGGCGTCAGCGGTCCCGCGGGATCGATGTTGAAGTTCGGCCCCCCGTAAGTGAAGCGGAACGTCTGCGGGTTGCCGCCGGCCGAGGCCTGATCGCCGATGGCGCTGTTCAGCGCGGACACGTACTGCGCGAAGCTCGCGGTGACAGACCACTTCTGATTGCCGAACGGATCGACGACCACGCCCAGGCGCGGGCTGATGGCGCTGTCGCGGGCGACCAGGTTGCCCTGCTGGTCGCGGCCGCTGTTCTTGTCCCAGCGGAGACCGACGTTGGCCGTCAGCCGGCCGTTCACGCGCCAGCTGTCGTTCACGAACAACGCGTAGGTCCGGAAGTTGGAGCCGACGCTGTTGAGCGGAATCGGGTTCCACTGGAAGAAGGACGATCCGTCGCCGCGCACCACCGGATACACGCTCGCGCTCTCGCCCGTGCCCCTGATGATCGAGCCGGTCGTGTAGATGCGGTAGTCGCTGCCCGACTGGTGGTTGTTCGAGAACTGCTGGTCGTTGAAGGCATCGCCGCCGAAGGTCAGGTTGTGCGAGCCGTAGTCGCTGGTCGAGAGGAAGTAGGTGGCCTTGGCGTAGATGTCCTGGTTGTCCCGCCTGGTGGGATCGCACACGCCGCAGAAGGTCGCGGACCAGAACCGGTAGCCTTGCGAGTTGTCGACCATCAGCGTGCCGTCCACGAGGTCGGTGGACTGGGCGCCGTCGCCGATGAAGGTGAAGTGCCGCTGCGAGAAGAGCGCCTCCACGAACAGGTTGTTCGACAGCACGCCGCTGTAGTTCACCACCGCGAGGTCCTGCGGCGTCTTGCGGGTGTAGAGGCTGTTGACGTCGATCGAGGCGGCCGTGTTGAAGGTGTTGTTCTGCTGCTCGTCGAGCACCTTCGAGTAGGCGACCTGGAACCGGTGGTTCGAATCGGGTGAGTAGGTGCCCTTGCCTTCGTATCGTTGCGTGGGCCGCTTGTAGGTATAGGGGATATTCGTGCCGACGAGCGTGCGACCCTCGGACTGCGTCTGCAGACGCCCGGCCGTGAAGAACCAGAGCTTGTCCTTCAGGATCGGCCCCCCGAACGTGTACTCGTGGGTCGGCACCACGTCGTCCACACGGAGTTCGCGGCGGTTCGGATCCGCGGCAATGGCCCGTTCCTCGAACGGGGTCAGCGTGCGCCAGCCGTCGTTATAGAGCGACTCGCGGAACGACCCGGAGAAAAGGTTGCCCCCCGACT
>CAZGDE010000603.1:0-3108 GCA_964524315.1 uncultured bacterium
TTTATCGGATAGCAGCACGACTTTGCAACAGGTTAGACAATACAGCGCTGAAGGCGGAGGCGCTCAACTGGATCAAGTCACTTCCGTCTCCCAGCTTTTAGATGTGAAACCGACTGATTGGGCATTTCAGGCATTGCAATCGTTGGTAGAGCGGTATGGTTGCATCGTTGGTTATCCTGACAAAACCTATCGTGGCAATCGATCGCTCAGTCGATATGAGTTTGCGGCAGGTCTGAATGCCTGTATGGATCGCATCAACGAATTGATTGCAGCAGGTACCGCAGATCTCGTCAAGAAGGAGGACTTGGTAGCCCTGCAAAAATTACAAGAAGAATTTGCGGCTGAGCTTGCCACAATCCGAGGTCGGGTGGATGCACTGGAAGTTCGTACTGCGACGCTTGAACGGCAACAGTTCTCTACAACGACTAAGCTAGTTGGAGAAGTCATTTTCTCTGTAGCTGACACATTTGGCGATCGAGCAACCCGTGCTGGCAATGGTACGTTTCTAGGCGGTGTCAACGCAGGAAATGAAGGCAGGCTTAGGGATGACCAGACCGAAGCTATGTTTTCTGATCGAGCACGCCTCAGTTTAATTTCCAGCTTTACAGGTAAAGATCAGCTGTGGCTTCGTCTGAATGCAAACAATACTACTAGCTTCGCGGGCAATCTTACCGGCACAAACATGACTCGTTTGGTCTATGATGGTCCAACGAATCCAGCAAACTCAGTGATCATAGATCGACTGTGGTATGTCTTCCCAGTAGGCGACAAACTACGTATTCAAGTTAGTGCAATCCAGAATGAATATTTTGATAGCTTGGTCAGTTTGACCAATCCTCTGCAAAGCTCTGGACAAGGCACTGTTTCCCGCTTTGGACGAGCTAATCCACTTGTCCACCGCAGTAACAATCCAAATGCAACAGCTTCTTTTGGAGTCAACTTTGACTTTAAGTTAAGCGATCAATTTTCGATACAAGGAGCATACACGGGCGATCGTGACAGCAATGATCCTAATCAGAAGAATGGCATTTTCAATGGACAGAACAATTTTTTAGGGCAAGTAGTTTTCCGCCCCAGCAAACCTTTTGAAATTGGGCTAACTTATGTTCGCTCTTACTATCCTGGTAACGAGGTCAACCTAACGGGTGGTACTGGAAGCGCTTTTGCCACTAACCCATTTGGTAACAATGCAACCCTTACAGATAGCTTTGGTACTCAGGCACTTTGGCGCTTGACTCCCAAGATTACTCTGGGCGGATGGTTTGGGTATGCATTTGCCCGTGGGCAAAGTGGCGCGGCTGACAATTTGGAAGCCAGAATTATGAACTGGAACGCCTACCTAGTATTTCCTGATTTAGGCAAGGAGGGCAATCAAGGGGCTGTGATAGTCGGTATGCCACCAAAGGTGGTGGACAACGATTTCCGTTCGGCTGCAAACCAACCACGTCGATTAGATCGCGACTCGGCCCTGCATGTAGAAGCGTTGTATCGTTACCGCATTAATGACAACATCTCAATCACTCCAGGAGTGATTGTTATCTTCAATCCTGAACATCAGGATGATAACAACACTCAATATGTTGGTGTCATCCGAACAACATTTTCGTTTTAACAGGTTACATCAGTTCTTCTAAGAATTATCAGAGGCTCACATCCAAAATAGTTGTAGAGGCGAAGTGTATTAGCTTCGCCTCACTCTCTTAATCTATCTGTTTAAAGGACACAGAAACGGGCTAAATAATTGAGGGTTTATTGAGATCATCAGTTTCAATAAATATCCGGGCCACAAGATATTAATTCATAACTCATATTTGTGAGCATTCGGACTTCTAAATCAACTTTATACTGTCACTCTTTGCCGTCTCCTAACATGGCAAGTTATAGCAAAAAATACAACTGCTTTCAAGAATATTGCATTTAGTAATTAAATCGATTGCTCTAATAAGTTCACACCTAATTTTAGACAAACGAGGCACAGTTTATGTCTCGTTTTTTATCTAAACCCTAGAGACATATTGACATATTGGTTGTTAGGTGTTTTTTATATAAAACCTTTGTAAACATAAAACTAAATCTATAGGTTAGTCAATTTTTCACTCAAATTTCATAACTATTCTCTACTCTAGAAATAAGAAATAGAGGGATACCTTGTAGAAAATCTCACAAGATCGCCAGTGACGAGGGTATAGCGTAATTCGCTGGACCTTTGTTGGCATCAGATTCGTTCGCCGATTCAACCCATTATCCAAGACAAACATTCAAATTTGTTCTTCTGGATCAACGGCTACTTAAAGAGAGGAAGACTTCGATGAAAAAGTTAATTTACACGACTGCATTCACCTTTGCATTGATTGCTTCAGTTCCGACTGCTTGGGCAGGTGGAGTTGCAGGCGATGCAAAAGTACCGCATATTGTTCGCAGCGCAATTAACCCTAACAGTAATCCCTATCAGTCTGCTCATTTCTATTTTACTGTCCATGTGGCTGGGCGATCGCTTTCACAGCTTGTGATTAACTCTCCTGAAAGAATTCGCTTGAGCAAATCCATCGAGTTGACAGATCAATCCGGCAGAAAATTGGATGCAACTGTTTCTTTAGAAGGTGGGAAAGCAATCATCTCATTCACTCAGCCTGTTGCACCAGAGACAATCTTAGAGATTGACATGAAAGAGATCAGGCTCCCTGGATATTCGCAGACATGGTTCTTTACGGTTTCCAGTAAACTAGAAGGTCTAAACGCAGAGATCCCTTTAGGAGCAGTAAGATTTAACCCTCCTAGTTCTGATGGTCCCATGTCATAGTTTGAAATTTTGCTTAGAAAGCACTTGATACACCCAATGGCTTGTTTGTTGAGTAGAGAAGAATTCTCTTTACTCGACAAACTAAACTAGAACATCGATTTCTCATTGCTTACTCACCTAAACATGCTGTCCTCTTTTTTACCTTAGACTTCATCGAAAATAAGCTGTTTACCAAAATAACCTCGCTCTGGTGAATCATGATGTTGAGCTACAGCAAGATTGAAGGTAAACCTTACGTGTTGCAAAGTCTGACAGGCTTAGTGGTGCAGAAAAGTATTGGAAGGGTTGATATTGGGTCAGTCTCATCT
>CAZGDE010000604.1:0-3087 GCA_964524315.1 uncultured bacterium
CCCTCATCGAGCTGCTGGTGGTGATTGCCATCATCGCCATCCTGGCCGGAATGCTCCTGCCCGCGCTGGCCCGCGCAAAATCCAAGGCCGAGGCGACCGCCTGCATGAACAACTGCAAGCAGATCGCCCTGCTGATGCAGTTCTACACCGACGACAACAAGGAGACCTTCCCCGGCCACCGCAACGTCACCCTCGCCAACGGCCAGTCCCAGGAGATCGTGACCAACTGGTGGGGCGTGACCATCCAGGGCTACCAGAACATCCAGTCCAACTTCTTCCGCTGCCCCAGCCTCAAGGGCCGCCGCCTCGACAACGGCATCCAGTGGGAATGGCGCTTTGACGCCCACCAGGTCGGCTACGGCATGAACGCCTTCTTCCTGGGCGTGCATCCCTACGGCCCCCAGGAGGTCGTCCTCGGCGGCATCCGCTTCACCACGACCCCGAACTTCAAGCGCACCGCGGTGGTGCAGCCGTCCCAGAACCTCACCGTCGGCGAATCCATGCCCACGCAGGCCCGCCAGTGGAGCAGCAGCCTGTGGTGGCCCGCCTCCTGCATGGACCCGCGCACCTCGACCACCCGCGGCTTCGAGGGCATTGATCCCATCCGTCACCGCGGCGGCGGCGCAGCCATCTTCACCGACGGCCACGCGGAGATCCGCAAGGACAAGCTCATCAACCCCCCGGCCGATCCCTACTCGGGCAACGTCCAGGCGCTCATCAATTCCCAGCATTGGGATCCGCTGAACCGGGCCAACCGGTAGCCGGCTCCGGCCCACTTGAAGCTCGCCTTGGCACGCGTGCCGGCAATCCTTGCGGCGCGATGCACCTTGGAACCCAACTCGCCCTCTTCCTCGACAACAAGCCCGGATCCCTGGCGCGCGTCTGCGAGGCCTTGGCGGCGGCGAAGATCAACATCGTCGCCTTCTCCACCAACGACACGGTGGACCACACGGTCGTGCGGCTCGTGGTCAACGACCCGCGCCGGGCGCTGGCGCTGTTCGAGGAGCACGGCGCGCTGGTGGTCGAGAGCGAGGTGCTGCTCATCCCCGGCGACAACAAACCCGGCTCGCTGGCCGCCATCGCCACCCGGCTCGCCGGGGCGAAGATCAACATCGAATACGCCTACTGCGCCACCGCGCCGCAGGCCAAGAACGGCCTGCTCATCCTCCGCGCCAGCAACTGCAAGAAGGCGCTCAAGGTCTTGAACGGCTGACCGGAACGGGGAGGCTTGAAGAAAAGCCGGCGAAGACCCCGGTGCGTTGCGGTGTCGCGAGGCTCCGATTCTCCACCCCCTTCACCTCTCACCCTTCACCCTTCACCTCTCACCGCCCCGCCCCGGCCCCCGCCAGCTCCCGCTCCGTCTTGAGCCGTAGTTGGCCGCAGGCCGCGTCTATGTCGTGCCCCTTCTCCAGCCGCAGCGTGGTGGTGACGCCCAGCGCCTCGAGCGCCGTCGCGAAATTCCGGCAGGCAGCCTCCGGCGGACGCTGCCAGGGCAGTCCCTCCACCGTGTTGTAGGGAATCAGGTTCACCTTGGCGTGCAGGCGGCGGGCAAGCTGGCCCAGCGGCGGCACCTGGCTCAGGTCCGCGTTCACACCGGCGATCAGGATGTATTCCAGCGTGATCATCTTGCCCTTCCGCGCCACGTAGTAATCGCAGGCGGCGGCCAGCTCCTTCAGCGGATGCCTGCGGTTGATGGGCATGATCTGCTCCCGGACCTCGTCCGTGGCGCCATGCAGCGAGATGGCCAGGCGGAACTGCTCCGGCTCATCGGCGAGGGACCGGATGCGCGGCACGACGCCGCTGGTGGAGATGGTGATCTTGCGCGCCCCGATGTTGCCGCCCCAGGGCGCGTTGAGCGTGCGGAGCGCGGCCATCAGGTGGTCGTAGTTGGCCATCGGCTCGCCCATGCCCATCACCACGATGTTGGAGACCAGCCGCCCGGCCGGGGTGGTTGCGGTATCCGCGGTTTCCAAAGGCTCCCCCGCCGGGGCCTGGGGATCGCGTTCGGCCCACCGTTCCACCGCCAGCACCTGCCCGGCGATCTCGTGCGGCAGCAGGTTGCGTTTCCAGCCGTCGAGGCCGCTGGCGCAGAAGCGGCAGCCGTAGGCGCAGCCCACCTGCGTCGAGATGCACAGCGTGTGCCGGTCGCTGCGCTCGCCATACAGCGCGGGATTGGCCGGAATGAGGACGCTCTCGATGAAGCTGCCGTCGGTGAGCTTCCAGAGAAACTTCCGGGTGGTGTCGCGCGCGCCCTGGCGGCGGACCAGCTCGGGCAGGTTCAGCGAATAGGCCGCGGCCAGCCGGTCCCGAAGCGGGCGCGGGAGGTTGGTCATCTCCGCCCACGAGGCCGCGCGCCGCGCATGAAGCCAGTGCAGAAGCTGGTCCAGGCGGTAACCGGGCTCGTTCCACGCGGCGAACTGCGCCGCCAGCGCGTCACGGGCTTGACTGCGGATGTCCGGCAGCACCCCGCGAGCTTAACCGTCCCCAAGCGCAAGGAAACGCAAAGACGCCGTGCCGGATCAGAGCTGCCGCAGCTTTTCAGCGTGGTGGGGCGAGGTTCCAACCGGGCCAGGGCGGCCCACATCCGCACCCACTGGCTCGGTTGGAACCTTGCGCCACCTTGAACCGACCACTGTGTCAGGATGTGCCCGTTCAGAACTGCCACGGTCGCGCCCCCAAGAAGCCCTTGTTTCCGGGCCGCTGAAGCGGCGGCTGAGTTCCCGATCCCGGCTTGCAGCATGGGCTTCCCGTGATGCCCAGGTGGCTCAACAGAATCCCTCCTACCTCGCATCCCATTTCCGGTAGATGCTGGTAATGACGGATTATTTGTCCACCAATGCCGCCCCTGCGGGCGGCTCCCCGGCACCCGTTGCGTTTTCCGGAGCAACGAGCAGGCGGCGGGGCTGGCTTCACCGTGCTGCCCCGCCTCATTCCCTTGCCATGAACAACATCCGGCCTCCAGCAAAAATCTCTCATCATCACTCGCAAGCTCGGCGACCACGCCGGCATCACCGGCGGCGCGGTGCTGGCGAAACAGGGGATCAAATCCTGACCTGGCTTGAACCCGAATCCCGAGGTGGAATTTCG
>CAZGDE010000605.1:0-3085 GCA_964524315.1 uncultured bacterium
CCTCAAAGGTCAGGCTCTCCCCAATCTTGTGACTTTTTTGATAAGCAACGATCTCGTTTTGATACTGTTCTGCCTGAGCATACAACCGACCCAAATCGCGGAGTTGGATACCCACTTCTCGCGGATTAGCCCGCTGAGCGACTATCACTGCCTGCTGCTGAGCCGCAATCGCCGGTTGCCATTGTTTGAGAACACGATGTAACTCCACCAGAAAGCTCAGGGCACGCAGGGATTCTCTGGCATCACTGATCGGTTGGACCAGAGTTACTGCTTGCTGTGCGGCTGCTATCGCCAGGTCATCCTGGGACAGCGCATAGTAGGTCGCACTCAATTCAATCAGGACGTATGCTTCCCTGGGGCGATCGCCCAGTTGTTGATAGATTTTTTGGGCTTGCTGCAATAGTTTGACCGTCTCCGGTGATCGATGCGTCGCGCGCGATCGCGCGACCAGGCGTTCGGCTTCCTGTCGTCGTGCATTGAGTTTGCTGGAAGTCGGTGGAGGAGCAATGGGCATTTGCCCCCTGGCAACCGGAGGCAATTCTGCCAGAGTCATCAGAACCAGCAGTAACGAGAGAGGCAACCGAACCCAGCGAAAGGGGACTTTATCACTACGCAACATCGATCAGAGAGGAGCGGGAAATACTAATGTCAATTCACAGGTTACACCCCCAGGTGAGATTTGGAAAATCGCCCAAAGAGGCGTTATTGAAGCTTCCAGGCGACCGAATGTCATCCCCCTTGCCAGGTGAGGCAGCGACAACGAGTACAGCTACCGGAGAACCGGCCCTCAGTCAGCTAACCGTTGAGGATGGACCCGGGCGATCGCGCTGGATAATGCATTTTTAAGGATCAGAACTTTTCCCTACTGGTAGAACGACCATGACGGTTGTGCCAAAGCCAACCTCGCTAGACAGGGAAATCTGACCACCGTGGGCATCGACACAGCGTTTCACGATCGCCAATCCTAACCCTGTGCCCTGAATGGTATTGGCATTAGAGGCGCGAAAGAAGGAATCGAACAGGCGGGATTGATCCGCCGCTGGAATGCCAATGCCCTGGTCTTGAATCTGGAAGGTGGCAGTATTGGCGGTTGCATCAACATCCAACGTGAGCTGAATGGTGGACGCGCTGGGAGAGTATTTAATCGCGTTCGATAAGAGATTGGTCAGAATGTACCGGAGCAGTCGTTCGTCCATCCAGGCCGACGTATCACTACCCTGGTTCGTAAACGTAATCGTAGTTTCCTGGTTTTTGACGATCGCAAACTCGTCTACTAAAGCGCGGCAGAATTGCTCTAAATCTAAAGCTGCCGGATGGCACATCAGCCGATCCGCTTCCGCTTGCCCCAGGACTAAGACATCTTCCATCAACTGATTCATAGAGCGCACAGAGGATTTAATGCGCTGGAGGTAGATGTCTTTTTTCTCGTCTGTCAGATTTTGCGTCTTTTCTAACAACTCTGTTGCAATAAAAACTGCCGCCAGGGGATTGCGAAATTCATGGGAAACCGTCGAAACAAACTGAGACTTGAGCCGATTCAATTCTTTCTCTTTTGCTAAAGCCTGGGTGAGCAGTTCTGCCTGACGGCGATCGCTCATGTCCCAAAAGACCAGTACAACACCACTCAATTCTCCAGTCGCTCGGCGCAGTGGTGAAGCACTGTCACCAATGGGGATATGGTTACCACTCTTTGAGACCAGGGTTGTGAAGTCATTCAGGTAAACGACACGATCTTCTTGCAGCACCTTTGCCACCGGATTTTCAGTCGGAAGTTCAGTCACTTCGTCAATCAACCGAACAATCTCTATGACAGATTTCCCGATCGCTTCGGATTGTTGCCAGCCCGTCAACGCTTCTGCGGCTGGATTCATGAAGGTAACAGTTCCCCTGGCATCGGTGGCAATAACCGAATCTCCCATTGATTGCAACAGTGTTGCCAGTTGATCGCGATTTTCCTGCAACTCTCGTGCGATCCGATGTTTAAATAAACCAATTTCAACGGCAACGCGTAAATCGTTGGTGGTAAAAGGTTTAACGATATAGCCACAGGGATGGGTGACCTTTGCCCGCTGCAACGTATTGTCATCGGCATAGGCAGTCAGGTAGATGATGGGAATGTCCTGCTCTTTGCGAATCTGGGTGGCAGCAGTGATTCCATCCATGCTGCCCTTTAGAACAATGTCCATCAAGATCAGATCAGGCTGGGTTTCGGCAACTTTGGCGATCGCCACTGCACCCGATGAAGCGGTATCTGCCACCGCGTATCCTAATTGTTGAAGTTGACTGGCGATCGTTTTTGCGACAATTACTTCGTCTTCAACAACGAGAATCTTGGGAATCACCATTACGTATCCATATCTAAAGTTATTCCTGAGGGAAGGTTATCGTGAATTTAGCTCCTTGGCTGTGATCAACAACCAGATTTCCTTCAAGCTGATCAGTCGCTAAAGCCTGAACCAGCGAAAGCCCCAAGGATTGAATATTGTGCCAGTTGAGGTGGGCGGGTAAACCTACTCCATTATCTTGAATAGTCAATTCAAAATGTGCATTTATTTGGCATAACTTAATATTAATCTCACCAAAGCAATTGTTCGGAAAAGCATACTTCAAAGCATTAGAGACTAATTCATTGATGATTAACCCACAGGGGATGGCCTGATCCAGACTTAAAACAATGGGTTCAACATCTACGGTGAGAGTAATTCGACCTGGCAGAATTTGATACGTGGTCAATATGCTTGTGGCCAGACTATGAATATAATCTGCCACATCAATTTGTCCCAGATCGGAGGAGGTGTAGAGTTTTTTATGAATGAGTGACATTGCCTCAACGCGGTTTTGACTTTCCC
Source organism: uncultured bacterium (assembly GCA_964524315.1). Lineage (GTDB taxonomy): Bacteria > Cyanobacteriota > Cyanobacteriia > Leptolyngbyales > Leptolyngbyaceae > CAZGDE01. The sequence goes on from CAZGDE010000605.1 coordinate 2,850, forward strand.
GCAAGGCACCCACCATCCGAGTATCATCCAAGCCCTGTGCTTGCAGTTGTAAGAGCCCGGAAACAATCTGGAGATTATTTTTCACCCGGTGGTGAATCTCCTTCAGCAACACCTCTTTCTCAGCCAGAGCCGTTCTCAAATCCATTTCTGCTTGCTTGCGTGCCGTAATGTCAGCGGCCATCGACAACACGAGTCGTCTGCCATCGGATAAGCGACCAACGGGTGCAGAGCTAAAG
>CAZGDE010000606.1:0-3079 GCA_964524315.1 uncultured bacterium
TCAGGGTATTGCTGGAGTCGAAGTTCTTTGGGGTACAGGCTTAAATAACGAAGCTTATTACTTTAACTACGAACGTTTGCAAGACAACTTTAACCCCTTCGTCATCAACATGATGAAGTCTAGTATTGTCTATTCCAACCACATCAATACCGTGTCGCCGCACCATGCCTGGGAAGCTCACTGGGGTAATGAGGGCTATGGCCTGGGACATACCATCCATCGCCACAGTTACAAGTTCAGTGGCATCCTCAACGGTATTGATAACGATTTCTGGAACCCGGAAACTGATCGCTACATTCCGTTTACCTATAGTAAAGACACTTTAGAAGACAAAGCCAAAAATAAAAAGGCATTACGCGAACGACTCAATCTGCAAGATGACCCGGAGAAGCCGATCATTTGCTATATCGGCCGCTTGGATGACCAGAAGGGGGTACACCTGGTTCACCATGCAATTTACTACGCGCTCAACCGGGGGGCACAATTCGTCCTTTTAGGCTCGGCAACAGATGGTGCGATTAATAGTTGGTTCTGGCACGAAAAGAATTTCCTCTATAGCAATCCGGATGCCCATTTGGAACTAGGCTTTAACGAAGAGCTTTCCCACCTGATCTATGCTGGGGCCGACATGATTGTGGTGCCCAGTAACTTTGAGCCCTGCGGATTAACCCAGATGATTGGCTTGAAGTACGGCACTGTGCCCATTGTGCGGGGTGTGGGTGGTCTGGTCGATACGGTGTTTGACCGTGACTACGACGAAAAACATCCGCCCGAAGAACGGAACGGGTATGTGTTCTACCAGACCGATCACAATGCGCTAGAGTCGGCAATGGATCGGGCGATCGGACTGTGGAAATACTATCCTGAAGAGTTTGAGAAACTGGTACTCCAGGGTATGAGTTACGACTACTCCTGGAAGAATCCGGGTGATGAGTATATCGAACTCTACGATTTCATCCGCCACAGATAATGTGGCACAACATTAATCAGTAATGATTAAAAACCTTGTAGGGGTGATGTCTCCATTGCAGACACCACCCCTACTGATACCGATCTTAAACCTACTCTATAGACAGATTGCGTATGAGTTGGTTAAAGTTGCCTTGCTATAGAAAAACCTGAACTTTTGGGAAAGCCAATATCATGGCAGTCCCTAAAAGCCCTACTATAACAACAATTAACGTTAACCAACGGTGACGAGCGATTTGCTATTTACCAGTACACCTGGTTCCCGTTGCATGGGTAGAATGTTCAAAACATCCGTTTGGGCACAGTATTTCAGGTCTTCATCGCAGTCCAGGCGTAACAGTCGTTGCCCGTGGGTGGCGTGCCGAAGCAGGTTTAGCAGGCGATCCTGCCATTGTTCATAGAGCGCGATCGCCCCAATCACTTCATCATTACCCGCCAGGTCACTTAGGGTGCAGCCCAGTCCGGCCTGCAAGCTATGGGCGATCGCCCCAGCACAGACCGTATCCTCCAACGAAAAGCTACCTTCCCAACCAGATGCCACAATCCACACCGTCTCCGGGTTGTGTTTAAGCAAATACTGGACAACTGCCTGCCGGTTGATGAGTGCAGCGGCCAGTACGGTAGGGGCTGCCTGAACGCATTGCAAGGCCCGTGTGCCATTGGTAGTGCTGATGAATAGCCGCCGCCCGCCAACCCGCTCTGGAGTACAATCGAGGGGGGAATTGCCGAAATCAAATCCTTCAACTTTGGCACCGCCCCGTTCGCCTGCCCGCAACCGTTTCTCCGGTTCCCAGTCAGCACTGACAGCTAATAGCTTATCCAGATCGCTAAAGACTTGAACAGCTTCTGCCCCCGCCGACAGGGCAGTCACGATTGTACTGGTGGCCCGCAGCACATCTACGGCGATCGCACAATCAGCCACCGTGGTCGCTGGTGTCAGTTCAGGCGTATGAAAGATTGACAGCTTCATAGTTAAGGAAGGGTAAAAACAGGTAATTTAGATTAATTCAACAACCACAACAAAACCGGATACAGTCACACTGAGTAATCAGAATTACTGCATCATACTGGGGACTTCTATTCAGTTAGAAGTTCCTTCATGTTATGCACACAGTAGTACGGCATCGGGTTTATCGAAAATGCACCTTTGTCGAGACAATCATCCAAGACTATGCCCAAATTCAGCTAAATCTAACGAATCCAAGCAATCGAGATTGCTTTCCCTTCCAGTTCCTCCCTACAATAAACCAATTCGAGCCTGATTAACAGAGATTTACTATTAGATAAAAATTACATAAACATCGAGATAACAGCCGCCCATTTCGGAGAAGTCATGACTCACCGTCCGATTATTCTTGGTATCGTTGGCGACAGTGCAGCCGGTAAAACAACTTTAACTAAGGGAATTGCCCAGTTCCTTGGCCCCGAAAACGTCACCATTATTTGTACTGATGATTACCATCGTTACGATCGTCAACAACGCGCCGAACTGGGCATTACGGCACTACATCCGGACTGTAATCATTTAGATATCATGCAGCAGCACCTATCCTTGCTGCGAACGGGGCAACCCATCCTGAAACCAATTTACAGTCACAAGACTGGCACTTTTGAGGCCCCAGAATATATCAAGCCCACTAAATTCATGATTGTAGAAGGGCTGTTGGGCTACTCTACCCGCGCCTCCAGGGACTGTTACGATGTGAAAGTATACCTGGCCCCTCCAGAACCATTACGAACGAAATGGAAGGTCAAACGGGATACGCAGAAACGGGGTTATACCGAAGCGCAAGTGCTGGCAGAAATGGAAAAGCGGGAACCAGACTCGGAGAAATTTATTCGTCCGCAACGCCAGTGGGCCGATCTGGTCGTGAGCTTTTACCCGCCGGAAAATCGGGCCGAGGAAAGTAACGAACATCTCAATGTGCGACTCATTCTGCGTCCCAATATTCCCCATCCCGACTTGACCCAGGTGGTTAACCCCGAAACGCAATATTCCAATGCTGCCATCCGTCTAGGACTCGATCGCGACATGGGTAAGCCAGTCGACGTGCTGGAAATTGATGGCAATGCCACAGGTGAACAGGTGGCCGAACTGGAACACTTCATT
>CAZGDE010000607.1:0-3075 GCA_964524315.1 uncultured bacterium
GGAAAAAGAATAAAAGATTTAGATCTGGATTTCGGACGTGCCCTTTCAGAACAAAGTGCAAGCCAAAATCCATAATCTTTGACCTATCGCTTCTTCTTCACTGGTGCTTCTTCCGCCCCACCTTCCATCATGCCATACTTCCTCAGGAAGCGTTCTACACGACCTTCGGTATCAATAATCTTCTGAGTACCGGTAAAGAAGGGGTGGTTTCCTGACCACACATCAACATGTAATTCGGGCTTAGTAGAACCAACCGTCATTACCACTTCCCCGTTACAGTAAACCTTTGCCTCTGGATACCATTGAGGATGAATATTTGGCTTAGCCATGTCTATATCACTCACCTAAAAACACTGAATGGGACAAGCATCATTCTCAAGGGAGCTAGATTTCAAGCTAGGAGTGCCAAGCTGACACAAAACACTCGAAATCCACCCCAATTCTAACGCTTTGAAAATTGAGGAGCTTTACGGGCTTTGCGCAAGCCATACTTTTTACGCTCCTTCGCCCGTGGATCCCGGGTTAGGTAACCTTCAATCTTAAGAGGCTTACGATTTTCGGGGTCAAGTTGACATAACGCCCGCGCAACACCCAGACGAACCGCATCAGCCTGTCCCGTCAAACCACCACCATGGGCATTAACGAGAACATCGTACTCACTCTCCAGTCCCAACGTCTCTAAGGGAGCTTTTGCTACAGCAAGGTATTCCGCATTGAACTGGAGATACAAGTCACCGGGTTTGCCGTTGATGACCAATTGTCCTGTACCTGGCACAAGACGCACACGAGCGATCGCAGATTTGCGTCGTCCAGTACCCATATATACAACTCGTCCCTGGTCAGTCGCTTGCATTAATTATCTCCTCCTGGAATAGTCTTAATTTTTAAAAGTTCAGGTTTCTGAGCCTGATGTGGATGCTCAGGGCCAGCATATACTTTCAATTTGGTAAACAACTGGCGACCCAATGTGTTCTTGGGTAACATCCCTTTCACAGCATGCTCAATGATTCGCTCGGGTAACCGCGCTTGCAATTTTGCAAAAGTTTCAGTCTTCATGCCACCAGGACGACCGGAGTGACGAAGATAAACTTTCTGGGTACGTTTTTTACCAGTGACATCAACCTTTTCAGCGTTCACTACAATCACAAAGTCGCCAGTATCAAGAGAGGGGGTGTAAGTGGGTTTATTTTTACCCCGCAACACCATCGCAATTTCGCTGGCAAGCCTGCCAAGACGCTGATCGGTGGCATCAACCACGTACCAGTTACGCTCAATTTCCGCTTGAGGGGGAAGGTAGGTTTTGTTCATGACAGTTTCAATGGTTCTCTCAACGTTGTTAATTCAATCAAAACTACTGCATCAGTTAGCTGGGAACAGTCAGCGATAAACCCACTGGAGAAGGCAACAGAAAGGAAGGTTGGGCTTCAAACCAGACATCAGGAGGAAAAGGAAATTCTGGATAACCAACTCTTAACAGACATAAACCTTGTGGTGGCGCGGCATACCTGACCTGTTCTCGCAACTGTTCCTGCCAAATTTCAGTAAAACTAATTGGCGATCTCACTCCCCGCCCCACCTGCACCAACAATCCCACCAACAAGCGCATCATCCCATACAGAAAGCCACTTGCCTGAACCTCAATATAAAGAAATGATCCCTGTCGTCTACACTCCGCCACCTGTACATCAACCCAGGAATGAGGACGCCTTGAACCTGCCCGATGAAATGCAGCCAAATGATGCCTGCCGATCAAAGGAGTTAATGCTTCCTGAATCAATGACTCATCCACAAACTCATAGTAATAATGCCAGGCAAATGGGCGAACAAATAAATTAGGCCGAGGATCGGTATATAAGGTATAACGGTAACGTCGCCAGATGGCAGAAAAGCGGGCGTGCCAGGTTGGACTAACTGCCGCAGACGCTCGAATCAGAATATCTTCAGGCAATCGGGAATTCAGCATATCTGCCCAACGATGCGCTGGAACACGCAGAGGAGCATCAAAGTGAGCAACTTGAGCCGCAGCATGAACCCCTGAGTCAGTTCTACCCGCCGCATGAATTCTGACAGGAATGCCTAAAACAGATCCGATAGCCTTCTCAATTTCTTCCTGTACTGTCCGCTGATTCGGTTGATACTGCCACCCATGAAAATGAGTGCCCAAGTATTGAATGACTAGGGCAACCCTTTGAGTTGGCTGTAACGCGGCTGATAGCATAATCAGGTCAGTTCAATGATTGCCATTTCAGCATTATCACCCCGACGCTGAACAGTCCGCAGAATACGAGTGTAACCGCCCTCTCGATCCGCATAACGTACACTTGCCTGCTCAAATAGTGCATGAACAAGCTGCTTATCATACAGATAACCAAGTACTCGACGTCTGGATGCTAACGAACCATCCTTAGCCAAAGTAATCATTCGCTCTACTTCAGAACGAACCGCCTTGGCACGAGTTTTTGTCGTAGTAATCCGACCATGACGAATTAGTTCAGTAGCTAAGGTACGCAACAGAGCGCGACGCTGATCGGCGGGCTTGCTAAGTTGAGGGACACGACAACGGTGACGCATAAGACTTTAACTCTCACATAGTAGCTAGTAGTCAGCTATTAACTATCCAATTTGAGAAATCAACCAGATAGTTAATAACTATGGATTGGCCTTAGAAGACTTTTCCTGAGGCAAGGTAATACCCAAGCGTTGTTGCAAAGCTTCAACAACTTCCTCAGCAGACTTCTGTCCAAAATTTTTGATCTCTAACAGATCTTCCTGGGTGTAATCAAGTAAATCCGCAACCGAATTAATTTGAGCACGCTTCAAGCAGTTGTAGGCTCGAACCGAAAGCTGCAACTCTTCAATCGGGATTTGATTTGCAGGATCAGCATCATCTTCAAAATCATCCGTCGTCGGTTCAAACGTAATTTCTCGGAGCGGATTAAACAAATCAACCAGAATGTTAGCAGCTTGACTGATAGCCTCTTGAGGTGTAAGACTACCATTCGTCCAGATCTCCATAACCAACCGATCTTTCTCAATCGCTCCGCCAACTCTGGCATCTTCAACAGTGTAGTTGAC
>CAZGDE010000608.1:0-3063 GCA_964524315.1 uncultured bacterium
CTTCTAATTAGGAGCGGTTGTGACAGCAGGGGGGCGCAAGCAGAACTCAAACTACAACTTAGCCAGCTTTTTTATGAGCCAGCTTTTTTAGACAACTTGTTCTACTTCGGCAATTTCAGGGATGAATTCGCGTAAACGACGTTCAATCCCCATTCTTAACGTCATCGTGGAACTGGGGCAGGAACCGCAAGCCCCTTGCAGCCGCAACTTGACAATTGGGCCATCAATTTCAACGAGTTCGACGTTGCCACCATCTGCCATTAGATAGGGACGCATTTCATCGAGAACGGTTTCAACGTTATCGGGTGTCAGTGGCAAGGTTTGAGACATAATTACCTTCCGGTTCTACTTTTACAGGGATTGGTTAATTCGCAGCGAGACTGTAATTGATCCTAGCTGTAAACGTTATCGAAGTTAAACAGCGATGGAGTTAAACAGCGACGGGTTGGAGCAATGCCACGTTGGTAAACGCGAATTCACTTGCCGTTGGTTTACCCGCTTCAAGGGATCGGATCACCCGCCGATTCATGATCCAGTAGCCGCCCACTTGTTCGTAGCTATCCGTAAACTGTTGCGGGGAACCTTTCTGTTCTCCAGTTTGGGGATCGTGGTACACAGAGTCGTAGGTATGGGAGAGATAACCTGCACCCGTGTCGATCGTATCAATCGTGTTGATTGTGACCACCACATTATGGATGCGACGATGCACCAGCGTCACGATGTTGTTCCGCACCTTGTAGCGATCGCCCTCGGCTTTACCACCGACCAAGATATCGACGGCTCCCGTTTCATCGGTAGCACCTAACGTAAATGTATTTTTGCCGTGAGTTTCTTCGAAGGGGCGACGGACACGGTGAACGGCAATTTCCCACACCTGGCTATGAATGGCTTTTTTGGCGTCTTCATCTGCCACATCCACCACGTCAAACGTGAGATCCGAGTTGATTCGAATTTTGCCTGTGTGGATCTGATCACCTGCTTTTAACTGAACATCAGCCGTGTAACCGGGGAAGTTTTTGTCCCAGGTATAGCGATTCTCGTAAGCAGCCCGAAATAACTCGCGAGCAGATTGCTCTGTCATGAAACTCTCCTTGCTTCGTACTCTCTTCCAGTGTAAAGAGTTTTTCGAGTGCTTGAGTTAGGTCTTCCGGAGCAGAAAGTATAGAGTCTACACTTTGGACAGGGGCGGTATAAAAATTGCCATTTCCTTACCACGCCCCAGTCTTCCCCATGCCTTTTGTTTACCATCGTACTGTTCGCTTTCAAGACACTGATGCTGCTGGTGTTGTTTATTTCGCCAACGTGTTAGCTATTTGCCATGAGGCTTATGAAACATCGCTGGCTGCAACTGGCATCAATCTCCGATTATTTTTTAGTGGGGTGGATGTGGCGGTTCCCATTACCCACGCCAGTGTCGATTTTTTTGCGCCCATGCTCTGTGGCGATCGCCTGGATATTCGCCTGACTCCCCAACTCCTGAAGGAGAGTGAGTTTGAAGTAACCTACGAGATTTTTCTAGAAAACCGTCTGGAGCGATCGGTAAGTCGGGCGCAGACCCGCCATGTTTGCATTAATCCCACGACCCGTGATCGCATCAATTTGCCAGAGAGTCTGCGGCACTGGTTTCAAACCATTGTGCCGGTTATGTTGTAACTGCTTCAGTTTCGGGTAGCTCCGGGTAGTGGCGCAGGCGATCGGAATGCCACCAATCCTGCATTGCTTTTGCCAAGGTCACTGAGTACAGTGTAACCACCACGGCATCCAGAGAACCCTGACCAATAATCTCTACACTGTAGGATGGATGGGTGCGGGTTGCCATATCAACGACAAACCGCCTGCCTACCCGTCGCCAGCTAGGTTCCTTCCCTCGCCATTGCAAGCGACAGCAAGGCCAGGGTAGTTGGTCACGGTCAAACAAGCGGCAGCAGGGGCCAATCACCCGGTAGCGAAAATGGCAACCAGGGCTGTTAAACAGTTGCCCATACGAAAAGGGATGGGATAGAACCGTGACTTTCTCAGAGTGGCTCATACGACGCTTGGGACAGTCGGATTCAAGTAACGGTTTAGTTAGCGTCATGTAACCAGCCTCATACCACCAGCGTTATTCCATTCGGGGGGGTGTTTCGACGGCTGATTGCCACCTGGTTTGGGCTGACTGGAGGGCTTGACGCACCTGCTCAAACCCAGTGCCACCATAACTATTACGGGCAGCGACAACGCGGGCGGGGGCGATCGCCGCATAAATATCGGCGGCAAAGGCGGGATGTAACTCTTGCCATTCGGACAAGGTCAGGTCTTTTAACAGCTTGCCCTGAGCCAGTGAAGTTTTAACAACTTTTCCGACCAGGTTATAGGCTTCTCGGAACGGTACCCCCTTGGCTGCCAAATAGTCCGCGACATCGGTTGCGTTAGAGAAATCCTCATTCACTGCCGCTTGTAGCCGAGTCACCTTAAACTCCATGCCTTCCCGCAGGAGTATGGTCATTGCTTCCAGACATGATTGCACCGTAATGACGGCATCAAACAGGGCTTCCTTGTCTTCCTGCAAATCCTTGTTGTATGCGAGGGGTAATCCCTTCATTAGCACCAGCATGCCCTGGAGATGCCCAAATACTCTACCCGTCTTACCGCGCACCAGTTCAGGCACATCGGGGTTTTTCTTTTGTGGCATGATACTTGAACCTGTGGAGCAACTATCCCGCAGGCTCACAAAGCCAAACTCTTCCGATGCCCACAGAATCACTTCTTCTGACAAACGACTCAGGTGAACCATAATCAGACTGGCGGCACAGAGAAACTCGATCGCAAAATCACGATCGCTCACGCCATCCAGACTATTCGCATACACACCGTCGAAGTTGAGTAAGTTGGCGGTGTAATGGCGATCAATAGGGAAAGTAGTTCCAGCCAATGCGCCCGAACCAAGGGGAGAAACATTGACCCGTTGGTAAATTTCACCCAGGCGGACCCAGTCGCGCTGGCTCATTTCCACATAGGCCAGTAAATGGTGGGCCAGGCTGAGCGGCTGAGCCCGTTGTAGATGGGTATAGCCGGGAATCAAGG
>CAZGDE010000609.1:0-3063 GCA_964524315.1 uncultured bacterium
TCACGGCAGACCAGAACTTTTCCATGCATCATCTGCGGCAAGCCCTGCTGGTGCGGCTGAAGTTTGAAGGGAATCTCGTGACGATCGAGGATTGGTCTTCCGATGCCCATCTCAAAGTCTTGCTGGCCACCGCGCGGCAGGAGCAACAGGCGGTTGATGCGGCCACTCTGGTCAGAGCTGCTGACCTGACCTACAGCGAAATTCTCGCCCTGGAACAGAAAGAAACCATGACCCCGGAGGAATCAGCGGCGATCGCCAAGTTTTATTTGAAAGACTTTTATGCCCTAGAAGAACTGACAGTTGAGGATGTTTTATGGGACCAGGAGGGCCGTCGCCGCCGCGAACTGCTGAGCCTGGAAGCCCAGCTCCTACCCGAGTTGGCTCAGGAGCGGACAGCGAAGGGACTGGAAAAACAACTGTCCTGGCAAAAGGGGTATTGCCCCTGGGATCTGTCGGGGGCCACCCTGCGGCAACGGGTTCGTTCCGAAGTGGGGTTGACGGAATTGCTCCAGAAGCTGCGATCCGGGTGGAGCTGGACCAGGTATGACCTGGCGGAGTACGCGACGAAGGCTCGCCGTCTGGCTCCCTTAATCAAGGGACTGCTCCATTTCACGGTTAATCCCCAGATGAGTGATACCCAGGTGGTGCATCAACTGCTGTCCCAATTGGGGATTAAATTGACCCAGACCTGGTCCCGCTCCGTCCCCGGCTATGAAGGGGAGAAGTTACGGCTCTATCGTCTGGAGTTAGAGCATTGGCAACGGGTCTGGTCGGTGCTGGAGCGGCGGCGGCAGAAACGGGAGCGACTGGCTCAGAAAGAGGCGTTTGGATCACCCTCCCGAGTTGAATTAGAAGATTGGGGGGGTGATCCAGGAAGGGATCTCCCAGTGGGGGTTGCAGCGTTAGAAGCGGCGATCTCCCGAGGACGGGAAGCCGTGGAAACGCTGCTGCTTAGCTGGGATGCTGAAGTGAGAGCAGAAATGATTCGGCAACTTTGGGAGCAGTCTGAAGAGCGGATGCAGGAACTGCTGGCGGTTCTACCGGAAGTTTTTGGTTGGTGTGCGGGAGTGGTCTGAAAATAGAGAGCTTCCCTTTGAGATCGTCCCTACCGTTTGGGTCCAAAGCCTTTCGCTCTCGGGCGAGATTTCTGATTGTGCTGAATCCGCTCTTTGAGAGTTGGAGCTTTCGCCCCCATCTCCTGCCGCATCTGCTGCTGCAGGGCTTTGAACTCCTCTATCGGGGGTGGCAGGTCGTCGAGAATGGTTAATCTGACACGGCTCCCTGAAACCACTTCACCCACCAACACCCGTGCCTGTTCATGCACCTCCTTACCCAGAACCTGCCCCTCCAAAACTTCCACTGGCGTAATGGGACGAACATAATAATCGCACTCCGGGTGTTGCAGGAAGAATGTGCGATCTCGCTGCATTACCTCGTCTAACTGGGCCGCCAATTCTGGAGGAAGATTGGCGTGAAATTTCTCTTGAGTCGAACCGGAGTCTGGGTCAAGTAACAGGGTCTGGGTCATCATTGGCAGCACCATTCTCTTTCTATTGTGCCTCCTGTTTAGATAAAGCGCTGGGAGAGATTACTTTCAGGTCAGGGTAATTGCTCCCGCCCTCAAATTTTGTACGGTAAAACGTCAAACCGTACAAAAAAATTTGCCCTGCCAGTAGGCGATCGGGTATGGCGTATCTGCCCCCGTTTCAGTCAGTCGTCCCCCGGTTCCAATTCACTGGAGAGGAAAATTGGCAAATCACGACAATCAGCAGGGATAGAATCGCTGCTAAGAAACACCACCCCGACAAAATGAACTCAGGCAGGAGAAAGATGCTTATCTCCCTTCACTTTCCAAATCGGCATACCTTGCTCATTCCGATGAGTCGGTTTTTTGGGTGAGGCTGGTGGTGAGACATCCAGGCCACAGCCAACCCCACAATAAGGGCAGAGAGTTTTGATTGAATCACTCATAATTTTGCTGGGTAAGCGGCTCAAGCAACGGTTTGTTTCGGTTTTTGCGATGAAAGAAACCTAACCATTTGAGGCCGTGATCCCGCTCAAATTCATCCATGGCTTCCCAACCAATCTGGATAAAATGCTCTAACTCATGTTGCAGTAATAGAGGATGTTTTTTGGCTTTCGCCTGCTCAATCTTATTGAGTTTTTGAGTGGTTTTGCGATCGCTTGCCTGACTGACATTTACCATCGGTTTTGCCCTCCGGATTAACTGTTTCCAGCGGTCAATTGATGTATTCAGTGTTCCCCTGACTAAGGAGACAGGTAGGTTTAGGGGTTCACCCCTGCACCCCCATTACTTCATTAATTAGAGAACTGCTATAAATTTCTTCTTTAACTAAAACGAGATTGATTCAAAGACTGGTTGTCAGGTTAGTCATTGGAAACAATCATTTTCGTAGTGATCGATACCACAAGCTCAATTCCATCCAACAATCTATCTCCAGGCAGGTCTAATTCATCCTCTCTTACTTTTGTTAGATGCAATTGAGTTTTATCAGCATACCCCTACCAATTACTGAGCGCCAGGTAGCGTAATCCGATCGAGGGCAGCGCGATAACGTTCTACATTGCCGATCTGTTGCTAAAACTTAGCGGCCTGTTTGAAGTCTGAGAGGGCGGCCTGATTATTACCTCAGGTTGACCGCCTCGTTGATGACTAACTATCGCGTCTCTCGCTTTTTGGGCTCTTACGCAATGCTGGTGAATTGGGGAGCGATCACTCAAAGAAGCAACGCAAAATCAAGGGTTCCGAAAACTTCAAATACCAGGAGCACAAAAAACGTGGGAGCCTATATTTGGCAGAGTATCGCGATCGCCCCCACGGTTTCATTCGTCACCTCCAGCTCCATCCTGCAGGCGACTTCCGAGTTTATGTACTGCCAATAGTCAGCACCTGATCGCGGTTCTACTAACGCTGCCCCATACAGGCGTTCGGCTTTAAAGACGGCATCGCCAGGACACAAGCCCGAAGGCGTGCAGTAATCGGGGCTAACGCTGCGGATCGTCAGAGCAGCATCTTCAAAGAAGCTGACCGACAGCCCCCGG
>CAZGDE010000610.1:0-3055 GCA_964524315.1 uncultured bacterium
AAACCTGAACCCCCAGCCAAAACGGTATGAGCCGAAGAAAGAGAAAAAAGAATCCTTTATCGAGCGTTCTAGTGTCATTCATATGTTGATGATGGCGCAGGAAAAGATTCCCAGTCAGTATACCTTTGTCGGCGGGGCGACCTATAGCATTATTCCCCTGCTATTTATCCCACGGGCCCTAAGTCCCAACAAAATTCGGAGTCACGAAGGGACGCATATGTTGAATATTCACATTCATCGTCAGACATACCAGGATACGTTGAAAACCACGATCGCCTGGGGGCTTTTACCAGAAGCCTATGCGAACTTTGGCCTGGTTGGCTGTGCTGGCATTGGTGCCGTTCTGGGTGCGTTTTATGGCGCAGTCACACGTCTTGCCATTGGAACACCCGCATTTTCAGCCCGTACCATGTTTTGTGTACTGGTCTTGAGTCTGGCGCTGGCATCAACGGAATGGACTGCCGGAGTGTACGCTGCCACCCTGTTTCAATCCTCCGTGCCCATTTTGGGAATTCGGTTTGCATTTATGAAATTGCAACGTCCTGCTTTAGAAAAATTACTTCCATCCCGTCCATGACCAAGCTGGCAATCATTACCTCCCACCCCATTCAATACTACGCCCCCTGGTTCCGTTATTTGCAAACCCATACGGGGTTAGAATTCCGCGTATTCTACCTGTGGGACTTTGGCGTGCGACAACAGGTTGATCCGGGCTTTCAGCAGGCGATCGCGTGGGACGTGCCCCTACTGGAGGGATATGAGTTTGAGTTTGTCCCCAATGTGAGCAAAAGTCCCGGTACAAAGCACTTCTGGGGTCTGCAAAATCCATCATTGATCCAGCAGGTGAAAGACTATCAACCGGACACAGTTCTGCTAATGAATTACAACTATGCCAGTCTGTATCACTTTCTCTGGAGCTGGCAGAAAACCCCCATTCTATTTCGGGGAGATTCCCATCGGTTAGTGCCCGATCGCGGCCTGAAACCCTGGCTCAAGCAACAATGGATCGCACAGGTATTTCGGCGTTTTGCCGCCTGTTTGTATGTGGGCAAAGCCAATTATCACTATTTTCAGGCGCATGGTATTTCTAGCGATCGCCTGTTCTTTTCACCCCATGCCATCGATAACGATCGCTTCTTCGCCCAGGCTGACCGTGCGAACACACAGGCAGCACAATGGAAACAGGAATTAGGGATTCCTGCCCATCATGCCGTTATCCTGGCTGCGGGTAAATTAATTCCGAAAAAACGGCCATTTGACCTGCTCCAGGCGTTTCTCCAGGCTAATTTACCCGATGTTTCCCTGCTATTTGTCGGCAGTGGTGAACTGGAAGCAGACTTGAAACAACAGGCTGCCAACCATTCCCATATTTATTTCGCCCCATTTCAAAATCAGAGTCAGATGCCACGTACCTACGCGATCGCCGATCTGGTAGTGTTACCCAGCTATGGTGCGGGCGAAACCTGGGGACTGGCCATCAACGAGGCGATGTGTTTAGCAAAGCCCGTATTAGTCAGTGACCATGTGGGTTGTGCGGCCGATCTGGTGCATTCCCAGCAGAATGGCCTGATTTTTCCCGCCGGGGATGTTCCTGTCCTGACAGAGTATCTGCAGATCGCTTTTGCTGATCGCGATCGCCTATCAACATGGGGCCAGGAAAGCCGTCGTATCATCAAAAAGTACAGCTATGCTCAGACTACCCAGGGGTTATTAGAAGCAATTAGCAGCTATTAACTGGCAAGTGCAATTCAGACAGCCTTTGCCAGTCCATCCAGGTTATGTCGGATGTATGGGGCGATCGCCGTAAGGCATCAACGAGGGACTATCAGCCTATTACAGCGTTACTGGCGCAAGGGCAGGTTTTGCCAACGTTCTTAGCATTAGCCAGTCATATTGTGGCTCAACCTGCCCTGACAGGGGGTTTGCTAGCGAAAAATCTCAGGCTACCCTGGCTCATGAATGCTATCAGCGGGACAAGTGGATTGGCAATCCCGACATTCCGTGCAGAGTTTGGGATTAATGACTAAGGCAAAGGATTCTTCATCAACAGAAATTGCCCCCTCCGGACAGACTGAGGTACAGATTCGACAACCGGTGCAGGTATCAGTATTAATGACAAGTGCCATAGGCTCCTTAAAGACTTTTATGGGCGAGGTGTTGAACGACACCATTAAACCAGTATAGCACTATATAACTTTGCAGCAATTAAAGGTGTCTGGAGTGGGTGACTGCCTGATTGCCAACCAGTCACCCTGCGCCAACCATCGTTTCCAAGACTGATGCCAATCCCCCGGCTATCATGCCATGATCCGTTTTATGGGGATTAGCACCGTTGGTTATAGGGTAATTTAGCCAGCAACATACCCAGTATGCAGGTGTCTGTTATACCGGAAAACAGCAGTCCGGCCCCAACTAAACCCGGTAAAACCAGGAACCAGAGAGAGAACAGGACACTTAGAATTGTCCCTAGTAACACCGTGGAACCGGTGAGAATTTGTACCTGTCGGATCAGGCTAATTGGGGCATTCGGGTTACTGACCGTTTCATAGCCTGCCTCTTTCCAGGCGGCAATGCCGGAGGAGAGTTGGGAAACAGACTCAAATCCAGCGTCGAGAAGCTGTTGGGTGGCGATCGCCGAACGATGCCCAGAACGACAATACAATACCAGTTGCAAATTATCCGCCTGGGGAATTCTCCGGGGATCGAACTTAGACAGAGATACCAGGGTCGCTCCTGGAATATGTTCTGCCGCAAATTCTCCCGATTCACGCACATCAATGAGGGTCACCGATCGCCGATCTAACAACTGTTTCAAGGTTGGGGCATCGATAGTGCGGAGTTGCGGCAAATGAGAAACCGGCATGTTAACTTCTCCTAATTTCACTGTAAAAGACGGTTGACGAATGATTCTGTTGACGACTCATTAAATCAGTCGGACTATGCCACAATTCCCTGGCTACAGCGCTCGTATGGCTTCCATAGTTGTTGGGGCTGGACAGGTTCCGGGGCATTAAGCAGGGGCTTTCTTATTCTTACATACTATACTACTATATAG
>CAZGDE010000611.1:0-3044 GCA_964524315.1 uncultured bacterium
ACCCAGGACTTTGTGATTGCCCATCAGTTTTTAGAGCATTGTCAGGATCCGATTCGGGCGATCGCCAACATGTTACGTGTGCTGAAACCGAAGGGAATTTTGTATCTCTCTGTTCCAGACAAACGTTATAGCTTTGATGCCCATCATCCCGTAACTGACATCGAACACCTGTTACGGGATTATCACGATGGTCCTGCCTGGTCAAAGCGGCAACACTTTGAGGAGTGGGCCGCCTTTGTCAATCTCGGTCACAAGAACCATCAAGAAGCTCAGGCGGATCCACGAGTTACTCCTGAGGTGGAACGTCTCATGGCAATGGACTACAGCATTCATTACCATGTCTGGACTCAAACAGAAGTGTTGGAACTGGTTTTGACACTCCAGAAAAAGCTACAATTCCCCTTTGAAGTGCTGCTATTTATGGAGCAGCAGGGCGAAATCACTTTCATCCTGCAGAATCAGTCAATTTAATTCCGGCTGTTATCACTAACTGATTAATGCCTCAACCTGCTTAGGGTCGAGTTCTTCGACGTTACTCAATACAGTCTTCGCACCAGCATGATGTAAAAGCCTCACATAATTCTGGTGCTGTTCTGGTGTGGCTTGCACATGGGGAGGTAAAACTCCCACGCCAATCCAGATCCGCTCTGGATGTTGCTCGCGGGCATGGGTAACCGTGTACATATCCGCGACTGTATCCCCCACGTAAATAACCGGGCTGGCAGAGTGATTACCATTGAGTAGGTGGACGGTCTGAAACAAGCCTGTTGGATCCGGTTTACCGGGTGCATCTTCCATTGCTACCAGAACTGGGTTGGCTAATCCCAAACGGCGCTCTAATACGTAGCGGGCTGATCCTGTGGTGGCACCACTGAAAAAACCCCAGGCGATCCCTGCCGCAGTTAGCTGCTCCAAATAGCTTGCCTGCATTAATAGGGGCTCCTGACAGATATAGCCTGTCCAATTAGTAGGATCAGGGCCACGGTAGCGCTGTTGGAAAAATGCCACTAACTCTTCGTAGTCGGGGGCGATCGCGGGTTTCATGGCCGTCTCCTTGCTCCGTTCGGCAGGTACTTCTGCTGGCGCAACTCCGGCGAAATAGCGATGAACCAGTTCACGGGATGCTTCCCAGTCGTTATTCCACAGACCTTCGGCTTTGAGGACATCAATGTCATCGGGAGATGGGCGATAAGCACCTCCCGTAAAGTGTTCAACGGTATCTGCTAGGGCTCGCCGGTAAGAATTACTGACATCTCGGACAACACCATCAATATCAAACACAACGATGGCGAGAGGGTGATTTGGAGTAGATGGCGCAGGTAACATGGAACAACTTTTCAGGGTAAATGATTCAAATAAACTAACCGATTAGGAACAAATGCGATAGAATAATGGGCTGGAAGTTATCAATAATCTGGGAATGCGCTGGAGGTTGTTGGGTTGTCTAAGTTTATTTTGAAAGTTCTCTGGCTCGATGAGAATGTGGCATTAGCCGTTGATCAGGTGGTTGGCAAAGGTACCAGTCCGCTGACATCCTACTTTTTCTGGCCCCGCAATGATGCGTGGGAGCAGCTAAAAAGTGAATTGGAAGCTAAGCACTGGATTTCGGAAGTGGATCGGGTGGAACTACTCAATAAAGCCACTGAAGTCATCAACTACTGGCAAGAAGAAGGCAAGAAGCGTCCCGTGGCTGAAGCCCAAGCTAAGTTTCCTGAAGTCACCTTCACGGGTAGCGCCTGAGTCCTATCAGGCTGTGTTCAAGATTCTGGGATGAAAGTTACTCAACCACCAGAACGAGGGAAATAATTTTTAATTTTGGCAAAATCGCCCTGGCTGCAAATGGTACAGTTAGGGCGTATTTTGTTTTTGCTAACACGATCGCTGATATATGCCCGGAGATATTTGAGATTTGGCAACTGGTTTGCTAGTTTCATTACAATGTGTTGCATAATCATTTATATTTCTTTACAGCTTCAGGAAATTGTTTTAGGTAGGCAGCTTCATGACAATAACTATTACCCCCGATCAGGTAGAACGGATTGTTTGGAATCAGCATCATGATCCGTTTGAAGTGCTTGGTCCCCATCAAATTAATAGCGACGGGAAAGCAGCCTGGGTCGTGCGTGCCTATCAGCCAAATGCTGATGCCGTCTGGGTGGTTTGTCCTGAAAGTCGTGCAGAGTATGCAATGCAACCTGCTCACCATCCCCACTTTTTTGAGTGTGTGGTTGAGGTTCCTGAACTGTCTAATTACCAATTGCGTTTGAAGGAAGGCGAGCATGAACGGGTCATTTATGATCCCTATGCCTTCCGTTCTCCTTACCTGACTGATTTTGACGTTCATCTGTTTGCCGAGGGTAACCACCATCGCATCTATGAAAAGCTGGGGGCCCATCTCACTGAGATGAACGGCGTTAAAGGGGTTTACTTCGCTGTTTGGGCTCCAAATGCTCGCAATGTCTCGTTGTTAGGTGATTTTAATCATTGGGATGGTCGCAAACACCAAATGCGTAAGATTGGCAATGGTGTTTGGGATCTGTTTGTACCCGAATTGGGTGAGGGTGCCCCTTACAAGTACGAGATCAAGAACTGGGAAGGGCATATCTACGAAAAGTCTGATCCCTACGGCTTCCAGCAAGAGCCTCGGCCTAAAACTGCTTCAATTGTGACTAATCTGGATCGGTACACCTGGCATGACGACGCGTGGATGGAGCAGCGGCGTCACACTGAGCCGTTAACCAAACCCATCTCTGTTTATGAGGTGCATTTGGGTTCCTGGCTGCACGCTTCCTCGGCCGAACCTGCAAAATTGCCCGATGGAACAGAAGAATCGGTGGTGGTGGTGTCAGAACTGAAACCTGGTGCAAGGTTTCTTACCTACCGAGAATTGGCCGCTAAGCTCATTCCCTATGTCAAAGAGTTGGGCTTTACCCACATTGAACTGCTCCCGATCGCTGAGCATCCTTTTGATGGTTCATGGGGATATCAGGTCATTGGACATTATGCCTGCACTTCCCGCTATGGTACACCCGATGACTTCATGT
>CAZGDE010000612.1:0-3027 GCA_964524315.1 uncultured bacterium
CCGGGCGATCGCGACGGAGGATATTTACCAGGGTATGAAGGGTACGGTCACTTGTTGCGCTGTGTGGGAGAAACAGAGCATCAAAGTTGCCTGATTCTCACCAGTCGCGAGAAGCCTAAGGGCTTTGCCCCGAAAGAAGGAGAAACATTACCCGTGCGATCGCTACAGCTCACGGGCCTACCAGCCACCATTGGGCGCGAGTTGTTTCAATTCAAGGGACAGTTTTCGGGAACAACCGCAGATTGGCACGCACTAGTGAACCAGTATGCTGGCAACCCTCTGGCCTTAAAGATTGTGGCAACGGCGATTGCTGACTTCTTTGATGGCAGTATTGCCCGGTTTCTGGAATTTTCCCAACAGGGGAATTCGATTTTTGGCGATATTCGCGATCTGTTGGCACGGCAAATTGGGCGGCTCTCTGACCTGGAGCAACAGGTCATGGTGTGGTTGGCGATCAATCGCGAACCCACCAGCTTTACCACCTTGCAAGCAGATTGTTTTCCGCCTGTTTTGCCAACCCAACTCTTAGACACCCTCACAGCCCTGGAGCGGCGATCGCTCATTGAAAAGCGGGGTGCCCTCTTTACCCTCTTACCAGCGGTGATGGAATACATCACGGAATGGTTAATTACCCAGGTTTGTGTGGAAATTGAGCAGATCTCGGCGGAGGTCGCCCATCCGTCGAGATCTCAGTCGAGCCCTACCCATCACCCATCACCCCTGCACCACTATGCGTTGGTGAAAGCCACCGCGAAAGATTACATTCGCGAAACTCAAATTCGGCTGATTGTGCAACCCCTTTTGCAACGGTTACGCAAGCAATTGGATCACAGCAAATTAGATCAACGGTTGATGCAACTGGTAGCAGGGCGGCGCGGTCAATCAGCGGCGGCGATCGGTTACAGTGGCGGTAACGTCATCAATTTGCTATGCCAGTTAGTCGTTGATTTGAGTCAGCGTGACTTTTCCCACCTCATCCTCTGGCAGGCATACCTGCGAAAAGTACCGCTGCACGGCACCAGTCTGGCCCACTCAGACCTGACCAACTGCGCTTTTACCGAAACCTTCAGTCAAATTTTGAGCGTCACGTTCAGTGCCGATGGCACCCTTCTGGCGGCCAGTGATATCAGCTACGATGTCCATGTATGGCGGGTAGCAGATGGCAAAAAGGTACTCACCTGCAAGTCGCAGGAAGGTTGGGTCTGGGCCGTGGCATTTAGCCCCGATCACCGCCTCCTTGCCAGTAGTGCCAATGGCACCATCCACCTCTGGGATATCGAGACGGGTGCATGTTTGCAAACATTTTATAACTACACCAGTCGCGTCTTTGCCCTGGCATTCAGCCCTGACGGCAATTACCTGGCAAGTGGCAATGAAGATCATCAGATCCATTTCTGGCAGGTAGCGACGGGTGAGCGGGTGGCAACCCTGAACGGGCACAGCAACGAAATCCATGCGATCGCCTTCAGTCCCAATGGGCGCTTGCTGGCCAGCGGTAGCTACGACAAAACGGTCAAGGTCTGGGAGATCCCGGCGGCCCCTCTGAGCGCCAGTTCCCTGTCTACCACCGCTAAGTTCACCCTGAACGGCCATACCCACTGGGTCGAGTCAGTGGCTTTCAGTCCCGATGGCCACACATTAGCCAGTAGTAGCCGCGACTGCACGATTAAACTGTGGAGTGTGAACACTGGTGATTGCCAGAACACACTTACCGGACATACCCACCCCATCTATGCGATCGCCTGTGCGCCCTACCCCACTGATACCGAAAGCCCGCCGGGTAATTGTTCTACCGAATCTCCCTACTTACTGATCAGTGGCAGCGGCGATCAGACGGTACGTTTGTGGAACAACAATGGCGAATGCATTCGGGTCTTGCAGGGGCACACCAGTTGGGTCTCGTCGGTTGCCATCAGTCCTGATGGCCTGGTCATCGCCAGTGGCAGCGAGGATCAGTCGGTACGCCTGTGGGATAGCCGTACCAATCATTGTTTGAAAGTATTACAGGGTTACAACAGCGGTGTGTGGTCGGTTGCCTTTAGCCCAGACGGACAGCAACTGGTCAGTGGTGGCCAGGATCGCCTTGTCCATGCCTGGAAGATAGACGCTCAGAAACGGCCAGAACAATTCAACCAGGGCCAATTGACCGCTCAGCCGTACCCCGGTCACACGAGTTGGATCTGGTCAGTTGCCTACAGTCCTGATGGTGCAACACTCGCCAGTGGCAGTGAAGACAGTACGATTCGCCTCTGGCAAATTTCGCCGCAGCAAACATTCAGTCACCCCCATCAACAGCAGATTCTTACAGGGCATACCCATGCCGTCTGGTCAGTCGCCTTCAGCCCCGATGGAGCCGCGATCGCCAGTGGCAGTTTGGACGGCACTCTGCGCCTGTGGGAACGGGAAACCGGCACATGCCAGCACATTCTGCACCAACATCAAAGCGGCGTCTGGTCGGTTGCGTTTGCGCCACAGCATCCCTTGGGCAAGGCAAACTGTCATCTCCTGGCTAGTGGTAGTCAGGATCAGACCATTTGTTTGTGGGAAATTGGGGTCAGCCAGCAATTACCAACACTGTCAGTCAAACCGCTAAAAACACTGAAAGGGCATACCAGTTGGATTCGTTGCATTGTTTTTAATCCCAGTGGCCATCTTCTGGCCAGCAGTAGTTCCGATGGGACGGTAAAACTCTGGCAGGTGGAGACGGGTGAATGTATCCAGACCTGGAAAGCACACAATAGCCTGGTGCTAGCAGTTACCTTCAGCCCCGATGGGACGATTCTGGCGACGGGTGGTGGGGATGGTAGTGTCAAACTGTGGGAATTCCCATCATTACTGCAATCTCCGGCTCTATATCCGCCAGTACCATTGCGATCGCTCCAGGGGCACGAAAAATGGTTGCGTTGCCTTGCCTACCATCCCAATGGCGATCTGTTAGCCAGTTGCAGCCAGGATGGTTCGGTCAAATTATGGGATTGGCGATCGGGCATTTGTTTGGATACGTTGCGCTTACCCCGTCCTTATGAG
>CAZGDE010000613.1:0-3011 GCA_964524315.1 uncultured bacterium
ACCCTCTACACTGCGATTCTTTATAAAGCCAACCTGCGGGAGGCCAACCTGTATCGGGCTGATTTGCGCGAGGCAGACCTGAGCCAGGTAGACCTGAGTATGGCGAACCTGCGGGAGGCCAACCTGTGTACGGCGGTACTAGAAGGGGCGACCCTCTATACCGCCATCCTGTATAAAGCCAACCTATGGGAAGCCAGCCTGTATAAAGCTGACCTGCGCGAAGCTGACTTCAGCATGGCAAATTTGCGGGAGGCCAATCTGAGTATGACCAACCTGTGCATGGCTAATCTATGTATGGCCAACCTGGTTGGGGCAACAATTTATGAAGGCAATTTGCGGCGGGCTAATCTGAGTCTGGCCAACCTGTGTATGACCAACTTGATTGGTGCGAATTTGCAAAAAGCGAATCTGGTTGGTTCAACGATGATTGGAACCAATCTTTATAAGGCGTCGCTGGTGGGGGCGAATTTGCGGGAAGCCGATTTGCGGGAGGCAACTCTCAGCATGACCGATTTGACCGAAGCCAGTTTGATTACGGCTAACCTGACAATGGCCAATCTGCGGGAGGCCAACCTCAGTCGGGCGAACTTGAGTATGGCGAACCTGCAGGAAGCAAACCTGCATAAGGCGAACCTGAAAGATGCCAATCTGAAAGGGACAAATTTGAATGGGGCCTATCTGAGAGAAGCGATCATGCCCGATGGGACGGTGCATGATTAGTGGTCATTACATGATGGCCAAGAGATAGAAAATCAGGAGGCAGAGGGGCAAAAAGACAACCCTCCTGCTGGGCCGTGCCGTCTCAGAGAGGAGACTGGGAGTATGTCACAATAGGCGGGAACCCTTGACAGAATTTCCATGCATACCTGGTACTGGCACACCTGGAACGAATTACCTTATCTGACCTGTAGTCTTTTAAAACCCTGGGCACACGGCTTTTTTACACAACAGTTTTGGTCACGCCCACCCGCTGAATTGACTCCTATTCTCCATGCTACGGCGAAAACCTATCGGGTGAAGCAGGTTCATGGCAATACGGTACTGGCTCCGTCAGAGGTGGAAACCGGCGATCGCCCTGCCACGGAAAACCTGTTACTGGATGAACACCCACCGGCGGACGGCTTACTGACCGAACAACCCCACCAGGCTGTGTGGGTATGTAGTGCGGATTGTACACCCGTGCTTATTGCGGATGAAGTCACAGGGCAAGTGGCAGCAGTGCATGCGGGTTGGCGAGGGACAGCAATGAAAATTGTGCCTGTGGCAATTGCTCGGTTACAAGCCCAGGGCAGTCAACTCAAGAATTTACGGGTGGCTCTGGGGCCAGCGATCGCCGGTGACGTTTACCAGGTATCCGAAACGGTGGCGGCTCAGGTTGGAGCTACGGTTGTTCCTACCGCAGCGGATAATGTCACAGAAACTCTGACGACCCTACGTCAACTACCCAACTCTCCTCTGCGCGATGATCCGGAGCCAGGGCGAATCCGGTTGGATGTGCGTCGGGTCAATGCTCTGCAACTGGAACAACTGGGCCTGAGCCCGGAACAGATCGCGATCGCCCCCCACTGTACCTATCAAACGCCAGAATATTTCTTTTCTTACCGTCGGAGTCAGCAGAAAAAAGCCCAATGGTCTGGTATTGTTTCGATTTAAATGCGCTCCAACACAAAAGCTGATGGGAATAGTAATTACTATTCCCATCAGCTTCGCAGAATTAATTAACAGAAACTACAGCCACAATTGACACAGTCACTTATCAGTTAGACTTGGCAAAGTCTAAATTTTTAGAGCTTAGTCTGACTTTAATTAAGGAAGTAAATTCAGACGTTAGGGAAGAACTTAACCGAACTTAGTCAACAGGATGGGATTTCTTATTCGGCTCCCCGTCAAATGGTTGTACGCCCGTGTTGGGGTATTCGTCATCGCTGGGTCCGAAAATCCGAGAAATTGCTTCGGAAAAGTATTGGATAACGTCATCAAGTATTTTCGGAATACTCATAGTGTTTACCTCAAGAATCAATCTTTGAACTTGAAACGGCTGAACTTGACTCTAATCATCCGGACTCAGGTTTAACGAGTACCGAACTTGAATTATTCAATCCTCATTATTCTGATCCCCATGCTTTCATTATGACGACAGCCATCATAATTCGCTGGCTTTTGAATTAATTATTTAAGGTTAGATTCGTATTCTTTGATACTTCTTCATGCAGCGTAATGTCCTACACGAGGATTAGCGCTGTACGTCGCTGGAATGGCTGCGATACATAAGTAAGGCTAATGGTTATTTTAATGAAAATCACTATAAATGGCAAAACTGTCGAGGTTGAGTCTTGCTCTGTTCCCTAATCTTGGCCAATTTTGGCGGGGTTTTCAGTGTGATTGAACTTTTTATGGCTTGATAATTTTGGTTTTTTTAACTATAATAGGCGTAAGACTAAGAAATGTCGTAATCTCTCTTGCTGTCATTTGCTGCCCCTCGGTGAGATTGTCCGCTAGGGATTGATCGTTCGTTCATCGACTGCGTCGTCGCAGCCATCCAGCCAAGAATTAGGTATTTTTCGATTTATAAAGACAATGTCTAATGCCACCTCCGTAGAACTGGCTTCTGAGTCCAACTACTTATCGCTACTGAAAACCAATGATCCGTTGCTGGCGCTGTCGCCGCAGGACTACAGTTTGCTGACCGACCTCTATCAACTAACGATGACCGCTTGCTATGTGGGTGAGGGAGTTGAGCAACGGCAAGCCAGTTTTGAACTATTTGTGCGACGCTTACCGCAAGGATTTGGCTACCTAATCGCAATGGGTCTGGCGCAAGTGCTGGCCTATTTGGAAGGGTTGCGGTTCAGCCCAGCGCAAATTACGGCATTGCAGGCAACAGGGATTTTTGCCAATGCGCCCGATCGCTTCTGGTCATTGCTCGCCGATGCTCGCTTTACTGGTGATGTTTGGGCTGTCCCAGAAGGAACGGCCATATTTGCCAATGAACCATTGTTGCGGGTAGAGGC
>CAZGDE010000614.1:0-2975 GCA_964524315.1 uncultured bacterium
ATCAACAACGTTGGCATCGCGGTGTTTAACCAGGGCATGACCTCGATCATTCTGGAAAACAACTCAGGCATCCTGTACGAATATGACCCCACAGGGATTGGCAATCAGCTAACTCCCATTATTGAAGACTCTTATCTACTGGTATGAACCCAATCGAACCTCCCTTCATTATTAACAATGGGATTGCAGTATTCTTCCCTGCTATGGGGAATGAAGTTTCACTAATTACTCTCGATATTTTTTATACAAAAGACAATCCAATATTCGCCTGGGCGATGTGCGATACATCCCAGTCACGTATCTGGTCAAAGAATATCCAGCAGTCACCGACTGGCACGTTATTTCTATACGAATTAGATAAAGAGTTGCCACTGGGTTTCTATACGATCAGGGCAACGTTAAACCGTGCCTCTTCGCAACCCATAAAAGGTCAGATAACAGTAGGAGTAATAACTCCTACACCTCGCCTAATCATTGGTCTACCGTACTCTATATACCCTCCAATTGATTTGGCATAAATGGCATGGCTGACCTAGCCCTTAGCAACGAAGACTTAAGCGTTGCTCATACAGACCACACAGAAGCAGGAGACGCGTTTGATCTGCTCCTTCAAGATGATGATGTGGCAAAAACCTCGCTCGTCAGGCGAGCAGTTGAAACGCCTGAACATTACCTTTCCCGTTTTGTCTTAACGGGAGATGGATTAGACCTGTCTGACCATGAGTTTGGTGATCCTCTGTACACCAAACTATCAGAACCCTTAAGCATTAACTTGATGACAGAAGCGGGTCGCGATGTGCGGCAAGCTTTATCTCATTTAGATGAAACTATCACTGTGAATTCGGTAGGGGTAGGGCTAACTGACCTGGAAGCGCTGAAGGTGCAGGTTAATTACTCCATTGACAATCAACAAGCAACTATGGAAGTGCCTATCCTATGAGAAGTATTGGCGACATTATCAGCAGCGTAAAGCAATCATTGCAATCACTGGGTTCTCCTTTAGGGAACTTCAGTCGTTATAGCAATATCTATGCCCTGCTCCGCTCGGTAGCTTCCATCATTGCTGAACAGGATTACAGGTTAGCAACCACCCAACAGTCCTTCTATTTGATGACCGCTACAGGCGATGACCTGGATCTACGAGCCCTGGACTTTGGGTTATACAGGAAAGCTGGCACCTATGGAACAGGCTGGGTATTGATTTCCTCAGCTAGTCCCTATGTCCTGCCAGAGAACTTAGTCCTCAGCTCAGCCGACTCACAGTACCAATACAAGCTGACTAAGGCAGTGACTACAGGTGGGGGCGAGTTTGCCATCCCAATGCAATCCCTGACAAAGGGAACTGACATTAACCTTTCAGCAGGTACTCGCCTTTATTCGTCATTTTTCCCCGGCGTAACTTTCACAATTGGGCGCTACAGAGACCCTTTGACGAACGAACCACAAATTGGTGTGACAGGAGGGCGCGATCCTGAGTCAGATTTCGCATTTAGAAGTAGAGTAATGCTCTACCTGCGAAGTTTAAACCTGGGCACTCTGGAGTTTATTCAGAGTGCCGTTCTTTCCGTCGAGGAAGTTTCTAGAGTTTTTATCAAAGAGCATACGCCAGTCACAGGCTACTTCACTGTGTACGTGGATTCCCAAGATTCAGCCATCCTGAATGAAGTCGAAGCCCTGATCAGTCAGAACAAGGCGGCAGGCGTTAGCTACCTGATCGACAGCATTGTTTCAGTACCAGTCAATGTGAACATCCTCCTGAAGGTGTCACCCTTTGCCGACTCTAATCAGGTACTTACCAGTGTTCGGGCACTAATCTCTAATTACTTTGACAACCTCTCCTTGGGGGAATCCATTCGCCCTAACAGTTTGGCTGCGATCGCCCTGCAAGTTGAAGGCGTACTGGACGCAGTGATGTTTAACCCTACCGATGAAGTCACTCCTGCCGCTGGCAACCTAATTACTTTGAGTAACCTCAGCATTACCCTGCAAAGCTAATGGACACTAAAACTTGCTTTTATCAACTACTGACCCTGCATGAACCTGGTGGCGAAAGTACTGTCAAGTCAGACCTAACGCCTTCAGGGAAAGTGTCTATTAGGCTCACTTTTGGCGATGACTTCAACAGGGTTGGCAAGCTGGAAGGGCAAGTTTTAGGGGTTGATCTGGACTCCGATGATGTCTTTGGTCCTAACTGCTTTAGCCCTAATTGTTTTGTTGGGGGTGGTATCTGGACGACTGCGGTGCGTACTGATGTCAGTAAGGTAGAGAACGGTGTCACCTACTACTGGCTCCCTGGCAGTCTTGATCCAGACGGCAACCTCTGGTTTGTGGAAGTTGGTAGCGTGTGTCCTGCGACAGGTCACTTTGACCTAAGAGAGTCTGTTGCGATCCAGTTTGAAGGACGCTTCTACTCTGTGAATGAAGTGGGAACTGGGTTAAAGGTGGCGGTTCTCAAGCGGGCTACCGCAACCACTGTTGAATGCGTTCAAACTTACATTGGGGAATACCCCATTCCAGATCGCTTAACCCGATCCAAGACTGGTTACTGTCTGGAGTACAGCGCCAAAGATCAAGAGACTGATATTGAAGCGATCGCCCTCTCCGTCCTGCGACTGCTGCATGTCAAATATAAGCATCGGGAACAGGGGCAGACCCTCTACTACTTCAATGACGAGGTAGATAGAAACCTGGTGCGAGTTGTTGAGGATAACTTTAATCGCCTGTCTAGGTTAGTCGATACGTTGTCTGTGACAAAGCGCCTAGGCAGCATCCCCAAGTGGGTAGCTACTTACTCTGAACC
Source organism: uncultured bacterium (assembly GCA_964524315.1). Taxonomy (GTDB): domain Bacteria; phylum Cyanobacteriota; class Cyanobacteriia; order Leptolyngbyales; family Leptolyngbyaceae; genus CAZGDE01. The sequence continues at coordinate 2,801 of CAZGDE010000614.1, forward strand.
TGATCAGATTTATGGCGAACTCGCAGATGAGCGTTACAACAATCCTATCGTCAGGGTGTTCAGTGAGAATTGCTTTACTGAGTATTGCTTCGAGGTCGGGGAGGATCGGTTATTAGTTTCTAGAGAAGTCAGAACCCGCGCGATCGCCTGGTTGGCTTATGCCTTAGCTACCCAC
>CAZGDE010000615.1:0-2973 GCA_964524315.1 uncultured bacterium
AGATTATTGCGCCGGGCGTGGCGGGGGGGGGGGGGGGGGCCATTCCCCTCGCGCCGTTCCGCAGGCGTATGAATCACCCGTCGCCCCGACAGGTAGGCACCTGTAAGGGATTCCTCCGCTTGCAGCACATTGTCCAGACTGCCCTGGGCAATGATGCGTCCCCCATGCACACCCGCACCAGGCCCAATATCGACGATGTAGTCGGCCTCCCGAATCGTTTCCTCGTCGTGTTCAACCACAATCAGGGTATTGCCCAAATTCCGGAGGCGGGTGAGGGTTTTGAGGAGACGCGTGTTGTCCCGCTGGTGCAAGCCGATACTGGGTTCGTCCAGCACATACAAAACACCCGTTAACCCAGAGCCAATCTGGGTTGCCAGCCGAATCCGCTGGGCTTCCCCACCCGATAGAGTCATGGCGGGGCGATCGAGGGTGAGATAGTCTAACCCCACGTCTAGCAAAAATTGCAACCGGGCACGGACTTCTCGCAATGCCAGGTCAGCAATTTGGGCCTGCCGGGTACTGAGCTGGAAGTTGTTGACCCGATCCAGACAGTCCCGAATCGAGACAGACAGCAAATCCGTAATGCAATATTGCCCCAACCGCACTGCCAGCGATTCGGGCTTCAACCGTCTGCCCTGGCACACTTCACAAGGCTGATCAACCAGGTATTGCTCCAGTTTTTGTTTGTAAACATCGGAGTTGGCTTCCTGGTATTGCCGTTCCAGAATGGGTAAGGCCCCTTCGTAACGGCGCTGATAGCCCTTCCCTTCCCGGTAACGGGAGTCCGCCTCAATCCAGATCGGCTCTTTGGAACCATGTAACAGAGTGTGTTGTTGCTCCTTCGTCAACTGTTTCCAGGGCGTTTGGATATCAAAGCCAAAGGCATTTGCCACACTGCAGAGCAGGGACAGGTAATAGGTATTGTCCTTATCAGACCAGGGGGCGATCGCCGCATAAACGGGTAAATCAGGATTAGGAACCACCAGTTCCGGTGAAAACTTGCGGTGACTCCCTAACCCATGACATCCTGGACAGGCACCATAGGGCGAGTTGAACGAGAACAGGCGCGGTGATAGTTCTTCCATCACCGCGCCATGTTCGGGACAGGCGAAGTTTTCCGAGAAGACAAGCGGTTGCGGGGTCGCCTGTGTAGTGCCGTAATCCGCCCCTTTCTCGGCAGCTTTACGGGCTTTCCCGGTTGGGAGGGCAACGACTTTGCCTGCCTCCGGGTTCTGTTCCTGGCTGGCTTCTGAGGGGACAATGTCAATAACGGCAATTCCTTCCGAGTGCTTCAGGCAGGTTGTGAGGGAGTCGACTAACCGTTCTTCCATGCCCTCTTTCTTCACCAACCGGTCGACCACAATCTCAATCGTGTGGAGCTGGTTTTTGTCCAGTTCGATCGCGTCCCCCAGTTCCCGCACTTCCCCATCAATCCGTACCCGCACAAACCCTTCACTGGCCAGGCTGGACAGCAGTTTTTTATGGGTCCCTTTTTTACCCCGGACGACGGGAGCCAGGATTTGGAAACGGGTGCGATCAGGAAGTTCCATAATCCGGTCAACCATCTGGTCAACGGTTTGGGGGGCAATGGAGCGATCGCAGTGGGGACAGTGGGGTTCCCCCGCCCGACCATACAGGAGGCGCAAATAGTCGTAGATTTCCGTGACCGTACCCACAGTGGAACGAGGGTTGTGGGAAGTGGATTTCTGGTCAATCGAAATGGCCGGACTCAGGCCCTCGATCGCGTCTACATCCGGCTTGTCGACCTGACCCAAAAACTGACGGGCATAAGCACTGAGGGATTCGACATAGCGCCGCTGCCCTTCCGCGAAAATCGTGTCAAAGGCCAGGGATGACTTTCCTGAACCGGAAACACCAGTCAGAACAATCAGGCGATCGCGGGGTAATTCCAGGTCGATATTCTTGAGATTGTGCTGCCGTGCCCCCCGAATCCGAATGCAATTGAGGGGCGCTGTCGGAGGATGGACGTGCCCATTGTAAAGTGCGCTGGTTTCGTTGTCCTTACTTTTGACACGCTTAGCCATAGGGGGAGGAAGAAATAATCCTTAACATTGTATCGTTCTCGTTCCCAGGTCAGGTTTCATCGTTCATACGGAAGAACGACCAATTTCCGGCTAGGGAAACCGTATTTAGTTCAATTGCACTAAATTTATCAATTTTACCGTTTCTGGGTGGTGTTGACGGTAGTGGCAGGGAACTGAAGGGGCGGGATTCCGATCTAAGAATGTCTACCACTTTGCGCGCTCACAGCCAAACTTACTCCCAGACAAGGATTACAGACTGTCATAGATGCGGTAGCTTAATGATATAAATACGGCTACTTTGCCTGTAGACAGACATCAAACTGGCAAGTTGATAACCAATCTAAATGCTTGGACAAACTATGGTATTCCATAGCAATCACCTGCCACTCTAACCAGGGATTATGGCGCAATATTTATCTGGCGAAACATCCGGTGACTCCTTGTTGACCGCCGCTCAGTTAGCTGCGGAAACACGTTTGGAAGAGGAACGTATGCAGGAGGTTTTATATCTCCTGAAAGGAATGTTTGAGCGGGAAGAAATTACCGCCAGAATGATTATTAATTGCCTGTACGATGTCGGCACGGTCAAGATTATCAATCGCAAGTTTCGTTGCCGTCCGGCGAATCAGTTCATGCATTGGATTGCCCGCTTCTCGAAGCCAGTCGCAGGGGCGCTCGCGATTCGCCGTTTGAAAAAAACTGCACCGGAGTTAATTGCTAATTGGTTACGGGGCAAAGTTGAGTTTGAGGCAGAACGGCGGACACAGACGGTGACCGTCACCCAGGAAACAGTACAAGCTGCGGCCCAACTAGCGACCCAACCCGCGATCGCCCCCGCTCCTATGCCATCTGCTCTGGAAGCAGTTAATCAGGCGGCTCTGGAGGCATCGAATCAGGAAGTGTTACGGTTGCGATCGCAGGTCAAAAC
>CAZGDE010000616.1:0-2961 GCA_964524315.1 uncultured bacterium
TGCCAAAGCGTTTATGTACGGCTACTGTTCATCTCCTATTTAGGATCACTGTAACTACAAATTAAGCAGCATAGCAAGAAAAACAGTTAGGATTGCTCGGATGCTTCAAGATTACAAGAATTTATGGTGGTTGGAATACGAAATGGTATCTTTTGGGGACAAGGATGCAAGAAGAAGAATTTTTGATGAGGTTTCCGTACATTTTTCAAGTAATGAAATCAGCAGAATAGAAAGACAAGTACTAGAAGCTTATATAAATGAAAGAGCTTGCCTTAGCTTAGAACCAGATGGAAACGTATTGAATAAAGGAGAAATCAGCGGAAGGAGTATTTCAGAAATTGAGAGTTTTATTGAGCATTTTTCATTAGAAATAGAGAACGAAAAACAGTTTATGAATAGAAAAGCATCCCTCTCAGCAATTGTAGGTAATCATCGTGAGATCCTCAAAAGGATTGAACAAAGAATCTATAGCTTTTTGATCAAGACCGAGGAAAAGCTCTTAAAGAAGATTGAATAAGTGACTTAATTGTATTGATTTAAGCTAAATTTTAAGGGGGAATATTGTTTCTTCCTTAAAATTAGCTATTACTTATCCTTCTGCACGAGCAATGTTATGTCCAGAATCTCCATCAGCAGTTCCAGACGAGACGGGTTATGTTAACAGCGCAGGCTATGCAAGTTGGGACTGTCTCCCAAAAATAGACGTTATTTATGGATGCCTACCTCTAAAGCTTCAACCAGCCAAACACATCAGCAATAGTGAGTCGCAGGTCAGAAACCAGGTTAGGAACAGGTAAAGTGTCTTGCTCTTCCTGGAGCAATTCTGGCTGTTGTCCTGATGGGTAGATGAGGAGCGATCGCTCCTCAGGATCAATCAGCCACCCCATCTGACATCCGTGTTTTAAACAATGCAGAATATTGCCTGTCACTTTTGTTGGGCTTTGATCTGGAGAAAGAATCTCGATCGTCCAGTCTGGACAGATAGGAAAGACATTTGCGACATCGCCGTTATCATCTATTGGAATTCGGTTCCAGGCGAATACGGAAATATCAGGGATAATCGATCGACCACCAAACGTACAACGCAATTCTGGAAAAGCCAAAGCAATTTTTTGATCTTCAACAACCTTATTAATTGCTGCGACCAACTTCCCCTGTAATTTACTGTGCTTTCCTTGTGGCATTGGCTTTTGAATCACCTGTCCATGAATGTACTCACTAGCTGGTTTTGTTTCTGGTAGCTTTAGAAACTCTTCCAACGTGATTGTTTTCTCTGGAATCTGTACCATTCGTGATTCTTCCTTTACTCAAGGGCAGTACACAGAGCAGAAAGGGCAATAACTCACTCAAACGATGAGTTATGCCCTATTCTAACTTTACTTATCCGATCGCACAGACAATGGTATATCCAGAATCTCCATCAGCAGTTCCAGATGGGAAGGGCAGGGCAGCAACAGCATCAGGTTAGGCAAGCTGGATAGTTTCTCACAAAGGTAAACGTCTCTATAGATGCCTGGTATCCCTTCAGTTGGCTCTCTAGACCGTTGCAGTAACCGCCCACACAAACGATTACTACATTTACACGCAAGGGTGAGAAGTCGCCGCGCAAGTTACAGAAGCTTGGCTGAAGAGTGTTATCCCTTCAGGTTTGCCTGCTAATAAGGTTCAGGCTTGCAGCGTACAACCCGATGTACGCACCAGTTTGTGTTTTGGTGGGGTATGTAAGCTTCTATGATTAGGGCGCGGCAACAACTGCCAGTAAAAGTGAAAATAGGTGAGGCTATTGCCTAAAAGTAGTGGCTGCGTAAACTACCGTCATATCTGCCAGTATTACGGCAACATCGCTTGAAAGGAACGTCCAGAAGCACAGGGACACAAATCGTCGTTACCCAGCTTTTCTTGCAGTTTTTTATCACCGTGAACGATGCGATATCCTTTTTTGACAGCAGTTTCTGATGGATATCCTCGACGACGTTTGCTAGAGGGTTCAAAAGCAGAACGCTTGTAAGTCGTTGATATCTTCTAAATCGTTATCTGGATTGGTTTTATGACAATTATTTCGTTTCATGATCCTCACCTCCAGTTTTGATATCTTCATTGACAGTATCAATCTCTTTCTCAGATTGCAGAGACTGGTTTTGTATGCCCTTTTGAGAGTTGGTCTGCCTGACGAGTGGTTTCAGGAAGACGATATTTGGGTGCACACTGTAGAACAAACTCGATCGCACTCTTCAAACTAATCCGATGTCCAACCGAGACATAAACAGGCTTGATATTTGACTGCGTGCGAACGATCGCGCCAATGACTTCCCCGTTATCTCGAATCGGTTGCCATGCGCCTCGCTGCTCTGCGAGGGGTTCATGCTCCCCCAGGTAAGGCATTTTTGCCACACCGATGGAGGGTAAACCACTGACAATGCCCAGATGACAGGCAAAACCACAGCGACGTGGGTGAATATAACCATTGCCATCACACAGCAGCAGATCTGGTTTCGTCTTCAATTCCGCCAACGCTTCCATCACCACCGGAACTTCTCGAAATGCTAGCAAGCCTGGAACATAGGGAAAGGTTGTGGGGCGGCGAATTACGACCGATTCCTGAAGCGTCAGGTCGGGAAATCGCAGAACGGCGATCGCGGCACAAGCAATCTGGTCATCCTCTTCAAATCCCACATCGACTCCGGCAACAGTTTTCACTTCACCAAAGTCATCCTCCATCACCACCCGTGACCGTAAATCCTGCTGAAGGGCAACTGCTGCCTCTGGAGTAGCTGACTGAGTTAAGGTCAACAGCGGATGATCCATACAGAAAACCTCTATCGGGAACTGAAATGATGATCGAAAGATGCGATCGAATTAGGAACTGAAAAAGTCACTTCGTGCAAGTCAAAAAAGCGGGGTGTCATACACAGGATTTGTAGCTTGCTTCCGCGCAGCGGTACCTGTAGTTGACTGTTTTTG
>CAZGDE010000617.1:0-2953 GCA_964524315.1 uncultured bacterium
TCGCGATCGCGTAGCGCGGCCAGTGTCCGAAGGTGGTGTGGATCCCCTTGAGGTAGCCGACGAAGGGCCAACTTGAGTAGTCCAGGCTCTTGAGTAGCGAGCGCTTCTTGTGGGCCTCGACACCGTCTCCGCGCATCACCACACAGACGTTGCTGATGAACACGTCGACGCGGTCGTGCTGCTCCTTCATGGCGCTGAGGACCGCGCGCATGTCTTCCTCACGCGAGGCGTCTGCCTCGACGATGCGCGGAGCAGGTGCGCCAAGCTCCGCAAAGCGGCCACGGATCGCGTCCTCGTCCGCAGAACCCCAGCGATGCGTGAGCCAGACCTGCGCGCCACGACGCGCAAAGGTCAGCCCGGTCGCGAGGCCGATGCCCTTGGTGCCGCCGCTGATCAGCACCGCCTTGCCTGTGAAGTCATTTAGCCGCATAGCTGCCGCGCTCTCCTTGCTGCCGCGCTTCTTATCACTTCTTGGTGCCCTCCTGGCCCGCAGGCGCCTCGGCGGGATCGGATCCGGTCGGCAGGTATTCCGCCCGGATCCGCTCGCCGAGATTCCGGTCTGCAAAGCAAATCTCGTGCATCAGTGACTCTTGGAGTCGCGCCTGCTCAAAGGCCATGCGCCGGCCCAGACCCAGCGTCCGCTTCAGCAGGAGCGTCGCTGCGCGTGGCTTGTCTGCGATTCGCGCGGCGAGCTGAAGCGCGCGCTCCTCGACCTGCTCGGGCGGAAGGATCGCGTTGACGCGGGCGTTGGCCTTGAGCTCTCGACCCAAGACGTAGCGCGCAGAGAACATCATCTCCGCGGCGAGATATTCGCCAAAGGCGGCCTGGATGAGCGCGGTGGTGCCCATGCCGGGCGTAAATCCGAGCTCCATGAAGTTTGCGCCGTAGCGGGCCCGTTCCGACATCACCACCATGTCGCAGGTCAGTCCAAACACGAGTGCCCCGCCGACCGCAGCGCCACGCATCGCCGCGATCGTCGGCACCGGAACCTCCAGCAGCGAGCGCGTGAGCAACAGGTCATAGGGCGCGATGCCACCTTGCGAGAGCTCAAGCAGCAGCGCTCGATCGCCGCCTGCGGAGAAGACGTCGTCGAGTCCGCAGAGCACTGCAACCTTGACCTGCGGATTGTCCAAGCGGCCGAGCGCCGTGACCAGCTCGTCGACAAAGGCGCGCGAGAACGCGTTGCGCCCAGCCACGTCGCACATGCGCAAGATCGCGATCCCTTCGGGATCGATCGTCAGCTCGATCTTGTCACTTCGCTGGAGAGTGGTCATGTCTCGTCCTTGGCCGTACGAGGGGCACGGTATCGTCGATTCCAAGCGGGGAGTTCGCCGTCGAGCAAAGCACGTAGCTGCTCGCGATTCTCGGGGTCGTCCAGCATGGCGTTGGTCCACGCCACGCCCGCCGCAAGCCGCTGGGCGAGGCCCTCGCCGTGCGCAGGCAAAGCGTCACGCGCCGAGGCAACTGCTCCCTCGAATGCGACGGCCGACGGGCCCGTCTCGGCGCCCTCCCGGGCCGGGCGCAACCCCGCGGCGTAGCGCTTCATCGCCGCGATCGCGGCGGGGCTGCTCCGCAGTGCCTGCTTGAGCACGGCATGGGTCGCGCGCTCAAGCGCGGCCGCGTCCTCACAGGTCTGGTCGACGCAGCGATCCCATCGCGCTGCGACGGTGGTGCCGTCGAGCAAACCCTGCGGTCCAACGTCAATCGTGCCGGCACTCAGTGCCAGGCTGCGCGCGACCGCAAAGCCAAGACGATCGATCATGACTGGAAAGATCACACCGGGCACGAGACCCCAGAGCACCTCGGGGAACGCGAAGCTTGATGATCGTGTGGCCAGCACGAGATCACACGCAAGTGCCAGGCCAGCGCCACCGCCCGATGCCCGCCCGTCGACACTCGCGATCGTCAGCGCGTCCATCTCGCGTAGCAGTCGCAGGCACTCCGCGAAGCTTGAGAGATCTTCGTAACGCCGCGGCGACGCGGCCTGCAACGCGGCGGGGAGATCCATGCCATCACAAAACGACGCGTTGCGTCCACGGATCACGACGGCGCGGCACTGCGGATCTTGCTGAGCGGCTTGCAGCTCACGGTGCAGCGCCGCGATACCAGCACCGTCGAGGCTGACCCGGTCTGGCTCACTCGCGTGCGGCTCTAGGGTCAACCACCGGATCCCATCCGCAGCGTTGGTGAGGCTGATCTCGATCATGGGAGCCACCGGGCGGGAACCGCTCCCGCGTCAAGAAGACAGATGATGCGACGCTGGGATCGCTGGAATCGCTGCAACATGCTACGCCACTCGGTAGCGACGCTCCCAACCGTCAACACCGTCGAGCACGACCAGGCCAGATCCGGCGTAGCGACGCTCGTACAGGCCATTGAGGCCGGTCTTCGCGATCTCAAGGTCGCGCTGGTCCACGTTGGCCATGCGCAGGCGCTCGAGTGACTCGTAGGTGGAAATGTCGAGCGCCTCACGGGCATCGAGCCGGGCGCCGATCTGCTGAGCCGCGACCCGCTGCCGCGCTTCCTCGCCGATTCTCGCGGCGTAGAACTCTGCACACGAGCCCGAGCCGTACGAGTAGATGCTGATGCGATCACCCGCGCCGACATCCCGATCGCTGTCGATCAGTCCAGCAAGCGCGATCATGGTCGCTGAGGTGTAGCTGCCGCCAAAGCGCCCGTTGTAGGTCAGCGACGGCTTGGTTCGCTTCTCCCAATGTTCCCTGGCCTCGCGCGCGCTCATGCGCCGAATGCCACGCATGATCTGCTTATGGCCGTAGAAGGTCATGCCGCCAAAGGGCACGTGATAGATGTTGCGGGCAAAGTCGGCCTCGTAGTCGACATTTCCCGCCTGCTTGCAGTAGCTGGCGTAGGCGCCTTCGAGGCCGTCGAGATAGCCATAGAGCGAGGTGTCCGCGTGGCCGACCTCGTCCCGCGAGGTCGGACGGTAGGTATC
>CAZGDE010000618.1:0-2912 GCA_964524315.1 uncultured bacterium
CCGCCGAGCTGGCCGAGCGCGGCCGGGCCCTGCTGTTCGACGTGCTCGAGTTCGGCCGGCCGGCACGTGCCTTCGTGCTGCGCTTCGACGGCCGGCCGGTGGCCTACCTGAACCGCTGCGCCCATGTGCCGGCCGAGATGGACTGGAACCCCGGCGAGTTCCTCGACGCCGAGCGCGCCTTCATCGTCTGTTCGATCCACGGCGCGCACTACGACCCGGCCACCGGCCGCTGCGCCGGCGGGCCCTGCGGTCGCGGCCGGCTGGTGCCGATCGCGGTGGACGAGCAGGACGGCCGGGTCCGTTGGTATCCTTCCCGCGACATCCGGCCGGCTTTCGGTGACTGACGCCGCAGGCCCCGCCACCGCCCGAGCGAGGACCGCATGAACCCCTTCGACGACACCCGCCCGAGCGAGCCGCCCGAGCCGCCGCGCAAGCGCACGCCGGCCGGTGACGACGAACTCGAGCCGCTGCCGGCGCTGGCCAGCTTCGACGGCCGGCTGATCGAGGACCTGGCGCGCCAGCTCCTCGCCGACCGCCGCCGCGAGCGGCGCTGGCGTCTGATCGTGCGGCTGGCCTGGCTGCTGCTGGCCGGGGCGCTGCTGTGGGGCCTGCTGCGCCAGCAGCCGGCCGGCGTGGCGAGCGGGCCGCACACCGCGCTGGTCGAGCTGCGCGGGGAGATCGCCGCCGATGCCGAGGCCAACGCCGAGGGCCTGAACGCCGCGTTGCGCGAGGCCTTCGCCGACGCCGGCGCCCAGGCGATCGTGCTGCGCATCAACTCGCCCGGCGGCAGCCCGGTGCAGGCCGGCCTGATCCACGACGAGCTGCAGCGCCTGAAGGCCCTGCACGGCAAGAAGGTCTACGCGGTGTGCGAGGAGCTGTGCGCGTCGGCGGCCTATTACGTCGCCGTCGGGGCCGACGAGATCTACGTCGACAAGGCCTCGATCGTCGGCTCGATCGGGGTGCTGATGGACGGCTTCGGCTTCACCGGCACGATGGAGAAGCTCGGCATCGAGCGGCGCCTGCTGACCACCGGCGACAACAAGGGCCTGCTCGACCCCTTCTCGCCGCTGTCGGAGTCGCACCGCGCCTACGCGCAGTCGATGATCGACCAGATCCACCGCCAGTTCGTCAAGGTCGTCCGCGACGGCCGCGGGCCGCGCCTGAAGGAAAGCGCCGAGACCTTCTCGGGCCTGTTCTGGAGCGGCGAGCAGTCGATCCGCGAAGGCCTGGCCGACCGCTACGGCAGCCTCGACTACGTGGCGCGCGAGGTCGTGAAGGCCGAGGAGGTGATCGACTACACGCCGAAGGAGAACGTGGCCGAGCGGCTGGCCAAGCGCTTCGGCGCGGCGGTCGGCGCGGGCGCGGCGCGCGCGCTCGGCGGCGCGGCCTTCGGCCTGCGCTGAATCGGCGGCCGGTGCGGGCTCAGGCCGGCACGTCGAGCCCGCCGAGCAGGCCCTCGTCGATCCAGCGGCGCAGCAGCGCGCCGGTTTCGGGCACGGTGTCGAGGTCGGGAAACTCGGCCTGCAGCGCCTCGCAGGTCGCGGCGAAGCCCGCGCCGGCGAGCAGCCGGTCGATCGCGGCCGCCTCGAAGTCGCCGAGGCTGCGGAAGTGCGGCTGCAGCTCGCGGCGCCACACCAGCAGGCGGGTCGGCGCCGCCAGCCGCTCGGCGGCGGGCGGCGCCCGGTCCTGGTCGAGCGCCTGCCAGATCGCCAGCGTGTTGTGCTGCAGCGCGAGGCGCCGGCAGGTCGGGTGCCAGACCAGCCGGACTGTCGCCCAGGCCTCGGGCGGCAGTGCGGCCAGCGCGTCGAGCGCCAGCGGCGGTGCGTCGGCGCCGTCGAAGGCCAGCCGCAGCGCCCAGTCGAGCGCGGCGAGTTCGCCGATGTCGGGGTCGTCGGGGCAGGTCGCGGTCAGCCACTCGGCGAAGCGGCCGCCGAACCAGCGCAGGTTCGGGTGGGTCGACGGGTGATCGGCAAGGTAGCCGCGCGCCATCGCGTCGAAGCCCTCGTCGCCGAGGTAGCGCAGCGTGTGGCCGAGGCTGTCGCGCAGCGCCTCGACGAGGCGCGCGCCGTAGGCGTTGCGGTAGATTGCCAGGCGCCGTTCGACACCGATGCGGCCACCCTCGGCGACCGCGCTCGCCATGCGGCTCGGCACCCCCTGCAGGTGGTCGATGAAATCGGCCTGCAGCGCTTCGAGCGTGGGGGCGGGGTGGTTCATGCGGCCCGACGGTCGGCGTCGCGCGGACCGGCGGTGAGGTCGGCCGCGACCGCGCGGGCCTGGTCGAGCTCGTCGATCAGCTCGGGCAGCGGCGGGATGTGGTCGTCGCGTTCGATCATCGTCGCCACGTCGCCGAAGCGAAGCAGGGCCTCGCGGTAGAGCTCCCAGACGGGGGCGGCCACCGGGTGGTCGTGGGTGTCGATCACATGGTCGCCGTGGTCGGTGTGGCCGGCCAGGTGGATCTGCTGCACCCGCGCCGCCGGCATCGCGCGCAGGTGGTCGAGCGCGTCGAAGCCGTGGTTCACGCTGCTGACGTGGATGTTGTTGACGTCGAGCAGCAGCAGGCAGTCGGCCTCCTCGCAGACGGCGGCGACGAAGTCCCACTCGCTCATCCTCGAATCCTTGAACTCGAGGTAGCTCGACACGTTCTCGAGCAGGATGCGGCGCCCCAGCGCGTCCTGCACCTGCCGGACGTTGCGCACCACGGTCCGCAGCGCCTCGTCGCTGTACGGCAGCGGCAGCAGGTCGTGGCTCTGGCGGCCGTGGACACCGGTCCAGCAGAGGTGGTCGGAGACCCACAGCGGCTCGACGCGCCGCACCAGCGCGGCCAGCGACTTCAGGTAGTCGGGGTCGGGGCCGGCGACGCTGCCGATCGACAGCGACACGCCGTGCATCACCATCGGATAGCGCGCGCGCAG
>CAZGDE010000619.1:0-2904 GCA_964524315.1 uncultured bacterium
CGGAATAGCTCAGATCTAACCCGACGGGACTACCGGGTTTTTGCAGTTGGGCTTTGACCAGTTCATAGAAGCGATCGCGAAATTCAGCGTTCTCACCCCGCAGATCAATCTGGACGCGTTGCAGATCGAGAATTTTAATGCCATCACTGGCAATGGGATTTTTTAACCGTTGTTGCAGAATGTCGAGGGTGAGGGGGGTCAGTTCCGGTTGGGCGATCGCCGCCTGGACTGGTTGCGGCAAACTGATCAAACAAGCCAGCACCCAGACGACCAGTAACACCCAATGAAACAATTTCCGTACCACAGCGATCGCCCAGAAGTTAGCTGATAAATAGAAAGCTGATTAATAGAATACAGACAAATGACAAGACCTCCGACTTCTTCAAGAATCGGAGGTCTGAGAAACGAAGGTCTGAGCTGTTGGGCAGATTAAAGGGTGCCAAATCCCTTCTTTTTCTTGTCCTTCTTTTTCTTCTTGGCGGGCTGTCCTGCCCCACCGGGATATCCTCGCCAGCCGGGCTGGGCACCCCTCGCCCCTGCTCCTGGCATTCCCATTCCTGGCATTCCCATTCCTGGCATGCCGGGGAAACGCCCCTGTCCCATCTGTTGCATCATGTTCCGCATTTGCTGGAACTTGCTCACCAGTTCGCTCACATCCTTCTCGGAATGACCGGAACCACGGGCAATCCGTCGTCTCCGACTGGGTGAACCGGAGAGCAGATCGGGATTCTTCCGTTCCTCCACCGTCATCGAGCCAATCATGGACTCCGCTTTCTTCAGTTCTGACTCACCCTTCTGGAGCTGGTCGTCACTGATCTTGTTCATCCCCGGAATCATTTTCATGATGCCGCCGAGGGAACCCATTGTCTTCAGTAAACGGGTCTGTTTCAGGAAATCGGTAAAGTCGAATTGGGCAGTGAGGATTTTCTCCTGCATTTTCTCGGCTTCGGCAATGTCTACCTCTTCCCGTGCCTTCTCTACCAGGGTCAGCACGTCACCCATGCCCAGAATCCGGGATGCCATGCGATCGGGGTAGAAGGGTTGCAATGCCTCGACCTTTTCACCCGTACCGATGAACTTGATCGGCTTGCCGGAAATTTGCCGTACTGAGAGGGCTGCCCCACCCCGTGTATCCCCATCCATTTTGGTGAGGATAGCTCCGGTGATGCCAATTTGTTCGTGGAAGGTACGGGTCAGGTTCGCCGCTTCCTGCCCGGTCATGGCATCGACGACCAGCAAGACTTCGTGGGGTTGCACCGTTGACTTAATCTGAGCCAGTTCCGCCATCATGTCCTGGTCAATCTGCAAACGACCAGCGGTGTCAATGATGACGGTATTGACACCCTCTGCTTTGGCTTTCTCGACCCCCTGACGGGCAATTTCGACCGGGTTGGCATCCTTACCCAGTTCAAACACGGGCACATTAATTTGTTTACCCAGTGTGATTAACTGGTCGATCGCCGCCGGACGGTAAACGTCGGTAGCAACCAGCATCGTGCTGCGATTTTCCTTCCGCAGGTGCAAAGCTAATTTTGCTGTGGCGGTTGTTTTACCCGTCCCCTGCAAGCCTGCCATCAAAATAATCGTTGGTGCGGGGCTGACTTCTGCCAGGGGTTCGTTGTCACCCCCCATAACCTGCACCAGTTCGTTGTAAACAATTTCAATGAACTGCTGGTCGGGGCGTACACCCGAAACGACTTCCGCCCCCTGTGCCCTGGTTTCTACACCAGCGACAAATTCTTTGACGACCTGAAGGTTGACATCTGCCTCCAGGAGTGCCCGCCGGACTTCCCTGACTGCCTCTTTGATGTTGGATTCAGAGATTTTGTCCTGACCACGCAGTTTCTTCCATGCACCTTCCAGGCGATCGGCGAGGGCTTCAAACATAGAGATTTCTCAGCAGCGAATTGATTTTATACAAACAGAGTAGTAGCGAATTGATCACCCGCTACTACCACCATTTATATAGATTAGCGTTTATGGACTGGTCTTTTGAATTAGCCCAAACCGAGCCATTCCAGTAAACCCTGACCAGTAACGTATTCAATCAATAGGGTTAACCCAAACCCAATCATGGCAGCCCGTCCATTCAGCCGCTCCGCATACTCATTGAAGCCGAACTTTGGCTGTTCCAGCTTGGGCGTAATTGTGGGTTGAGATTGAGTCATTGTTAATTTACCTCGTATTAATCGCCTACTACCGTTGTGCCTAAGGCGATTCACCGGATAAGCAGGTCGGCTTGTTTACAATTCTTTACATCTTTCTATCATAGCCTTCTTATCCTGACAACGGTTGACCGGCAACCAAAATCGTTAAAAGGGAGAAAGCTTCCATTCCCTTGGGCCGTACTGCTACCTCACCTGATTAGTACGGCAATCCTCCCCAATCGTGCCCTCAGATTGATTTCCAAGTCTGGGTGAAAGCGATAGAGTAATAGTGAACCTGAATTCATAACTCTTAACAGTCCTAGTAAGAGCTTAATAAAGAGTTAATCCGTTCCGAGTTAGGCTGACAAACTTGTAAATTAGTTAACGGCACTGCCATTCTGGGCTCCCAGCTTACCTGGCTAGTTGCCCTTATTTCAGATAACTCCCATGACAGGATGAATCTCAGGTTGGCAACGACAGAGTTCAACTGTCACTTATAAAACGTCTGGGTAGGCACGTTTATGTACAAAAAACTTACCTCTTTGATCAAGCCATTGCTGAAGTCCCTGCTGGCGATCGCGCTGGTAATGACTTTCACCTTTGGTAATGCCGGTAATGCCCTGGCGGCGGGTGGCGGTCGCATCGGTGGTGGTTCCTTTAGGGCACCCAGTCGGACTTATTCGGCTCCCCGCACCTATGCGCCTCCCGGTGGTGGCTATGGCTACGGTGGTGGTGGTGGCTTTGGCTTCCCCTTCTT
>CAZGDE010000620.1:0-2903 GCA_964524315.1 uncultured bacterium
GAGAGGCACTTCGTCGGGACGCTCTCGAAGCCGGCGAGCAGCGTGAGGGCGATCTTGTGTACCTCGATCCTCCCTACAATCAGCACAAGTATCTCGGCAACTACCACGTCTGGGAGACCGTGGTGTTATGGGACGCACCCGCGATCTATGGCACTGCGTGCAAGCGCATCGACTGTCGCGAGCGTCGCTCGGATTTCAACTCCAAGCGGACCTTCGCCGCTTCCATGTCGCACATCATCGCGCGCGCACGCGCCCGCTTCCTGATGGTCTCGTTTAGCGACGAGGGTTTTGTCTCGCGTGACTGGATCGAGCGAGAGCTTCGTCGGCGCGGCCACGTCGCGGTCGCTTCGGGCAGCTACCCGCGCTACGTCGGCGCGTCGATCGGAATTCACAACCCCAGCGGCGAGCGGGTCGGCGAAGTCGGCCATCGCAACAACCGCGAGCATCTCTTTGTGGTCGGTGAAGATGCGAGTGCCGTGGAAGCTGCGGCCGCGGCCGCACAGCGTGCGTGGTACGTCAACAATACCGGCAGCCGAGCAAGCTCCCGCCGCGCCGCCGGGACCATGGCCCAGACCATCGCCGCGACCGCGCCGCGACTCGAAGAAGAGTCAAGCCGCCCGGTCGAGCAGCACGCGCCGGAAGTGCCCGAGCTCGCATCGCCGTCCCCGGCCGCGTCGATCGCCACACCACCAGGCAGCGAAGCCTCGATCGACAATGCGATGGACGCGTTCGACGAAGCGACCGCGGCCAAGTAGGACCGCGTCGCGTCGCCTCTCCCTCCTCATGCAGAGGAGCGCGTTACCAGCGAGTACCTGCCTAGGTCGCGCTGAGCTTGCGCTTGAGTTCCTCGAGCTGAGCGTCAAGCTCAGCCTCGCGGGCCGCGGTCTCTGCGGGATCGACCTCGACGTCGTCGCCGGTCCCCTCGTCGCCGCCAGCGTCCGCGTGAACGTCCTCGTCGTCCAGGTCCACGTCGTCGTGCTTGGCGGACGCGGCCGGCGAAGGCTTGCTGCCGGAAGCCTTGGCGCCGGCCCTCCCGTCAGCCTTCCCGTCAAAACGGTCTCCCGCGAGGGCCTTCTGCGCGGACGTAGCGGGCCCCAAGGCCATCTTCTGCTTGAGCGCCTCAAGCTGATCATCGACGCCAGCACCCGCTTCAAGCGCCTTGAACTGACTGTCGAGCGAGGAATCGGGCATGCCTTCGCCCAGCTCCGCGGTTGCTTCGGCCTCCGCCTCAAGCTGAGTGACCCGCTCGCTCATGCGCTCGAAGGTGTCGAACGCACTTGAGCTGTTGATGCTCGACAACGTGTCGTTGATCGTGCGCTGAGCTTCTGCTCGCTTTTGACGGGAGACCAGGAGGTTGCGCTTGCGCTTGGCCTCCTCGATCTTGTTGTCGAGTCCGCGCAGCGCCTCTTTGAGCTGCTCGACCGAGGCCTTCTGCGCCTCCCACTGTGCGAGCAGCTGGGCAGCGATCTCTTCGTGGTCGTTCTTGCGCTGCAGTGCGGCGCGGGCGAGGGTGTCGTCGCCCGCCTTGATCGCGAGCATCGCCTTGCGCTCCCACTCTTGGGCTTTGGCGGTCTCTTGCTCGTACTGCTTGCGAATGCGCTTTTCATCCGCGATCGCAACTGCGACCTGCTTCTTGGCCTCGACAAGCTGCGTCTTCATGTCCACGAGGACCTGATTGAGCATCTTCTCAGGGTCCTCAGCGCGGGTGATCAGCTCGTTGATGTTCGAGCGAATCAGTGTCGCCAGGCGGGAGAACATTCTCATGGATTCCTCAGTGTGGCTTGGGGCGCGGCGCCCAGGCCGTGGGCGCGTCGTGAAGGGGCAGAAGTGAAGGTGAGTGGCTCGCCGGCGACGCCGCGAGAGCAACGTACCGTAGCTACGGTGCGCTCTGACGAGTCTAGGGGCACGGCATGGCAGCGGCAAGCGCCGGCCGAAGCGCCGGCTGGCTTGGCCGTCTGCGGGAATCAACGGGAGCACGAGCGCGTCACCGTGGCTTGCTGGTGGCGACAGGTCAGCCCAAGCCGGTAGGCCAAGACGACGCGCGGCGAACGCAAGGCGTGGACGCTGTACGCTGTCGCGTGCTAATCCGGCATTGGCGATGTTGCAGGCAACCGGGGAGCGTGTGGACACAGAGCTGAGCTTGAATCGGCTCCCCGCGCACGTCGGCATCATCATGGATGGGAATGGCCGCTGGGCACAGGAGCGGAATCTTCCACGCCCCGTCGGTCACAGCCAGGGAGCAGACGCGGTACGCCGAGTGGTCCGTGCCGGGCGCGAGATGGGCCTGTCTGCCCTGACACTGTTCGCGTTCTCGGCCCAGAACTGGGATCGACCGCCCGACGAGGTCGTGCACCTCATGGAGCTTTTGTTTCGCTATCTCCATGAAGAGCGTGCCGAGATCCTCGAGAACGGCATCCGCCTCAAGACCGTCGGGCAAACCCATCGTCTGCCCCGCTTCGTACGCGAGCCGCTGACGGAGCTGATCGAAGCCTCGTCGCACAACCAGGGTATGGTGCTGTGCCTCGCGCTCTCCTACGGTGGCCGCGAAGCGATCGTCGACACGGTCAAGGACCTCTGCAAGCGCGTACGCGATGGCGAGCTCGAGCCCGATGCGATCGACGCTGCCCACGTCGAAGCTTCCTTGTCGGCGGGCACACAGCTGCCTCCTCTCGACCTGCTGATACGAACGTCGGGTGAGCGCCGCATCTCAAACTTCTTCCTTTGGGAGTTGGCCTACGCCGAGCTCTACTTCAGCGAGCGGATGTGGCCGGAGTTCGAGCGGGCCGACCTCCTCGACGCGATCCGCGACTACGCGAGTCGAGAGCGACGCTTTGGTCGCGTGCTCGATGACATGACCCCGCAAGAGCCGCTCAAGCTCGTCGGTGCCGAGCAGGGCCCGGATC
>CAZGDE010000621.1:0-2894 GCA_964524315.1 uncultured bacterium
TCGCCTGAAACTGTTCCAGTAGTTCAATGTGGCAGGGTTGTAGTCCGGCTGTATAAATGTCTGAAATGACAAACGTCTCATGATTCTGGAAACGACTACCTTGAGTGTCCTGGAGATACGTGTCTTCCCAGACTGGTTGAACGCCAGAATCAATTAGTTTCACCCAACCATCATTCACAGATTCAGCGATAAAATCACCGCTCCAATCGGCTTGAAAGCGATAAACGGCCACGCGATCAACCTGTAAGGTCAGGCGGATCTGTTCTGTCGCCGACTCTAGAATGGTTTTGAGATCCAACGATTGGCGAATTGCCTGGGTAATGCTCCAGCGCAATTGTTCCAGTTTAGTTTGCTGTTGCAATGCCGCTTCGGCTTGTTTGCGATCAGTAATATCTTGGTGGACTGCAACCAGCACATCGCCATAGTCAGGGTGCTTGAAGACCGTACAGGTCGCGCTGCACCAGAAAGGTGTTCCATCTTTCCTGACGTTATGCACTTCGTAGCTTGCCTCACTGTTTTGGAGAACGGCAGCACAGATTGCTTGGTTGACATCCTCAGCTGTCATGGTTTCAGTGGCGTAATTGACGATCGAAATATGTTGCC
The DNA here is from genome assembly GCA_964524315.1 of uncultured bacterium. Lineage (GTDB taxonomy): Bacteria > Cyanobacteriota > Cyanobacteriia > Leptolyngbyales > Leptolyngbyaceae > CAZGDE01. The sequence goes on from CAZGDE010000621.1 coordinate 604, forward strand.
CATTCAGTTCTCCAGGGGGATAGCCAAACATTTGCTCAAACTTAGGATTGGCATACACAATGGTTGTGTCATCGGCTCTCACCAGGCAAATCCCTTCTGCCATGTTGCGGGTAATCACGGCTTGCAGTGCCAGTGCCTGCTCTGCCTGTTTGTTCGCCGTGATATCGTTATTAATTTCCAGAATTTTGATTGGTCTATCCAGTTGGTCTTTTAGCATCACCCAACGACTAGCAACGATGATGGGGCGATCATCCCGACTGAAATGCACCAGTTCTCCTTGCCAGTAGCCCCGCTCTCGTAAAATCGCTTGAATCTCAGTCAGCGGTTGGGGAAATTGAGTCCTCAGTAGTGTGTGAGATTCCTTACCCAGGGTTTCGGCTTTTGTCCAACCATAGGTGCGCTCGGCTCCCTGGTTCCAGAAGGTAATGATGGAATTGAGGTCACGGCTAATGATACTATCGTGCGCCAGGTCGAGTAGCTGTGACTGCTCCAGCAGGCGCAATTGGGTGTATTGTTGCTCCCGGATGGTTTCTAGCAGGCGATCGTTGACAATAGAAAGTTCGGTGGTGCGTTCTGTCACCCGTTGTTCTAGCTCTGCATTCAATTCTTGTAAGGCAATTTCGGCTTGTTTTTGCGGGGTAATGTCGATTGTGATGCCAACCATACGGATTGGTTGTCCTGCCTCATCCCGCAAGACCTGTCCAATTCCCGCAAACCATCGAATTCCGTCCGGTCGGATGACCCGGAACTCGCATCTTAACTCACTACTGGGATCTTCCAGGGCTTGCAAGGTTAACTGATGGGCTTTTTCTCGATCATCTGGATGGATACAACCGAGCCAATTTTCATAATTCGGCGCAATGGTTGGCTCAAGTCTGTAGAGCTGATAATACTCAGGCGACCAGAAGAGGCGATTCTTTTGTATATCCCAATCCCATACACCCGCTTTACTGGCAGCTTGAGCCAGATGCAGACGGGTTTCGCTTTGCCGGAGGGATTCTTCGGCGCGTTTGCGATCGGTGATATTTGTAAAGACTCCAATATAGCCAACGGTCTCACCATTTGTGTCTACTTCTGGGAGTGCTTGAATGTAGTACCACATAGCCTTTCCAGTGGCATGGACAAGTCTACCCTCATTCTGGTAGAGTCCTTGCGGGTTCTGGCTCCAGTCCAGCCATGCGTTTGTCAGGCGATCGCGATCCTCCGGGTGCAGGGTTTCCACCCAACCCAACCCCGTGACGGATTCAATGGTTCGACCCGTCAGAGTTGTCCAGTAATTGTTGACGTAAACACAGTGGCTATTTCGATCAAAGCGAAACACAACGACGGGCAACGCCTCTGCCAGTGTCGAAAATAGAAGCTCCCGCTTGTGTAATTCGATTTCTGCTAACTTACGTGAAGTACTATCGCTCGAAAAAATGACAATGCCACCGATTTCGCCGGTTTGGGTATACCAGGGGCGAACCTCCCAAGAAATCCATTGCAGCTTGCCATCCGAGCGCACAAACAAATCGTCATCACATTTCTCAATCGCTCCATCTAAACACCGTTGATGAATGTGTCGCCAGCGTTCTGGGATATCAGGAAAGATATCGTAGTGCGATCGCCCAATGAGAGAGTCAACCGAACTCAGGTTGTATTCATCGACCCAGCGTTGACTTGCCATCACATAGCGCATTTCGCGATCGAACATGGCGATGCCAGCAGGGGCAAATTGAGCAAATAGTCGCAATAAAGATTCTCGCTCCTGTAGTGCTGCTTCTGCCTGCTGGCGCTCTACTAGTTCAGTTTGTACCTGTTCAAATAACGCTGCTTGCTGAAGGGCAATACCAACTTGAGCTGCCAGTTGCCGGAGTAAATCAATTTCAGAATCCTGCCATTGCCGTGGCTCGACACAGTGATGAGCAATTAATAATCCCCATAGCTCATTGTTTTGCATAATTGGAACGACTAAATTGGCTCTGACCTGAAAGTTAGATAAAAGTTCAAGGTGACATTGATCAATTCCAGCAGTATAGATATCAGATTTAGCCGTAAATAGTCCTTGCTTAAAGGGTTCAATGTAATTTTCGCCAAAACAAGGGTCATAGATTTCTGTTGATACAATCGCTGTCCACTCTTCTGCACATGACTCAACTGCAACAACACCATGCCAATTTGGCAAGAAACGGAAAATAATCACTCGATCGGTTTTAAGAAATTGCCTGACTTCATCGACGGTCGTTTGCAAAATCTCTTGCAAAGCCAGCGACTGTCGAATGTGTAGAGTCATTTCTGCAACAATCTGCTGT
>CAZGDE010000622.1:0-2860 GCA_964524315.1 uncultured bacterium
CTACAATAGTTACCCATTAGCAGCTATCAGGCAATTCTCATAAAGCTTTTAGCACTCATACTGTGCTGTCTAATTCCTGAGCAGCACACTACCTGTAGAATTCATAGTTACAGCATTTGTCCTTTCAAATTAGTCAAAACTTGGGAGATCATTATTTTTAACTGCGGAACATCCTCTTGCACTGCCTTCCAAATAATTTCTACATCTGTATTGAAATAATCATGAATCAATTTATCCCGCATTCCAGCAATGTCTCGCCAAGGAATATTGGGATATTGGCTTCTCACTGAATCGGGGATTCGCTTTACGGCTTCGCCAATGATTTCGATCGCCCTTGAAACAGCAAATACCTTTTCCAGGTTTTGGGAGAAATCTGTAAAGTTAATACCTGCCGTAAACTGTTCGATCGCAGCAATTGCATCCAGGATATCCTGCAAGTAATCTTTAACTTCTCGTTTACTCACAGATAGACGACCTCTGCCAAAATCCGCTCTCCGATACGTGGCTTTAAACCCGCCTTATGCACCAGATCAACTTTGACCCCCAGATTGTCGCTGAGATAGTTTTCTAGATTTACAAATTTCAACAAGCTAGGTGTTTCAAAAAACTCCACTAGCACATCCACATCACTAGTTTCGGTCTGTTCTTGTCTAACGTAAGAACCAAAAATCCCCAACTCGCGCACTTTGTAGCGTTCCTGTAATAACGCCTTGTTTTGCACCAACCACTGTTGAATCTCTTCCAGCGTTTTCATCAAGCCTAACCCTCTCAAAGCAAGCGTAGCACTTAACCTGGCTTACCCAGCGCTATCACTCAGCAAAATAAAATTCGGCAGAAGTTGTAACGCTAACGCCTCTACAAAAAGCCCCTGTTGACTTTCTGCTTGCAAAAGATACTGCTCCAACTCTGGTGACAGGTTAAGGGTGAGTGCCATAAGTAATTCGAGGATATACCCTTCATCTTAACCGCTTGAGTTTGGAGAAGCAGTAACTGTCAAGCTTGGGGCTGTACCGTACCAGAGAATTGAGTCGCCTAACGATCTCGCTCACTGGGCGTAGATAACTTTCCCAACTAACCGACAATATCAAAACGTTCCGGTGTAGCGTGCTTGTTAGCTGACTTTCCCCAGAAATTGTCTCAGTTTATCCTTGACTACTCTGAGGTTCTTGGGCAAGGGCTAGGACACGCTGATATAGCTGGGGGCTGACGCGAAAACCAGCTTGGTCAATCAAGGCATCGATAACGGGTTGAACTTGGGAGATGAGGCTTCTTTGTTTGGCGATGAGCAGAACACCCAGAATACCAATGATAGACAGCCCAAGCTGAATAGCTTCTTGCCGTCCCAAGCGCTCGTCAATAAGCAAATCATCGGCTTGTAGCTCCAACGCCAAGGCTATGGCGTTCGCTTCCCCAGCATCCAACCCCCGTTCTTGCTGTAGTTGGTCAGCCAGTTGAGAGTTGGTGAGAGATTGAGTTTGAATCCAGGGCAATCGGAGAATGGCTGAGATAGTGGGATTACTGGCTGCTGCTAGTTCGCTGGCAACCACGTCTGGAATGATCACTGTTTGGTAAATTGCTTCTAGCAACCAGAGATGACCGACAAGGGCAAGATTGGAGAGGGCAGAGGTATCGCTGACGACGATCATAGCCAGCCACGATCGCGCAGGTGCTGAACATCCTGCTCAAGGTCTTCCACATCGTAGTGAATACAAATACCGCGATCGGCTAGCAACTTTTGAAACTCCATGATTTCCATCCCAGCAATCTTACTGGCGCGGCTGAGGGAAATCCGTTCTTGCTGAAACAGGGCAATGGCAATTTCCCGGAGCCAGTCATTCTGGTTAAAGGTTTCAGTTTGGCTCAGGCTATCAGGTAAGTTTAGGGTTATTTGCATCGGGTTGCCCTCACGCACTTACCCTTATTTTAAGGGTCTGGTAGCTGGGGGTGTTTACTTACCGATTCCCCTGAAGCGTAATTTTTGCCCTAACCGACAACTTTCAAGAAGGAGTGCAGTAACTTTGTGTGGGGACAGCTAACGTCGAAGTTGAGCGGCGGCAACTAACTTTGCATCATAACCAATCGCCCCCTATTCCGCCGTTCCAACGCAGTGTTCGACGGTGATTCTTAAACCTGCACAAATTATGGTGGAGGCAATACATACACAAGACATGCATTTTGCTTTATCGCTCCATTAATTGTGAAATGGAGTGTTTTAATGTGGCTGCAAAAACACTTAGTTGCCTCAAATCCCCAAGTTGGGCTATCTATTTTTAATTCTATTTGCGCCTGATGAAACGCATCAAGATTCTGTCTTAAGTCCTGAACACTCTCATTTTCCCACTCGCTTAAATCTGGAACACCGGAACTAAGAAGTTGTATGACTTGCTCTACTCCTCTTTGTGCTTCTTGTAACCTATTGCCACACAAACAACCCCAGTACTGACTAAGCGAGGCAAATTCAAGACCTGGAATGTGGCTACCTTTGCAAATTCTACCAAGCAAGTCTTGATGCCACCAATTTCGACAAGTACACATGCGAATGCCGTCAGCGACAGGGTTCTTCCAGTCAGTTTGTCTCTCCAATAACTTGATCGCATCATGCCAATCAGATAACGTTACAGAATCACATTTTTCAGCATAGATGGCGTAAATAACAGGTATTTCGTACCCCATAAAGTTGCTCCGAATCCTGCCTCGAACATCAATAGATAGTATCTGAATTCACCCTGCCGACCATCCTAAGACAACGTAATCTGTCAGTTTAACAAGTATCCTTGAAGCTATTGCCTAACAAAGGAGCCAGCAGTCGAACTATTAATAAACTGAAAGTTTCTGCCTAAGAACCCATAGAGGGTAGATA
>CAZGDE010000623.1:0-2816 GCA_964524315.1 uncultured bacterium
TTAGGATTTCTGCAACAGGTTCAGCGAGACTTAGCCGATCTAACCAATCACTTTACGTTTCCCAATCAATCAGACACAAGCAAGACGCAATTTAAGGAGCGATTGGAGAAGCTGCAACAAATTTTTCCACGTGGGCCTGCCCGCATTATTTTATACATTGATGACCTCGATCGCTGTCCCCCAGAACAGGTTGTCAGCGTCCTGGAAGCGGTGCAATTGATCCTGAAAACACCGCTATTTATTGTGGTGCTGGCGATTGATGATCGCTACATTGCCCGTGCCTTAGAAAAGGTATATGCCGGTGTACTAACACGGCAGGGACATCCATCCGGTATTGATTACCTGGAAAAAATTATCCAATTACCCTATCGGATGCGGCCCATTAGCCCTGAAGGTTTAGAAAAATATTTGCAGGCCCAAATTGAGTTAGAAGGTTTAGAAGCGATTGCCAAACCCCAGGTCGAGCAACAAGCGTCATTCATGCAGCAAACCCAAGTGAGCCAGTCATTTAGGTTACCAGAATTAACGTTACCAACCGGGGATAGCGCACCTGAAAATAATCAACCTGAAAGTGACGAAATTGTAGCGATAAACGATCCTGCGATCGCACCTGCAACTAACCCAGAACCTGAGCCACAGCGTGCAGAATTACGGGATTTAGTCACAGAAAATCAACCTGATCAGCGCCCAACCAAGACCAGTACAAACCCATCTCAGGCTGAAGCAAAAACACCCTCTCCGTTAACAGATACTCCTGCCATGTTGACTGAGGATATTTGTCAAAGCACTAAATTTACCCAGTTTGAGTTCCATTTAATTAAGGATTGCTGTCAGCATGTTGATATCACACCCCGTACAGCAAAACGCTTAATTAACACCTTCAAAATCCTCAAAATAATCTGGTCAAATGCGACGGAACCATCACTCGAAATTAAGCAAATCATTGTTTCATTTCTGGCTCTTTCCGGACGTTATCCCGACTTTATGAGGCATGCCTTCATTGAAATTGATACCTGCTTTGAACAAGCATCCTACGAGTATGGTGGGCAAAGTATTGCCAATATTTTACAAGGTTTAGAAAAACCATTTCCTGATACAGATAAGTACGCCAACCGGGAATGGAAACGGTTTCAGCACGACATTCAGCAAATGCTGCCTCCGTATCTGTCACTTGCAGAACTGGGGCGATCGACCTTCAACCTCATTCTGTCATTTTGCTTTGTCGGCGATATTGGCTACGATCCCAACGATTTCTCTGCAACAGCAAAAGTCACAGCAGACAATATTCCAGTCAACGGTTTTTATTCTTAAAAGAGTTAAGTAATTCTTAAGCTGGTTACGACAAATTGTTCATGCTGTACACTGACTACTACAAATAGACTTAAGCCTTTGTCCTGTCAACGCACCCAGCCTAATATGATGATTTGAGGAGTCTAACAAATGGTCTTTTTTCTAATTTCTGTCGTTGTTACTGCTATCAGTCTGCTCATTATTTCTAAATTACCAACCGGGGTTGAAATTGATAACCCAGTCATTGCCCTCATCTCCGGTGCAATTATTGGTGCTTTGAACGGTTTATGGGGGATTTTTCCCGGATGGTTTAAGGCATTTACGGCTATCTTCAGTTTAGGATTAGTTCCTCTATTGGGCAGTGTGATTGTGTTTGGATTGGCTGCCTGGTTAGTAGAAGGATTTCGTTTGAGGTGGGGCATTGGCAGTGCCATTCTGGGAGCGATCGCCCTGGCAATTATCAACTCTATTCTCTTCTTTATTTTGGGTAAGGTTGGCTTAGTTGCTGCTTAATCACAGCAATCTTCCGGGTGCGAAGAAATAAAAAAAAGCGGGTTTACCATTGCCATACTCATCCTCTGGCTCATCTGGTAAACCCGTCTTATTCTGATTTTTAACCTTACTATTTGTCAGCCTCTTTGTCCGTCTTCAAGTCTAATATCAACAAGCTATCGTCTACGGTTAAATCGGCTGTTGCTTGTTCTAAACCAACCGATTGATCCCCATTGGTAGGCGAATCAGCCTTTTTCCGATGAAAGCGAATTCCTAGCACAACATCGTATAAAAAGCCTAAAAAGTCTCTGGTAGTTTGGAGTAGCCCTAAGGACTGATGGGAACCTTTTTCATCTAATAAAGGTTTCGTTGCGAAATAGGCCCGCTCGTAGTTATACCAGGGAATCGAGGGCCACAGGTGATGAACCAGATGATAATTTTGGCCCATGATCAACCAGTTCAGAATCCGACTGGGGTAGACCCTGGCATTTTTCCAGCGATCGCGCTCTTTAAAGGGACGATGGGGTAAGTAATCAAAGAATAAACCTAACTCCCAACCCACCAGCGCTAAGGGCACAAACCAGAAATTAAAGATATATCCAATAAAGCCATACTGATAGCCCAGGTAAACGATTGTTGCCAAAATTGAACGGGCAATCACCCATTCCAACAACTCATACTTGCGCCATAGTTGACGTTGGAAAAAGTACACTTCGTGATATAGAAATCGAGCATTAATTAACCACAATGGCCCCATCGTTGAGACCACATGATCAGGGTCGTTCTCTGGATCGTTCACATTGGCATGATGCTGCATGTGAACCCGTGTAAAGACGGGAAACGAAAAACACAACATCTGCGCGCTGCCATGCCCCAAAATGGCATTGACAATGCGATTACGGTGTGCCGCATTGTGACAAGCGTCATGAATCACGGTGCCAACAAGATGCAACGCCATCAGGTTCATGACAAATGAACACCAATCGTACCAATGCCAACAAAAGTAGCCCAGGGTTGACACGATAGCCATTGCC
>CAZGDE010000624.1:0-2815 GCA_964524315.1 uncultured bacterium
GATCGTCGCTATTCCCGTGACGCAGTTCTCGCCACCATTACCCGCCAGTTGGAACACCACTTTGCCTTTGAACAGCGCAACTTTGGACAGGCGGTGAGTGAGAGCGAAATTCTTGCCCTGATCCAGGGCATTTCGGGGGTGGAAGCGGCGGATTTAGTGGAGTTGTATTTAACGGGACGATCGCCTAAACCCAATCCCCGATTGGATGCCCAACCTGCCCACTGGGATGGGGTGGCGAAAAAAGTTGTTCCGGCGGAGTTGCTGACCCTGGCAACGGACGGAATTGTGCTGACGGAAATGGAGTGATGGCTATGGAAACCGAGCAACTCTATCGATTGCTGCCTGCCATTTATCGCCTCCGGGATGCAGAACAGGACGAACCGCTGAAACGGTTGCTGTCTGTGCTTGCCCAGCAGATCACGATCGTCGAATCAGACATTGCCCAACTCTATGACAACTGGTTCATTGAAACCTGCGAAGAATGGGTAGTGCCTTACATTGGGGAATTACTGGGAGTAAGGGGATTGCATCCCATTCCCAACAGTGGATTTAGCCAGCGCTCGCGGGTTGCCAATACTCTGGCTTATCGCCGTCGTAAGGGCACCGCCACCATGCTGGAGCAATTAGCGCGGGATACGACGCTGTGGAATGCGCGGGTGGTGGAATTTTTTGAATTGTTGGCAACCACCCAATACGCCAATCACATTCGATCGCACAATTTGCGAACCCCCGATTTGCGCCAGTCCAATACCCTGGATTTACTCGATACGGCCTTTGATACCATTGCTCACACCGCCGATGTACGCAGCATTGCCCGAGATCGGGGGCGACACAATATCCCCAATATTGGAATTTTTCTGTGGCGTTTGCAGAGCTATCCCCTGCACAACGTCATGCCCATGGAAATTGCAGAGGGGTGTTATACCTTCACGTCCTGCGGCTACGATGCACCCCTGTTTAACCGCCCCGAAACCGAGGAAACCATCACCTACTTGGCCGAAGAAATTAACGTTCCTGATGTCATCCGTCCCTTTGCCTTTTACCAGGATCTGCAAACCTACCGCGATCTCTATGGCGCACTGCCCCCCGATCGTCGTCCTCCCCAGAGCCAGTACTACGGCACCAACGCCAGTGTTAGCCTGTACCGGGATGAACGGTTCATTCCCCCCTCTGCCATTGTTTGCAAAAACCTGAGTACCTGGAATCGTCCCCCTGCGGGACAGGTGGCGATCGATGTTGCTCTGGGGCGCATTGCCTTTGCCGCGGGGGAAGCACCGGACAATTTGCGGGTTTCCTACCATTACGGTTTCAGTGGGGATCTGGGGGGCGGAACCTACGATCGCCGTCGCCGTCGCACTTCCGATGATCCTCCAGATACGATCGCCAATCCAGCATCTCTGGATGATCTGATTCGAGTTCCTTCCCCCGGTATCACCACACTCACGGATGCGGTGAATCGGGCACAAACGTTTTGGGTAGGGGATTCCAGCCGTCGTATTGTGATTCAGATTGAGGACGATCGTACCTACACCGAAGCAATGACGTTGAATGTGTCGGGCAGGGAACTGGTGTTACAGGCTGCTAATCGCCATCGTCCAACCCTGATTGGCACACTGAACATCACGGGTAGCAATCCTCAAGCGCGATTGACTTTGAGTGGATTGCTGATTGCCGGACATCTGGAAATTACAGGTCGATTGGGAGAATTACACCTGCACCATTCCACCCTGACACCGGGGCGCAGGCTAGATCTGGCAGGAATGCCTCAATTTCCCGATCAGCCCAGCTTGCAGGTGGCAACCCCCAACGATGCCTTACAAATTGAAATTGATCATTGCATTATTGGCGCACTGGAATTACCCGTGGAATTGGTGCGTCTCACCGTGCGGGATAGCATTGTGGATTCCCCCGATCGTACCCCACCCCTGCGACCCGCTCTGGCAGGCAATGCCACCGGAGATCGACCTGCTCCACCGACGTTATTGGAACGCACCACAGTTTTTGGGTCTGTCCATACGCGGCAATTAACGGCATCGGAGGTAATTTTTACCCAACCTGTGCAGGTGGTACGCCGTCAAATTGGCTGTGTGCGGTTCAGCTACGTCCCCCCCACGTCCCGCACGCCCCGTCGATTTCGCTGCCAACCAGAATTAGAAATTACGACTCAAATTGAGCAAACCGAAAAAGCCCAGGGCAGCCGATTATCTACGGCGCAGAGGAATGTGATTCGCGATCGAGTGCGGCGATCATTGATTCCCGGTTTTACCTCAACGCGCTATGGGCAGGCTGCCTACGCCCAACTGAGTTTGAAATGCCCAGGGCCAATTCGCACGGGTGCAGAAGACGGTTCGGAAATGGGAGCATTTAGCTTCTTAAAACAACCCCAACGGGAAGCCAATTTGCGATCCAGCCTGGATGAATATCTGCGGTTCGGCTTAAATGCAGGCTTAATCTTTGTGACGTAGGATGGGAGGAACGATTTATGGGCGGCGATTACACACGCTTTACACACGATCCTCAGAAGCACTACAACCGGGTTCGGATGCAACAGGGGCGAGTGCAACTGGATTCGGATTGGAACGAAGCGATCGAGATTATTCAAGCTCGATTGCAAAAGCAGGCGATCGATACCTTTGGACGGGTTGCAGTTTCCCGGTTTTCCACTCCCGATGCCTTTCGAGTGACGGGAAGTGAGCTGTCGCTCAGCCCAGGCAGAATTTATGTAGATGGATTAGTGGCGGAAATTCTACCCAATCAATCCGTCAACTATTTGAAGCAACCCCTTTATCCCGCTCCCCCTGCCCTGGCTGGCTTA
>CAZGDE010000625.1:0-2808 GCA_964524315.1 uncultured bacterium
TTAGTTGGAATGGGCAGGTTGAGTAATGCCAATTTCCTCCGTTCAGAATATGCCTTGAAAGCATTTGGCACATTTATACTCTGTCACTGCAATCATGTTGCTAATCGGTTGGTTACGTTTTTTGCAACTATTTTGTTTAACTATTTTCTTTGTAACTATATCTATTTGTTTTGGAATGCTCCTTGGGTGGCCCATTAGTCCAGCTTCAAGTCAGAATGCGATAGAGATTGATTGGGGAACTAGGCTATACAGGTTTATAAAATCCCAAACTCCAGATTCTCAATCTAAAATCCAAATGTTGCGGGGCTGAAAAAAATGGCAGGATCAGGCAATACACTCAAACCATGCATGCCTATGTCTGCCATCGTGGCTGAGAATTTGGCCAAGGTATATCCGGTTGCGGTTAAGGAACCGGGTATCAAGGGGACGATTCAGCACTTCTTTCAACGGACGTATCGAGAGATTAAGGCTGTCCAGGATATCTCCTTTCGGATTGAACCAGGGGAGGTAGTTGGCTTTTTAGGTGCAAATGGGGCTGGTAAGACAACGACGCTCAAAATGTTGACCGGGTTGATCCACCCATCCAGTGGACAGGTGAAGGTGGCAGAACAGGTGCCCTTTCTGCGCAAAACGACGTTTCTGCAGCAAATCACTCTCGTTATGGGGCAGAAACAGCAATTGATCTGGGACTTACCTGCCCTCGATTCGTTAAAGATCAATGCGGCGGTGTATGGAATTGGCGATCGCGACTTTCAAACCCGTGTGGGTGAACTCACCGAAATGCTTTCTCTAGAAGGTAAACTGACCCAACCTGTCCGTAAGTTATCTCTGGGTGAACGGATGAAGGCTGAACTGCTGGCAGCTCTGATCCACTCTCCCCAAATTCTGTTTCTTGATGAACCAACGTTAGGATTGGATGTCAACGCCCAGGTGAGTGTGCGGGAGTTTCTGCGTGAATACAATCAACGTTATCAGGCAACTATTTTGCTGACCAGTCACTATATGGCAGATATCACAGCGCTCTGTCCGCGCGTGCTGGTCATTCATCAGGGGCAACTGATTTACGATGGCAGTTTGGAAGGACTGGTTGATCGATTTGCTCCCTGTCGTGAAGTATCCATTGAACTGGCACATCCCTATCCAACGGACAAGCTGTCCCTTTATGGTGATCTGGAGAGTGTTGATCGACAATCAGTGCGATTATTGGTACCACAGGAGTTGCTGACCCGTACAGTGGCCAAAATTCTGGCAGAGTTAGATGTGTTAGACCTGGCAGTGACGGAGCCACCCATTGAGGAAGTGATTGGGCGGGTATTGAAAGCAGGAGTAATATCGTGAGTCCAAGTTCACAACAAAAAAGGGGCTGGTTCTCTAAAGGCTGGCGACGACCGTTAAGACTGGCTACCACCTTACTGTCTACCTACTACGCCTATATGGTGGAGTATCGGGCTGAACTGTTGTTCTGGGTGCTGTCGGGTTCGTTGCCAATCATCCTAATGGGTATCTGGATGAAAGCTGCGCAAACAGGGCAGTTTACATTGACGGCGATCGAATTTGCCCGTTACTTTCTGGCGGCGTTTATCGTGCGGCAGTTTACTGTCGTTTGGGTCATTTGGGAATTTGAGCGAGAAATTATTGAAGGAAAGCTATCCTTCCGCCTGTTGCAACCACTTGACCCGTTTTGGCATTACTTTGCATCCCACGCAGCGGAACGGTTTGCTCGTTTGCCCTTTGCCTTTGCGCTGATTGGGCTTTTCTTTCTGCTTTATCGGGAGGCGTTCTGGTTACCTAGCCTCGGTACCCTCATACTGTTTTTAGGGGTAGTAACGCTGGCGTTTGCGCTCCGGTTTCTGATGCAGTACACGTTGGCGATGTTTGCGTTTTGGATTGAACGGGCTACTGCTCTGGAACAATTCTGGTTTCTGTTCTACCTGTTTCTCTCTGGCTTAATTGCACCACTAGAGGTATTCCCACCCCTGATGCGCGAAATTGTTTTGTGGACCCCATTTCCCTATCTGATTTACTTCCCCGCACACCTGTTGGTGGGTTTGCCAACAGATGTCGGACGGGGAGTATTGGTAATGTTGGGTTGGAGTGGTATATTATTTGCCCTTTATCGCTGGTTGTGGCGGCGAGGTCTCAGGCAATATTCAGGCATGGGCGCATAATGTAATGACTTATCCAATGTCCGATTGCTTAGCCCTGCTGGTTACCTCGATAACGTCGCTGGCGATGTTTCGCAAGGGCTTTGCGCTTTTCTTTCTCTTGTGGTGTTTCAAAGTGACGGTTTTTCTTCATGTCTTGAAAGATTCCAGCTTTGGAAACCTGGCGCTTAAACCGTCTCAGGGCAGATTCAATCCCTTCATTTTCTCTCAAAACCACCTGAGTCATGCGTTACTACCCTCATAGAATAATGTGCTGAATGTCGGAAATAAATCAAAAGAAGTTTTCAGCAGAGCCAAGCAGTCACGGCGATCTGCTGAAAACTCTAAAATTTGGCTAATGAGATAATGGCCGGGAGGCACTAACCTTAGTAGCGACGGTAACCACCACCACCACCACCACCGCTCCGGTTCCCGTTACCAAAACTACCTCGGGAGGAGGCGGGTTTGTTTTCACGGGGCTTGGCCTTGTTCACCTTCAGGTCACGACCCATCCATTCAGCACCATCCAGCGCTTCGATCGCCGCGTCTTCTTCAGCTTCTGTGCCCATTTCCACAAAAGCGAAGCCACGCATCCGACCGGTTTCACGATCAGTGGGAACTTGCACGCGTTGAACCGTGCCATATTCGCCAAAAACCTGCTCCA
>CAZGDE010000626.1:0-2807 GCA_964524315.1 uncultured bacterium
CGCGGCCTCGATCGGATGGTCGCGTTCGATCGGACGTTTGTGCGTGTTGCGGGGTCCTCCGGCGCCTACACGCTGATCCTGTTCACGGCCGATCATTCCTTCGATGTGCGCGTCCATGATGGGCTGCGAGGGGCACCCCTTCTGACGGGCGATGTGCGCGAGTCCGAACGCGGGCACGACCGGATCGAACTGCCCCACGTGCGCATGGACGATACCCACACGGGCGAGGAAGTGCTGGTGGCGGCACTGGGACCCGGCAGCGAGCGGGTGCACGGCTACATGGCGAACACGGAGCTCTTCCGCGTGATGCTGTCGGCGTACGGGTGGGCGCGGTGACCCGCGCCTGAACCCGTCCCGCACCTCAGGGCTTGCAGCGGAACTCGTTGGTGTAGCGGTCGTACCCCGGTTCGCCGCCCACGATGATCCAGTGCAGCTTCATCGGGAAGCGTGGGTCCTTCGACGCCAGGGCCAGGTCCACCACGCGAATGCGCCCTCCGTCTCGCCACGCCAGCGCGTCGTGGCTGTGCGGGCCTACGCCCCGCTTCAGGTTCCAGGCCAGGTCCATCCCGCCGCACCGGCCCGCCTCGATCATGCGGTCCCGCAGGAACTCCATGTTCTTGAAGCGCTGATCCTCGGAGATGCCGCCCACCAGGTACTGCGGCCAGCGTTCGGCCACCCACCGCGCGACGCTCGGTCCGTCAGAGGGGTAGGGGCCGCGGCCGAGAATCGTGGGCGGCTCCTCCGGCGTACGGAACGAGGCGAGGCGCGACCAGGCGGTCGCCCCGCTGCCGAGTTCCGCCCGCACCTGCCACTGGAACGTCTGCTCGAAGGCGAGGGCCTGGGGCACGGTCCACGAACTCCCGTTCACGAGCACGTCGAACAGGATGCGCCCGTCGGATGCCAGCAGCCGGAAGCGGTGGCTCGGTTGCGACCCCGGGGCGTCCGGATAGGTGGCGACCGACGGCGACACGACGAGCGTCGGCTGGCGAGAAGCCACGAGCGACGCATCGGCCGGGGCGATCGGCGCGGGCGCCGAGGCTTTCAGCTGGGGCACCGCCGGGGCGGTGTCCTCAGCTGCCCTCGGGGCGGCAGTCGGCGAGACCGGACTGACGGCGGAGTTGGAACAGGCAGCCCCGGCAAGCAGGGCAGGAAGGACGGCGAATCGAATCAGGCGCATTGAGTCTCAGGGATGACAGTCGAGGTGCGCAGTCATCCTATGAAATCTTTACGCCTCGTTTGTACAGATAATTTCTCGCTGCTGCCTCGGAAAAACGAATGAGCGGCCAGGCCGCCGCGACCGCGTCGGCGGCGAAGCCGTGTCCGCTGTCACCGGGGACGTTCCTCGAGGTATGTGTAGCCGTCGAGGCCGGCCTCGTAGAACCGGAGCAGCCGCCCCGACTCCTCGTAATCGAGCCGCCCGTTGCGGACCGCCGCCTCCACGTCCAGACGCAGCTTCGCGGCGAGGGCCTTGCCGTCGAACTCCACGTAGTCGAGCACTTCGCGGACGGTGTCGCCTTCGATCACCGCCTCGAGCACCACCGCATCGTCGTCGGCCAGGCTGACGTGGACCGCGTGCGTGTCGCCGAGGAGATTGTGCAGGTCGCCCAGGATTTCCTGGTACGCGCCGACGAGGAAGACGCCGAGGTAGTAGGGGGCGCCGTCGAACGCGTGGAGCGGCAGCGTGCGCTTGATGTCCCGGCGATCGATGAACTGGTCCACCTTGCCGTCGGAGTCGCAGGTGATGTCGCCGAGCACGGCGTGGCGCATCGGCCGCTCGTTCAGCCGGTGGATCGGCATGATCGGGAACAGCTGCTTGATAGCCCAGCTGTCCGGGATGGACTGGAAGAGGGAGAAGTTGCAGAAGTAGGTGTCGGACAGCGATTCGTCCAGATTCTGCAGGTCCTCGGGCACCTCATCCATGGTTTTCACCAGCTTCTGGAGGCGCAGGCAGATCGCCCAGTACAGGCTTTCGGCGAGCGAGCGCTGCTCGAGCGAGAGGTAGCCCGCCGAGAACAGGTTCATCGCCATGTCGAGCGCCTGCTGCGCGTCGTGGTAGCTCTCGGTGGCGTTGCGCGCGTTCAGGCCCTGGTAGCTCTCGAGCAGGTCCAGGAGCGGCTGCTCCATGTCGTTGGTCACGGCCTTCGGGATGGACTCGTCGCCGAAGCCGGACACGCCGAGGACGTTGAAGACGAGCAGGCTGTGGTGGGCCACGACCGCGCGTCCGCTCTCCGACAGGATGGTCGGATGCGGGACGCTCGACTCGTCGCACACCGTCTGCAGGTGGTAGACGACGTCGTTGGCGTATTCCTCGAGCGTGTAGTTCACGCTCGACTCGAAGTTGGTCTGGGAGCCGTCGTAGTCGATGCCGAGTCCGCCGCCCACGTCCATGTACTTCAGGCCGGCGCCCGCCTTGTGCAGCTCCACGTACACGCGCGCCGCCTCGGTGAGCGCGCCCTTGATGATGCGGATGTTCGGGATCTGGCTGCCGAGGTGGAAGTGGAGCAGCTGGAAACAGTCCTCCATGCCGCGCGCCTTCAGCTCGTCGAGCCCCTTCAGGATTTCGCCGACCGTCAGGCCGAACTTGGAGCGGTAGCCACCCGACGACTGCCAGCGGCCACCGCCGCGGGCGGCGAGCTTCACCCGCATGCCGATGGTCGGCCGCACGCCGACCTTCTCGGCGTAGTCGAGGATGAGGCCGAGTTCGGTGTACTTCTCGACCACGGGGATGACCTTGCGCCCGATCTTCTGGGCGAGCATCGCCATCTCGATGAACTCGGCGTCCTTGAAGCCGTTGCAGATGATCGGCG
>CAZGDE010000627.1:0-2799 GCA_964524315.1 uncultured bacterium
CAACTGCTTATGTGATGAGTTATGCCCCAGAGGTCAAGCTTGATGAGATTGGCGATACCTATGGCTATCGCACTTGGATTGAGTATGGACTCAAGCAAAGCAAGGATGCTTTGGGGTGGGCTGATTTTCGAGTGACAGACTACAAGCAGATTGAGCGGTGGTGGGAGATCGTCATGAGTGCGTTCACGATGGTGAGCTTATTTGCTGATGCGTTTAACCAAGTGTGTCCCCTGTCTCATCAAACCTTTGCTAAACATCCGTGGTGGAACAACCAACGGGGTTGGAAAAACCTGCTGAACAATTTGCGCTTGATAGTCGAACCGTGGGTGTCATTCAATCGCCTCAAACCTTGGTTAAAGGTGTTTAAGATTTCATCGTTAAAACGTGGATTTGCTCAATTGATTGGGCAGTTGCAACAGTTTTACTGTCCAGTAGTTCATGACCTGTTGTTGCGTCGCCTCTTGTTTAACTCTGCCTAAATGATGAAAGAGGGATAAAGCTAGCCGCATAAGTCAATTTCTTCATTGCGGTTCTTCCTCAGTAATAACAATGCGCTCGTGGAGAAAATCTAACGTCGATCAACAGGGTGTGGACTGCCAGCCTTTTGAGCAATTTGTTGCAGACACATTGCCCGCACATTGCGCCAAACAACATTCCGAATGTGGGTAGGGTTATTGGGAATCGGTGGTGTGGCGCGAGCAGCGTTGCCTTTGCAGGCTGGATCAGATGGGATTGAAACTGGAGTAGTCGCTTGAGCTACAAATGCTGGTGCGACTTTTGGTATCCGAAATGCTGGAGGTGGACCGGAAGTAGTAAGTATATCATTGGAAGGGGTTGCACTTGCCGGAATCACTGTTGTTGAAGTGGCAACAACAGCGAACAGAGCAGTATACATTAAAGTTTTCATCTCAAAACCCTCCTTGAAGTTCTCCAGGTAATCAGGGCAGGGAGAAATTGTGCGAGAAGACCCTTGCTTAAAAGAAACCCTGAGGTCGGAATTAGCAGGAATTTTAGAAGCATCATTCCGATCCCTAAACTTCTTTTGATGGAATTAATTACTTCCAGACCAAGCCCTCTACTTTTGTGAAGAACTATTGGTGCGCCACCACATTGGAGGACCCGACACAATGGGAACAGTCGCAGCAGGGCTGGAACCTGTCGAAGTCACAGTCTGTGTATTATCCAGTTTGAGCTTTGGGCTGTAGGTTGTTTCACTATTCTGTGTTGGTTGTGAGGTTTTTGGCATCCGAAATGCTGGCGGTGGACCGGAAGTGGTGAGCATATCATTGGAAGGAGTTGCACTTGCCGGAAGTATTGCTATTGAAGTGGCAACGATGGCGAAAAAAGCAGCATACATTGAAGTTTTCATCTCGAAACTCTCCTTGGAACTCTGTAATGTAGTGAGTCCTCTATTTATCTCTCTCTATTTAATAGCTTGACACTTTGTTATGAAGTCAAGATGAAACTGGATAGGGAGATTGATACTATTTTGTATAGTAAAGAATCATTATTCTTATCTAATAGGTAACAATTGCCAGATTGAAAACCATCAGGGTGTTTACTGGAAAAGCTTTTAAGGATTTTGAGTCTTATTTTCAGACAGCTCTATGTTTAAATTGGTAAGCGATCGCCGCTACTAATCCAACAAGTGTGACTGGTTTTTTAGGATGCACACTGGTGAACTTGTTTGAGAACCTCAAACAAGTTCAATCGCAGCCCATTTATATCACACAGGATCACTTCTGGAAAAAGTTGCTTAATCAACTGAATTCCAGTTTTACCATCTTCAGCACCTATGGCAGTGAACCCCTAGATGAATCCAAAATTGAGTGTGTTTTCTCATGAGAGTCCATCGTCTTCAATGACTAGTATTTTTTGTACATACGTTAAAATTTCCCGTCTCTATTTTCAAAGATAGTAAACCAATGAAATTAAGCAGAACTATTTGAGTTGAGATAATAGTTTTATATCTATTTTGTATGACTTACAGAAGTAATTCTTTCTGGATGCAACCAGAATTCCAGTTCGGTCGGTGCTTTTGCTTTTGCTAGGTATTGTCCCAGTGCTTCACCTTCCAGAACTTCCTTCTGTAACAGGTGCTGGGTGATCTCTTCCAATAAGGAACGATTCGTTTCCAAAATTTGTAGGGCGATAGAATGTGCTCCATCCATAAGCTGCTTTACTTCCTGGTCAATTTCCTCGGTCACCTTTGGACTGACTGGGCGACGGGGGTTTGAGAACCCATCTAAAAATTGCGATTGTGCTCTTTCCAGGGCGATCGGTCCTAACTTTTGACTCATGCCATAGAGTGTGACCACACGCTCCGCTAAATCGGTCGCTTTTTGGATATCATCACTGGCTCCCGTAGAAATTTCCCCTAGCACGGTTTCTTCTGCCGATCGCCCTGCCAGCAGCGTGGCAATGCGACCGCGAATTTCGCTGGCTGTCATCAGAAAGCGGTCTTCTTCCGGAAGTTGCAGCGTATAGCCCAAGGCACCAACCCCTCTGGGCACAATGGAAATTTTCTCAACCTTGCCCCCTCCGGGCATCAAAGCCCCCACGATCGCGTGCCCTGCTTCGTGATAGGCAACAGTTTTCTTTTCTACTTCATTCAGCACGCGAGATTTTTTCTCTAATCCAGCAATCACACGCTCGATCGCCTCATTAAAATCAGTCATCATGACAGCATCCCGTCCCTGCCGTGCTGCTAATAGTGCTGCTTCGTTCACCAAATTCGCCAGATCGGCTCCGGCAAAGCCGGGAGTGCGGGCAGCGATCGCCAGCAAATTTACATCCTCT
>CAZGDE010000628.1:0-2799 GCA_964524315.1 uncultured bacterium
CGCAACGGCGCGGTGAGGTTGGTCGCGATGAAACCGGGGCTGATCGCCACGCAAGTGATCTTGTCGTCGATCAGTTCCAGCGCGAGCGCCTTGGTCAGGCCAGCCACGGCGTGCTTGGTCGCGGAGTACACGCCACGCCCGGTGCTGGAAATGTGCGCCATGATCGAGGTCAGGTTGATGATGCGGCCGTATCCCCTGCCCTTCATGTGCGGCACGAAGTACTTGCAGCACAGCCACAGACCGGTGATGTTGGTGTCGGTCAGGTTGCGCCATTCGTCGAATGTGAAATCGATCACGTTCTTGCGGATCGCGGTGCCGGCATTGTTGACGAGGATGTGCACCGCACCGAAACGCTTGGCCACGTCGGCCGCACATTGCTTCACCTGAGCTTCGTCCTTGACGTCGCACACGAAGGTCGCGGCGTCGGCCCCGGCTTTCCTGACGAGTTCGAGACTCTCGGCGAGCTTCGCCTGGTCGCGCCCCACCAGCGCGATTCGCGCGCCGGCTCCTGCCAGCGCGAGCGCCGTCGCACGGCCGATACCCCGGCTGCCACCGGTAATGACGGCCACCCGGCCTTCGAGAAACTTTCCGTTCATGCCATACCCCTTGATGTTGTCGTCACTATCTGCCGCTCAGCAAGTCCCCGAACAGCACCCAGCGGGTACCGTCGAATTTCGCCAACCGCATTTCCCCTATGGGACCGAAGTCGGTCGCACTGGTGTTGAGCCGGATTCCGGGCAACAGCATCGGAATCTCGACGTCCTTCAGGTTCGCCGCCACCTTCATCACGTTCTCGCGTGTCAGGTCGTCGCCGCACGCCTTGAGAACGTGAACCATGGCCGCTGCGCTCGCATAGCCGTACAGGTTCAGCTGATCGTTCGTATCGCCGGCGGGGAGGTACTTCTTCATCCAGTTCTCCCACACCTTGAACGCGGCTTCCTTCCGGATCTCCGGTTCGGTCGGGTCGGCGAGGTAGGCAGCCGTCACGATGTCCTTGGCCTTGTCGAGGCCCGCGGGTGTCAGGACCGCCCCGACCGACGCCGACACGTTGGTCAGAATATGCATCGGCTTCCACCCGATCTCGGCCACCTTGCGGATGGTCTGGGCCGCGAACTTGGGTGTAGCGAAGGTGAGCAGCGTATCGGCGCCGCTCGCCTTGAGCCCGACGATCTGCGAGTCGATCGTCGGGTCCGTCACCTCGTACGAGGCTTCCTTCACGATCATCGAGGCCGCCTTGTCGCCCAGCATGCTCTTGAGGCCGACGACGTAGTCCTTGCCGAAATCGTCGTTCTGGTACAGGAGCGCCAGCTTCGCGTTCGGATAGTTCTTAAGGAGGTACTGCGCGTAGATGCGCCCTTCCGCCTGGTAGGTCGGGTTGAAGCCCATGGTCCAGGGGAAGTTCTTCGGGTCGCTCCACTTCGTCGCACCCGTCGCGAGCAGGATGTGCGGCACCTTCTTCGCATTGACGTACTTGTGGATCGCGGAATTGGTCGGCGTGCCGAGGCTCTGGAACAGCAACAGCACTTCGTCCTGTTCCACCAGCTTGCGGGTCTGCTCGACCGTCTTGGCCGGGTTGTAGCCGTCGTCCAGCGAGATGAAGTTGATCTTGCGACCGTGGACGCCGCCTTGATCGTTGATCCACTGGAAGTACGCCGCCTGCGCCTTGCCGATGGTGCCGTAAGCGGACGCGGGACCGCTGTAGGGCATGGTCTGGCCGATCTTGATTTCGGTGTCGCTCGCACCCGGTCCGTACTTCTTCTCGGCGTGCGCGGCGGCGGCAAAAAGCAGCAGACCGAGCATCGATGCGGCTGCGGCAATGCGAACAGACGGCTTCATGACTCCTCCCAACGGCACGCTCTTTCGGCGCGGACGTTGGATTATGCCGCAGTCGCCAGGACCGGCGCCCAGGTACCGTCCTTTGTCGCGTCACCCGGCCTTGATGCCGATCCCGCGTTGTTCTGCGAGCTCCTGGCCACGGAAATAGCCGGCCACGAGGCCGACCACGAGCAACACCGCGACGATCACAACGACGGTTCGCACCAGCACCATGATGGCCCTGTGTTCGGTGTTCGGGGCGCAGCGCCAGACGCCAACGAGCGCAAAGACATAGAAAACACCTTGCGCGATCCCGGACGCGAAAGTCCACACGAGAACAGCGATCAATCCTGCTCCCTCTGCATCGGGTGACATGGATTTCAATCCAGCGGTCAGCATCGCCAGCAACAGCACGGCCAGGATGTTCGCGATGTAGAAGCCGACGGTCCCCGTAACGAGCAGCAACCAGAACGCTTCCGAACACCGGACCTTGCCCCGCCAGCAGCGATAGAGGAATGCTCTCGTTCGGGAGAACCATCCTTTCTCGTCCGCAATCACCGAATCCGCTGTTGGCGTTTCCATGGTCCCTCCGAAGCAGCTATCGCTGTTGCGCCGTGCAAGGCGCTTCGCAAGCGGGTCACGCCAAGCCCATGGCGAGTCGTGGGGCGATCACCTCACGGCTCGAACCTGGAAGCGCGCATCCCCGGCCTGCAGCAATTCGATCTTCCAGACACCACCGCGCCTGATGAGTGCCTCGCGCCCCTCGTCGTCGGACCCGTTCTCGTATACGAACTTGAATCGGACGACGGCACCCTCCCCGCGTACCTTCTCGCTCAACACGTGGACCTTTTTCAGGGTGCCTCTCTCGGTGAGATCCGCGCAGTACGCGCTGAGGCTGTTCGCGAGCCCCACGTCCGCCAGGCGTTCGAGCGAATCCTTGGTCACCAGGCGCTCGGCCTTCAGGTATTTGCCGTCGTTGCAGGC
>CAZGDE010000629.1:0-2797 GCA_964524315.1 uncultured bacterium
CTCCAGATCCCGCGACCGATATCGATGCCGTTGAGCGAGAGGTTCGCGCCCTCGGCGGCGCGGACCGAAAGTCCGCTAAGTGCGGTGCCGCGAAGGGCGGAATCACCGCGGCGTCTCAGGTCGGTAGCAAGGATCGAATCCAGCCCGGTCGCGGACGCCTGGCGAAGCGAGTCCGCCGTTGCCTGATCCATCATGGCGACTGCGCCGCCGAGCACCGGGGGGGTGGACGGACTGTCGGCCGACGCGATGTTGCCCAGCCACAGAATCGTGGCCGCCGCCACGATGCCGGTTGCGAGGATCGCAACGCCGGCGCGCTGCACCCCGGAGTACGCTCGACGCCCCACCGCGGGGCTGTCGGTGACCGTCGGTGTTTCCGTCGGCGACAGAAATGCACCGGGCATCGGAGGGAGGCTGCCGATCGTGCGAGGGCTCGACAGTACCGCCGCAAGCTCGTCCGCGAGCTGCTCGCCCGTAGCCGGACGGTCGTCGGGGTGCTTCGCGAGACACTTGAGCAGGAGTCGCTCGAACAGCGGCGAGATCGCCGGATTGATCGAGCGCGGAGGGGGAGGGGGATCCTCCACGTGCGCTCGCGCGATCTCGTACCAGTCGTCCCCTTCGAACGGGAGTCGTCCGACAGACGCACGGTAAAGCGATACCCCCAGTGAGTATACGTCCGCGCGGCCATCGAGCGGTTTGGCGCGCGCCTGTTCGGGCGCGAAATACTGCGGCGTTCCGACGACCATGTTGGTGCCGGTCTGCTGCGTGTAACCCGAGACCGCCCGCGCGATGCCGAAGTCGGCGACCACGGCGTTCCCGTGCACGTCGAACAGGATATTGTCGACCTTGATGTCGCGATGGATCACCCCTTCGCGATGCGCGAAGCCGATCGCGCGCGCGACGTCGATCCCCACGCGCAAGACGACGTCTTCAGGGAGGCACGGCGACGTCTCGAGACGCGGTGCCAGGCCGGAAGGCAGGAAATCCATGGCGAAGTACACTGCGTCGCCGTCTTTCCCCACCTCGTAGATCTTGATGATGTTCGGGTGCCTGAGGCGCGCCGCAGTGGACGCTTCCCGCCGAAAGCGCTCCTCGAAGTTCGGGTCCCCGGCGAACTGTGGCTTGAGCACCTTGAGCGCTACTGGAATCCCAAGCGTCGGGTCGAATCCGCGGTACACCCACGCGAACCCGCCAGAACCAATCAGCTCTTCAACCCGGTACTTGCCGAGGCTCTTTCCGAGGTAGCGCTCAGGCACCGGAGTGGACGCCTTTACAGGTTAGGTGACCGCCAGTAAATTGCTGGTCTTCCAACAACTTAGCGCACTGGCGACGTGGGTCGCGCGGGGAATATACCACATGGGTTTTGAAAAGGCAGCGACGATCAGCAAGTACAAATCGCACGAGAGTGACACGGGGTCGTCCCAGGTTCAGATCGCGGTGCTGACGGAGCGTATCAACTACCTCACGGATCACTTCAAGGCGAATCCCAAGGACCATCATGGCCGCCGCGGCCTGCTCAAGATGGTCGGTAAGCGTCGTCGCCTGCTCGAGTACCTCCGCCGCTCCGACGTCGAGGGGTATCGCAAGGTCATCGGCGAGCTTGGCCTCCGCCACTAGCCGTCAACGGTAGGAACCAATCGCGCGGGTGCCCCGAGCCCCGCGCGTTTGTGTGTTTGCAGTCCCATTCACACGTGCGCCCCGGGCCTGGCGAAGGCTCCGCTCGCGGCGCCCCATCACCGCACCACGCAGATGCAAAGAATCGAGAAGACGTTCGCCGGACGCACGCTCTCCATCGAAACCGGCCGCATGGCCAGGCAGGCCGCCGGGTCCGCCGTCGTCCGCTTCGGTGACACCATGGTTCTCGCTGCGGTCACCGTGACCGACAAGCAGAGCAACCTCCCGTTCTTCCCACTCACGGTCGAATACCGCGAAAAGACCTACGCCGCCGGCAAGATCCCCGGCGGATTCATCAAGCGAGAGGGGCGCCCGCACGATCACGAGATCCTCTCGGCGCGCATCATCGATCGCTCCATTCGGCCGCTGTTCCCCGAAGGGTTCAAGAACGAAGTGCAGGTGTTCGTCTATGTCATCTCCGCCGACCAGGAGAATGACACCGACGTGCTCGGTCTGGTCGCCACGTCGTACGCGCTGAACCACTCGAAGATCCCGTTCCTGGCGCCGATCGCCGGCGTTCGCGTCGGACGCGTGCAGGAGAAGTGGATCCTCAATCCCACCTTCCAGCAGCTGGAGTACAGCGATCTGGAGTTCGTGGTGGCCGGCTCGAAGGACTCGATCGTCATGGTCGAGGGCGGTGCGAACGAGGTCAGCGAGGCCGACGCGCTTGAGGCCCTCACGATTGCGCACGGTGGCATCGGTGAGCTCATCGCCATGCAGGAGGAGCTGCTCGCGAAGGGCCGTGAGCCCAAGATGACGTGGAAGAAGTCCGAGGTTGGCGAAGATATCGTCGCCGCAATCACGTCCGACGCCGAAGCGCAGATCACCACGGCACTCAACCAGAAAGACAAGCACACTCGTATTCAGGCCGTCGAGTCAGTGAAGGCCGCGGTGAACGAGAAGTTCGCGCTCTCCAACCCCGACTGGGCGCCGCACATCTACACGGTCCTGGGAGACATCGAGTACAAGGCCCTGCGCTCGCAGGTGCTTTCGACCAACCTGCGTGTCGATGGTCGCAAGACCACCGAGGTCCGGCCGATCACGATCGACACCTCGGTGCTGCCGCGTGCACACGGCTCCGCGCTCTTCACGCGCGGCCAGACGCAGGCGCTCGTGGTGGCGACCC
>CAZGDE010000630.1:0-2757 GCA_964524315.1 uncultured bacterium
TCTATCGACGCATTGCCGCGCAAAGCCCCCATGGCGAAGGGTCAATTGCCATGCTGGAATCTCTCCTTCCCTGGTGGCAGGGCAAATTTTTTGTCCTGTGCCTGTTGGGTTTTGTGGCAACTGATTTCATCATTACCATTACTCTGTCCGCCGCAGATGCAACCGCCCATATTATCGAGAACCCTCTCATTCCCCACTTTTTAGAGAATCAGGCGATCGCCATTACCCTCGTTCTGATCACCCTACTGGGAGCAGTTTTCCTCAGAGGGTTTCAGGAGGCAATTGGTTTAGCTGTTTTCCTGGTGAGTGCCTATCTGCTGCTAAATTTGATTACGATCAGTGTTGGCGTCTTCCAAATTTTTCACCAACCCACCGTAATTATGGATTGGCAACGTGCCCTGTTTGCCAATCATGGCAACCCGTTAGTGATGCTGGGTGCAGCAATTTTGCTCTTTCCTAAACTGGCCTTGGGTTTATCCGGGTTCGAAACTGGCGTCGTCGTCATGCCACTGGTCAAAGGACGCCCCAGTGACCGGGAAGAGTACCCCACCGGGCGCATTCGCAATACACGCAAGTTATTGACCGCAGCCGCATTGATTATGAGCTTTTTTCTGCTCAGTAGTAGCCTGGTGACAACATTACTCATCCCGCCAGCAGAATTTGCCGCAGGTGGTGCAGCGAATGGACGCGCCCTGGCCTACCTCGCCCATCAGTATTTAGGTCATGGGTTTGGGACAGTCTATGATTTAAGTACAATCACTATTTTGTGGTTTGCGGGGGCTTCCGCCATGGCAGGGCTTTTAAACATCGTGCCACGCTACTTACCCCGCTACGGGATGGCACCCAACTGGGCTCGCACAACACGCCCCCTCGTTCTGGTTTACACCGTCATCGCCTTTACCGTCACGATTCTCTTCCGGGCCAATGTAGAAGCCCAGGGAGGAGCCTATGCCACAGGGGTGCTGGTACTAATGACTTCAGCAGCAGTTGCAGTTACCCTATCGGCCCATCGGCGGGGGACGAAACGAGCTAAGTTAACGTTCGGGGCCATCACGTTGGTATTTATCTACACCACGATTGTTAACATTGTGGAACGACCCGAAGGGATTAGAATTGCTGGCTTTTTCATTGGCGCGATCGTGGTCACATCACTCATTTCACGGGTCTGGCGATCGACGGAGTTGCGGGTGGAACAGGTTGAGTTGGATGAAGTTGCCCATGAGTTGATAACCACAGCCAGTCAGGATAGCATCCGATTGATCGCCAATCGCCTGAATACTGGCGATGAAGAAGAATATCGCCTGAAAGAACAGGAGGTGCGCGAGGATAACCATATCCCGGCTACGGATGGGGTGTTGTTTTTAGAAGTGCAAATTTCCGACGCCTCCGAGTTTGCCAATGTTGTCCGAGTCAAGGGTGTCACGGTGGGCGAGTACCGGGTACTGAGAGCGGAGAGCGCCGCTGTTCCCAATGCGATCGCAGCTATCCTGCTGTATGCCCGTGACCTCACCGGGAAAACCCCTCATGCTTATTTCGGTTGGGTTGAGGGTAATCCCATTCAATACTTGCTACGCTTCATTCTATTTGGCGAAGGTGATATTGCCGTTGTCACCCGCGAAGTGTTACGGAAGGCGGAAAAAGATCCGGCCCAACGTCCGGCCATCCACGTTGGTGGTTAGTCCTTGCTGAGCGGTACGGGAGTGGGTTCAGTGCGGTGCCCTGCTGCCAGAGTGTTTGGCTGACGCCCCCTCAGTCTGAGTTAGCACCATGCTGAGTCTCACTTATGGCAGATGTGCATGTAGAGACAGCCGTTTATCCTGATATTCAGACGATTAAATATGTCTAACGAAAGGAAACTTGCGCAATCGGAAACAGGCTTCTAGTCGTAAGTTCAGAAGTTTTATTTCACTTTGTCTAATTAAACCGATTAAGGCTAATTCTTTCTTTACCTTCATTCTTCTGTATTTATCTAGAGCCCCCTTCAATTCATAAGCATTGATGCATTTGAGCATGCTTCTTAACTCACAGGTTAAGAATTACCATATGCCCAAATGCAAGAAGTGTCATTTGAAATAATGTTCGCTCTGGTTTAGAGGCGAACCCTGTTTCTCTTGCCATTCAGCTTATGTAGCGTTTTGAAATAAAAATTCGAAATGCAACCTTGAAATGAAGAAATTTAGAGTCCTTTTGTCCTATTTCGCCACTGCAAGTCTTCTGCTTTTAGCGAGTTGTAACAATCCAGCGGGTAATCAGGCAGGGAACAATTCCCAACCGAATCAGGTGAATGATGCCACCAGTACCGCCACTACCAATACGTACAGTGCAGCGAAAGGCTGTAAAAATGTCGGTGTCTTGTTGCCCGAATCAGATTCCTCAGCTCGCTATG
Source organism: uncultured bacterium (assembly GCA_964524315.1). Taxonomy (GTDB): domain Bacteria; phylum Cyanobacteriota; class Cyanobacteriia; order Leptolyngbyales; family Leptolyngbyaceae; genus CAZGDE01. Next base: position 2,387 of record CAZGDE010000630.1, read on the forward strand.
AAGCGTATGATCGCCCCCTGTTAGAGCAGGAAATTAAAAAGGCCGTTCCAGGAGTGACGATCCAATACGCTAACGCCAACAATAACTCTGACACTCAGCAGAACCAGGCCGAAGCCGTCCTAACCAAGGGAGCCTGCATTCTAGTCGTCGATCCGCAGGACGCAGATAAAGCTGCCGTGATTGTGCAGAAAGCAAAGGCCAATCAGGTTCCCGTCATTTCCTACGATCGCCTGATTCAAGATCCCGACCTCGCCTACTACGTCTCCTTTGACAACTTGAAAGTCGGTGAATTGCAAGGACAATATCTGGCAGACCTGTATCAGAAAGGTGCCAATGGTCTCAAACAGGGTGCGAATCTAGTGGTACTGGCA
>CAZGDE010000631.1:0-2733 GCA_964524315.1 uncultured bacterium
CGATCAGATCCACCTATGGTGTCTAAAGTCGAAGTGGTCGAGACGCTTGCCTGTGTTCGCGAAGCGCTCCCGAAGGGTAGCAAGTTATTAGCAGGGTATGCCTTCGGCAGGCTTCGCCAACGAGTCCCGCTAGACACCCCTAATCGGTATGTCTTCTCTTCAAATCCTTGCAAGCAAGCTGGAGGGTCTTAGACAACCATTGATAAGTTCTACTAAAGGCAGAAAATCTATACTACAGGGGAGATGGCCTGTTTCTGGACTAGGCGACCCTCAAAAACCCGTATTACAAGCGTAATCTCGTAGGTTTGAACGCCTTAAAAGTCCGATGTTGTCGTGGCCCTTCTGCTGGCCCGGCAGTTGTTCAGACTCCACAACGCTATTAGCAAAAGCTATGATTGGTTGAATTGATTAGTAATCTTGATAGAGATTTCTACTTCTTTAGAGCAAACGGTTATTTTTTCACGAATCATTGCCATACCCCTCACCGTTAGTCCGTCACCAAACTTACTGTTACCTTTTTAGGAGAATTTTTGGAAACTATTCTGGCTTCTCTATTGCCCTTCTGGGTTAATCGAATTCTTCAATTTGGAGAAACTATTCTCATCGTGGAATTGCATCTTTACGAAGATGATAGCTATTTTTAAAATCAAATATCTGAATGGATTGAAGAATTGAAATTAACTCAGATTCAAATTGAGCAGCTTAAAGCAATTGAGATTCAATACTTTAGTCAAACCAGCCAACTTAAACAGGAACTTTACCAGGCAGAATATGAGTTTGACAAACTTTTAGTTAGTTCAGCTTCAAATCAGCAAGTTCGCCAGGAACAACAAAAGCATGCGACACTGAAAATGAAAGCTTTAGAGGTATTTACTGAACAGTTCTTATGTATACGAGAAGTGCTAACCCAAGCTCAAATTTTACAGGTATGCGCCTCTCATGTTACAGCGGTTGAGGAATTGAATTTTGACGATATCATTCAGAGGCGTCAAAGGTTTTATGAGAATTGTGATGAGCAGCTTCGGGCGTATCTGGAAGATGAAGAAAAGCTCAGCTATGAGCTTCGAGCGTATCTCAGGAATCAGAGTAAATAAAGATTATCGGGAAGAGACGATAATGTACCTGTCCAGTTTCTAGACAACCCTGTTTGTGGCGGGCTAATCTAACAGTCTGCTTGCATACCGCCTGTATTAGGGTTACTTATTGGGAGTAAGGAGCTATCTGCGGTGGGTGAAGCGGGTCGTTAGTCCATATTGACAGAGAACTTTGGGTACAAAAGGTATGAAGAATCAAGTCGGTTCTAAGTTCGAGAATACTGCTAGCATTCCTTTTTATTGTTAGATGCAATGGTCTCTCGTCAGTTCCTGATTGAGGTTCGGCTCAAGCGAAATGAGGTACCGGGTTTCGAGCGGTATCCATTCTCACTTCCAACGGTGCGAACCTTGGAATCGTTACCACTGCATCCTGCAGTGACCTTCTTTGTAGGTGAAAATGGCTCGGGTAAATCGACGCTATTAGAAGCAATAGCTGTCTCCATTGGTTTTAATCCAGAAGGGGGCTCTCAGAATTTCCGCTTCGGAACCCGCGCGTCTCACTCGCTGCTTCATGAGTATATCCGCATCGCCAAGGGCGTGCGCCGATGGAAGGACGGCTTTTTTCTACGTGCCGAGAGCTTCTTCAACGTTGCTACCGAGATTGAGCGACTGGACTCTAAGAAAGGTGGAGGATCACTAATCAATTCATACGGCGGTAGATCACTCCATGAGCAATCCCACGGGGAGGCGTTTATGGCTTTGTTGCTCGACCGATTCCGAGGTGACGGACTGTATTTGCTGGATGAGCCGGAAGCAGCGCTATCACCGCAACGTCAGCTTGCCGCACTTGCCCGGATTCATCACCTTATCCAAATGGGCTCACAGTTCATCATAGTGACGCATTCGCCGATTCTGTTAGCGTATCCCCAGGCATACATCTACACTTTCTCTAGTGAGGCTATCGAACGTGTTGACTACTATGAGACCGAACATTACCGTGTTATGCATAACTTCCTCACCAATCCTGGGCGTATGCTCGATGTTCTGCTTACCGATGACGAGGTCTAACCTGGCATTGGAGCCGAACACCAAGAGCGATTACTGTTCAATCAAAGATGATCTGTGTCGGCTCAACTTAGACGTTAGCAGGAGAAAGAGAGAGCGTTTGTATTGAGTAAGGACTTCCTTCGTTTCTCCCACTTCTTTGGGTAGTACCTCTTTCTCGTACTGTAATCTCTCCATTTCCTCCGTTTTCCGCTGGTGGAATTACATTTTCCCTATCTCTGAAGCTCTAAAACCTGATTTGGAGAGGGCGGTTGTGCTCGGGTAGAAGTTCTCTAGACACTCGGTATTCTTTAGCAGGGTATGATGCAAAGAAAGCCCTGATGACTAGTTAGTTGATTAAACTTTAATTTGATTGCCATGAAATATTTAAGGAAATATTCTCAGCATTCATTAGGTTGTTTACTCATAGTTTCTATACTATTTCTTCTGGCAAATAAGGACGTTGCTTATTCAGGGACTCAAAAGGCTAAGTTTTCTGATACCTGCAAAAAGATTAAAATCTGGACGATTGCCAGGATTGAGTGGAACAACCCTGTAAAGTTAAATCTTGCTTGGCAGTATCCAGATTCTCCTCAAGCACTTTCAGCAATTAACCTTTCGGATTTACCAGGACCTAAAACTTATCCATTGAGAC
>CAZGDE010000632.1:0-2721 GCA_964524315.1 uncultured bacterium
CCTTCCCTGGCATGAATCCTTATCTGGAACAGCCAGCCTTCTGGTCGTCGTTTCACACCCGGCTGATGGTGGCGATCGCGGATGCCATTGAGCCACAGCTCAGCTCCCACTACTACGTGGACGTGGAGACTCGCACCTATCAAAGCGATGAGAGCGACGAGGAATTACTGATTGGGATCCCAGATGCGATCGTCTTTGCCAAGCAACCAGATCCATCCGTTCCAGAGGTGCCCGCTACGAAGGAGACCGTAGTTGCCACTCAACCTCGTCCCGAAACGGTGGCAGTGCCCATGCCGATTGAAATCAAGGAGCGCTACCTGGAAGTACGGGAAATGGGCACAGATGCAGTGATTGCCGTGGTTGAACTGCTATCCCCCAAAAACAAGCGGGCTGGTGAAGGACGCACAGCATACGAGAAAAAACGGCGGTTGATCTTAGGGAGTGAAACCCATCTGGTGGAATTGGATCTGCTGCGAGGGGCAAAGCCGATGGCGATTTTGGGCGTGCGATCGGTATCCCCCTATCGAATTCTGATCAGTCGCAGCCAACGGCGCCCCAAAGCAGAGCTTTATGGAATTACGCTTCAGCAACCCTTGCCTAGCTTTCCCATTCCGCTGAAACCGGAGGAAGCAGAACCGATCGTTCCCTTACAAGAAGTGTTTGATCAAGTATACGAGCGAGCACGCTATGACACCCGCATTGATTATCACCAACCGGTTCCCCCGCCCAAACTATCCGAAGTCGATCAGGTGTGGGTCGCTGAGTTACTGGCTCCGATTCGAGGTGCGTGATGGCACGTCCCGACCAAGAAAAATGTCGGCTTTGCTCGAAGCTCGATTCCCAGGAAGCCCAACAGCGTCATGGACCAAATGGTGACGGCTGCTGGAATCCAAAATATTGTCATAACCGCCGTTCCTACTATCGCCATCGGGGAGTCCGGAACCATATCCGCAAACAGCGACGACGGGAACAGCCATCCGAATCCACGTTATCAGAATCTGGAGCTTCCTCATCTGCACGGGTTGCAACCCTGGAGGTGTTAGCTCCTGCTGTTCCCGCTGCGGTCGTTCATTGGTATCGGGTCACAAAGGATGCACCCCTTCATGCCCTGGGTGCAGAACTCTGGGTAGGTAACGATCGGGTTGCCCAAATTGAACCGGTTCACTGTTTGGGCTTGACCGAACTGCAAGTCAAAACGCTGTTGGTTCGGATTTTAGATGTTTTTTCTCAGCACAGTGGCATCAAGGTAGAGCGCTTCCGCTCATCAGTAGAATTGCATCCCCACAATTGCCCAATTCGACCTTGCCCACTCTACCCAGAGGTGAAACTGTAATGGAAGTGCAGCAGTTAGAGCTTGACCTGTGGCAATCTTTGGAGACGGCATCTCGGTTTCCAGAAACGGCAGATTTGCGATCGCTCTGCACCGCCTTGGAGCAAACCATCACGGAACAACCGCTTGCCGAGCAACTGGCGGTTGCCGGAGACGTGCTAATGCAGCTCTCGGAAGTCTACGCTGCGCGAGCAGATCTGATGTTTTCCAGATGGGAACGTCGGCATAATCCCCAGGAGCCAGTGGTGGATCTGGAAGGTTGCGTCGATCTGTTTGTCCAGTCGCTATCGCTGGATGTTACGGATCTGTTTGAGGAGCCAGAGCCGCTACAGTATCCGTCCAACCGCAAGAAGAAAACGCTCAGCCAAGAAGGTTCTGTTGTTGGGGAGGTGGATAAGGAGGCGCTCTTGAACTGGGTAGACCAGATGGAGCAGGAACAACCGCTCAATGAGCTACAGATGGCAGAGCAGATCCGGGAGCTGGCGCACGGGGAGAGTGTGGAGGAGTGGGTGGAGGTGATCGCCCAATATCTTCAACATCTTCACTCAAATATCCGTCTACCTGATTTACAACAAGCCTTAAAAATGTCAATCGTCGAGTTATGGATTGGTTTGCTATTAGGAGGATTCTCTTTAGAACAGCAGGGTGAATTTTATAATAGCCAAACTCTCTGGATTACTGGTGCTAATGAAGGCGTATAGCGCTACCAGTCCAGTTGAACATATGCAGGTCATTCATATATTTACACCATTAACTGAGTAATGAAAAAACGTCCTGATGAATGAGTTGATTAATATGGTTATTAACACAACTGGCTAGAGATTGACTATGTATAAGTAATCCAATTTCCATATTCAGAGTTAAAGCATACCCAGTTAAATTGGCACTGGAAATAAGCAAGTTATTGCCGTCTGCGATCGCACACTTCATGTGAAGTGAACCATGTTTGCCGTCTTTGCCTTTAGGTCGTTTAGATTTCTCCCAAATAAACACCTCAGATCGCTGGGCGACTTCTGCTCCCAATCCTGCTACAACTCCAAAAGGAACCTTACCCTCCCCAACTTCTGGAGTTTCGGCAATGATCCGCAAGTGTACTCCTCGATCCATTGCGGCAATTAATGCTTCCGCAATATCGGGTACTTTATAAACCGCAAAACTGACAATCGTTAGTTCTCGTTGGGCTTCTTGAATTAACTGTTTGAGAACCTGCTCTGTTTTCCGAACCGGGATATTGGAGACATCAGGACCTGTCCATACAATTTCGGCGGAAAGCGCAGAGTGGGCCGAGGCGATCGCATAAGCGGTTGAGCGTAACGCAAAAGCAATAGATTGGCTATCTAAGTTTGTTGATGCCTGATGCCAGTCCTCCAAAAGCTCAAGCACAGCTCGCC
>CAZGDE010000633.1:0-2694 GCA_964524315.1 uncultured bacterium
TGAGTAAGATGAACACCAGGTCGCTCACGCTTTCGCCCGTTCAAAGTTCCGGGTTCAAGGTCCAAGGTTCAAAGTTTCTGCCGTAACCCATGCTAAGCCGCGTCGCCAACTGCCTATACTGGATGTCCCGCCACGTCGAACGGGCGGAGAACACCACCCGCCTCGTGGACACCAACCTCCAGTTGCTCCTCGACCTTCGGAACCTCGACGAGCAGCGCCTCGCCGAGCACTGGCTGCCCATCGTGCAGACCACCGGCGAGGAGGAGGCCTTCTTCAAGCTCCACCCCACGGCCACGGCGGCGGCGGTCACCGAGTTCCTCGTCTTTCAGATGGAGAACCCCAACTCCATCGTGCAGTGCATCTGCCAGGCCCGCGAGAACGCCCGCATGGTCCGCGACCAGATCACGGTGGAACTCTGGGAGGAGCTGAACCGCCTGTATCTCTTCGTCCGTTCGCCCGACGCCCGGGCGATGTGGCGGCAGAGCCCGAGCGACTTCTTCAACCAGATCAAGGCCAGTTCGCTCCAGTTGATCGGCCAGACCTACGCCACCCTGCTGCACAACGAGGGCTGGTATTTCACGCAGATCGGCAAGTTCATCGAGCGGTCAGACAAGACCTCGCGCATCCTCGACGTGCGCCACGCCACGCTGCCGGAGCGCGGCGTGCCCCAGTCCATCAACCAGACCGAAACGCTCGAGTGGTCCGCCATGCTCCGCTCCTGCAGCGGCTGGGATTCCTACAAGACGCTCTACGGCGCGGAGGTGCATCCCAAGCTCGTCGCCGAGTTCCTCCTGCTGAACGAGGACTTCCCCCGTTCCGTGCGCTTCTGTGTGGACGAGATGAACTCCGCCCTGCGCCGCATTTCCGGCGTGCCCGACGGCCGCTTCACCAACGAGGCCGAGAAACTCGCCGGCCGGCTGCTCGCGGAGCTTCAGTTCACCACCATTGACGAGATTTTCAGCCACGGCCTCCACCGGTATCTGGACGATCTGCAGCTCAAGCTGAACTCCATCGGCGACGCGCTGTTCGACTCCTACTTTTTCCTCTCCTTCTCCACCTACGACGAGGAGGACTTCGTCCAGCAGGAAGAACAGCAGCAGCAGGAAGGAATGAAGAAGGTCGAATCCAGAATGCAGAAGTAAGTCCCAGCGCTTCAGCTCGTTTCCTCACTCTTCATTCCTCCCTCTGCCTTCTTCCTTTCCGCGCCATGGCCATTCACGTCGCCCTCTACCACAAGACTCACTACACCTACGACAAGCCCGTGGGTCACGGCCCGCACGTCGTGCGGCTCCGGCCCGCCCCGCATTGCCGGACGAAAATCCTGAGCTACTCGCAGAGGATCACGGGCGGCCAGCACTTCATCAACTGGCAGCAGGACCCCTTCGCCAACTGGAACGCCCGCCTCGTCTTCCCCGACAAGATGCGGGAGCTCTGCGTCGAGGTGGAACTCGTCGCGGAGATGGCCGTCCACAATCCGTTCGACTTCTTCATTGATGACTCGGCGCAGGTTTATCCATTCGTTTACGACCCGGTGCTGAAAAAGGAACTCGCGCCGTTCATGGAACTGCCCGAGCCGACGCCGAAACACCTCGCGCTCGTGGACGAACTGCTCGCGAAATATCTCACGGCGAAGAAGCGCACGATTGATTTTCTGGTCGAGGTCAACCAGCGGCTCCAGCAGGACATCAAATACACCATCCGCCTCGAACCCGGCGTGCAGACGCCCGAGGAAACGCTGACCACCGGCACTGGCTCCTGCCGCGACACCGGCTGGCTGCTCGTGCAGACAATGCGTTCGATGGGCTTCGCCGCGCGCTTCGTCTCCGGTTACCTGATTCAACTCGCGCCCGATGTGAAGTCCCTCGACGGCCCCAGCGGCACGGAAGTTGACTTCACCGACCTGCACGCGTGGTGCGAAGTGTATCTGCCGGGCGCGGGCTGGATTGGATTTGATCCCACGTCGGGTCTGCTCGCGGGCGAAGGGCACATCCCGCTCTCTTGCACGCCGGAGCCGAGCAGCGCCGCGCCCGTGACCGGCGGCGTGGACAAGTGCGAGTCGAAGCTGCGCCACGAGATGAAGGTCACGCGCATCTACGAATCACCGCGTGTCACCAAGCCCTACACCGAGGAGCAATGGACCGAGATCGAAAAGCTCGGCCACGCCATTGATGCCGATCTGACGAAGCACGACGTGCGGCTCACGATGGGGGGCGAACCGACGTTCATTTCCATTGATGATCCGGACGGCCCGGAGTGGAACTTCACCGCCACCTCGCCGAAGAAGCGCATCCTCTCCGACACGCTGCTCAAGCGATTGCGCGGCAAGTTCGCGCCCGGCTCGCTCGTGCATTACGGCCAGGGCAAATGGTATCCGGGCGAGTCGCTGCCGCGCTGGGCCTTCGGCTGTTACTGGCGCAAGGACGGCCTGCCCATCTGGCAGAAGGACGAACTCATCGCGGACGAAGCGGCGAACTACAGGCACACCAACGAGCATTCGGCGAAGTTCATCGCGGCGTTGAGCGCGCGGCTGGGCACGGACCCGCAGTGGATCATGCCGGGCTACGAAGATCCGTTTTACCACGTCTGGAAGGAGCGGCGGCTGCCGGCCAACATTGATCCGCACAAGGCCGACTTGAAGAAGGACGAGGAGCGGCTGCGGCTCGCCAAGATCTTGGAGCAGGGACTCGACAGCGT
>CAZGDE010000634.1:0-2676 GCA_964524315.1 uncultured bacterium
CTTACCCCCACTCCATCTGGCCCTCTGGGGCACTACCAGATCCTCCAGTAGGGCTAATGCCCCTAGGAAAACTGCACTCCCTCACTCTGATAAAATGCTGATGACGCATAGGGGTTAAGAAATATGTCATTGGAACCAAATTCCGCTACAACAACTGGAGCAGATGCGGTAGATACGGCGATCGCAAGTGGGGTTGATTTTGATGGCACTCCCATTCCTGCCGCTAAACTTGACCTTTATCACAAAGTCATGGGGTTAGAAGCAGGACGGCAACGCAGCGGGGTTAGCAACACCATGAGATCGCGTATTGTGCGCATTGGGGCAAAGCACATTTCCCAGGATGAACTGAATCAGATGCTAGTTGCCGCTGATTTCGCTCCCTTAAAGGACAAGGAAGTCGCTTTTTACTATAGCGGGAAGTAATTGCAGGCCAGATCGCTGGCAATTTGCTTCCCGCAATGATGTCTAATGATGCCTGTAGGGGTTGTGGTAGAGAAACGGGAAACCGCCGCATCGAAAACACTACCCCTTTTTCCTTTGTCGAATGAGCCATAGGGCAACAGTTCCCAGCGTGATCGCCACAATTACGCCAATTACCAGAGGCAACCCTAGATGAGGTTGGGTAGCGGGGGAAACGGTTGGCTGAGTGGTGGTTACAGATGGTAACGGGCTCTTAACAGAGTTTGGACTGGTGATCGGGGTTCCCCCCGTAACGGTAACGGTATAACGTAAAGCAAACGGGGTAAACGAGGCTTCACCCTTTGGTTTGCCTGTAATTTCTAAAATGTATTGCCCCGCTTTAGGAAAGGTAACCGTACTGCCGGGAATATCCCGATACTGCTCCGCATTAATTCCCGTCAAGGTTTGTTGCAGGATCGGTGGTGTGCCTGCCTTGTAAGGTTCAGAGTAAACATTCAGTTGGCAGGCGCACTCTCCTGCTGGCACCAGTTGCCCCCCCTTACGGGTCAGCGCAAACCAGGCGAGGCTTGGTTCGCCCGCTTTGGGGTTATGGTTCGGCTCAATGTGCATGGTCACCGCAACATCATTCGCAATCTCCACATTGTGGGCAATTGCCGGGAAGAAACTCTCAGCAACCAGCAGATCACTGGTCAGGAGAACAGGGAAGAAAGTGAGTTGAGCGATCGCGCCTGGTTTCATAACAACAAACTTAGGAAGGGGAATTAAATAAGTTCGATATTGGGTAGGGGTGAGTTTTGCGGTCAAACCATTACAGCCAGCAGATGGGTCTGCTACCCCCCCCTACAGTTGGCGGTCAAATTCTTACCAGGGGCGTTGCTGATTTGAGGGATGAATTATTGAAACTTCGTTCCCATTCATCCTCCTATTTAGGACCCCTTACCAGGGATTCCCCACCAGCGTCAAGCCGGCCCAATAGAACGGGAATGACAAATCCTTATGGGAAGATAATTCCAATTCAGGCGGCAGGGGAATTGTGCCAGCAGAGGTAATTAGTTTACCTTCCTCAAAGCGCACCTGTTTACGGATCATGGCAAGTTGGGCATCACGTAAGGCTGCGGCTTTGATGGGGGTAGTTTGTAGTCGTTGATAAAACTCAGCCATAAAGGCCAGAGTTCCCTCATCATCCACTGCCCATAAACTTGCCAGTGCTGATCGAACTCCGGTCTGGTACGCCAGACCAGCAAAGCCCAATTCTGCTTCTGTATCACCCAGGGCCGTCCGGCAGGCACTCAGTACCAGCAGTTCCACCGGTGGGCTATTCCAACCCAATTGCCGCACCTGGTCTAGCTGAAGTTTACTATTCCAGAGTTGAATGTAGGATTGACCGGCTGTCCCAGGTTTGAACTCGGCATGGGTGGCAAGATGAATAATACCGTAGGGTGTTTGTTGCCGTTGATCCTTCAGGTTGCTGAGGGTAAATTGTTCGTTCAAAAACGCTTTACCAGCCCAACTAGCCTGGAAAATAGTATTCAGCTCAACTGGCACGGCAGGTAGGGGGCGTTGTTCGGCAAACTGGGATGCCCCCATCGCTAACACCTGAGCAGTTTTCACATCGCGGTGGCGGGTATCGGTGAGGCTGAGACTGGGCATCAATCCCAGACTATACCGTTCCACCAAAAAGCCATTGCCATCGTGCAGGGCCGCCAGAGGGAGCGATCGCAACCCCGCATCCATAATGAACACCAGATTATCTACCTGGCGCTTTTGTAAATCGGCCTCCAGGGGTTGCACAAGCCAACGATAGAGTTGTTGCGCTGGGTCAAGGTAGGCAGTCGTTTGGCGGGTAATTGGGTCAGTGATGGCCTGGGTAAATTGACGCGCCACCTCTAGTACCCTGGCACGGGTCGCACCAGAGACACGACGATAGATCGGTTGTCCATTGGGAACAACGGCAACGATTTCTAGCTGGTCGTGATCACCTCGATTACTATTGCGATTGGATGGGCCAGGCGATCGCGTGTTTTCCGGGGACAGTTGAGCCATTCGGGCTGGTTGAGGCAATGACTTTGATTGAGAAGGTGGGGGATCGGCCCATCCCGTTGGTACAAAACTCACATAGATGATCGCTGGTTTCACCCCCGTTGCTGCCTCTACCTGGTTCAAGGCTTCACACGCCGCCAAAAATCTGTCCTTCGATGCTCCTACCTGCTTGCCCAGGTATTCTTCATATTCCTGACTGTACTGGCTGTCTAATGT
>CAZGDE010000635.1:0-2659 GCA_964524315.1 uncultured bacterium
CGGTAGCCCTGACCGTCCTCACGGTCGCGTGCAGCAAGAGTTCGCCGGCCCCCGCCTCGCCTTCGGCCACCACACCGACGGTGGCGGATGCCGCGGCGGACGGTTCGACCCTCAAGGTGTCGGCTCCGACGCCCCAGTCGCCCATCAACAACCAGCAGCCGCAGGCCCTGGAAGTGACGCTCGTCGCCGGCAACGCGTCGGCACGGCATGGTGTGAGCGTCAGCCCCACTTACCGGTTCCAGGTGTTCAACCAGGCGGGTACGCTCGCGTACGAGGCCAGTGTCCCTGGCGGCAGCGGGGCGACCACAGCGCACACCGTGGCGGCCGAACTCGAGGGCGACAGGCCCTACTCCTGGCAGGTGCGCGCTGAGCAGGCCGGCGCGGTCGGTCCCTGGTCGGCCCGCGCCAGCTTCGTCGCGCCGGCAACCACCGGCTACATCCGCGGCGCGGAGATGTACGACCCGCTCATCAACGGCCGGACCGTCGGCAACCCGTTCGGACCGCTGACGTTCATCCCTGGCGTGGGCGTGAAGATTGAGTCGCAGCTCTCGCACATCAGCTACCAGCTGCCGCAGACGTTGTTCGAGGGGGAATTCTCGATCCTCGTGACGGGTATGCCGACCAACACGGACGGCACGAAGACCAAGCTCTTCGCGATGGGCGAGGGGTTTGCCGACATCGTCACCAACGATCGGCGCATGACCGTCGAGAAGCGCGGCGACCCGGCCGGGATCGTGGCCTGGCGCTTCATTACGCACGACGACCAGGTTGACACTGAAGGGGCCGAGCGGGAATTCGTCGAGTTCGACGCGAACAAGACCTACTTCTGGCAGGCCACCTGGCGGAACAACTTCTTCAACCTGCTCATCCGCGAGGGTGGCGTGGACGGCGTGACGATCTACAGCAAGGGCAAGCCCTTCGACGGCCGTCCGTACGACCCGAATCCCCACGTGCTCTACATCGGCGCACCGGTGGGTCGCACCGGCCCCGAAGGGGCGTCGGTCGACCAGGCGATCGTCCGCCAGGTGTGGGTGTCGGCACGTCCGCGGCCGTCGTTCGCGAACCGCTAGTCGCTCGTCTGCCGAGTCAGGCACAACAGGGGGCAGGCTTCCACGGGAGCCCGCCCCCTGTTCTTTTTTGGGCCGCCCGATTTGGCCAGCGCTATTGCCAGCCGTGTAGCGATTGCAAAGGGAAATCAAGGAACCGCAAGTGTCTGCCCGGGGATAGCCGTGCCCGAGAAGAGTTCGACCCGCTCGAGCGTCACGGCGGCGCCGGGCTCCACGTAGAACCGGTAGTCGAGCGCCCCCGTCCCGCCTGCCGGCACGGTGAAGTCGAGGGTCGCAATTACACGGTCGTCGCGGCCCGGCGTCGCCACGACTTCCTGCCGTGCGATCCGGCGTTCAGGCCCGAGCCACGCCTCGACGTACCCGAGCCGCACGCCCGGCATCGCGGAGGTCGAGCCGACCCAGCGTGCCCGGTAGATCCCGCCGTCGGCAGGAATGCCAGGCCCCATCTGCAGGTAGCCCGCGCGCCCGCTTGCCTGCAGGCCTGGCCGTCCGCGTTCCGCCACGTCGGTCGAGAAGCGCTCGTTGTCGGCACGAATCGACAACGCCACCGCTCGGCGTTTGAGGACCTGCTCGTGGAAGTTGCGGTAGCGCCCCACGTTGAGCGCGACGATGTCGCGGAAACGGTCCGCGCGGAAGATCGACCCGCGGGTGACGTTCCGGATGCGATCGTAGTACTCGTGCAGCGTCGGGTCCGCAAGGCGGTTCTCGTTCGCGGCGACCGACTCCAGGTAGCCCTCGGGAAGGTCGCGGAAGTAGTGCCCGGCGTAGAACTCGAAGTAGAGCCGCGGTGAGACCGGGAGCCGCGCCAGGAGCGGATCCGAGAGGGCGTTGCGGTCCACGAGGAACTTCTCGGGCCCGGCGTACAGCCCCCAGAATCCGATGCTGCCCTGCACGGTCACCTTTTCGGGTCCGTTCCGGAAGCTCTGGCCCTCGCGCACCCAGACGAAGTCGGGCAGCGTCCTGAACGGGCTGAAGAAGAGGACGTTGGTGCCGGCGAAGTAGGAGCCGCGCTCGTCCTTGATGCCGTTCTGTGTGCGCCAGGGCCAGGCGGCGTCGTACTGGGCTGTGGTCCTGATGGGCGCGACGGGAGCGACCAGCATGTAGGCCGCCAACGCCCCGATCCCCCAGGGGACGGCCGGATCGGCGACGAGCGGCGCCGCCGCCAGCACCGCGACCAGGAACGGCGCGGCGAAGAACCGCCCGCTCATGAAGTCACCGCCGACCGAGATTGTGTACGCCACGTAGACCGCGGCCGACCAGGCGGCCCAGCGTTGACGCGCGTCGGCGCGTGCGGTGACGAGTACTGCGAGGGCAATCGTGCCGAGGGTGAGCGGGTCGTACCTGATGCTGTTCAGGAGATACGCGAGCCCCTGCTTGTAGAGCAGCGCCCTGGGGATGCCGTTGGCCACCTTCGCGTAGTAGGTGTTCGGCAGCGGGAAGCCGTAGTAGACGGTGGCGAACGCCAGCCACGCGAACAGGGGGACTGAACCCTGGAGCAGCGGCGCGACGATCCGCGACGGGCTGCGCCTGGCCACCGTCCACGCCAGTGCGGCGACCGGCCCGGCAAACAGGAGGATGGCGTCGGGCCGGGT
>CAZGDE010000636.1:0-2658 GCA_964524315.1 uncultured bacterium
GTACCAGTATTGATCACGGTACCACCCAGTAAAGTGAGGGTTTGGCCTGACCCAACGGCCAAATCACCCGCATTAATGATGACTCCCGGTTGAAGGCTATGGAAAGCAAAGGTGGTGGGTGTGCCGGCCAGGGCGGCGTAATTATTGTCACCAGCGGCATTAAACGCCCCTGCTGGATCCCAACCGGCTGAACCAAAGCCAATGCTATTAGCGGTTGTAGCTGTAAATGAACCGGGAACATCCAGCCGCGCATTCGCCCCCAAAATAATGCCTGCCGGGTTCATCAAATACAGATTCGAGTTACCACCCGTCACCCGCACCAGGCCATTAATGACCGAGGCTTGCCCCCCCGTAACCCGTGCCAGGATATTTTGCACAGAGCTATTGGCCAGAAAATTCGCAATCTGTCCCTGGTTAAGCCCAAATTGTTGCAAGCTATGGAACAGGTTAGCACCCGCCTGAGTACCGCCCGTAATATCAAAGGTGTTGCCATTCTGGTTGACGATGGTACCAGTGTGATCGCCCACGGGTACGCTAATTTGCGCCAGCGCGGCTGGACAGGCCACGCCTAGTAACAGAGGTAACATCAGCGTCACCGACAATTGAACAGGAGTGACTGGTTTCATTTCAGGAACTTATCAAAACCGGGGTTGTCTGCTACGTTAGCGCATGATAGGGAAGAAGTCGGGAATTTTCCATCTGAAGCGGGTAATTCGGTGTTGGCGGGCAGGGTAATTGCGGCGATATCCAGCAAGGGCGCATCTTGCTCCGGTTGGGAGGGTTGACAGTTCACCCGTACCGCCGTTTCCTGAACCTGCTCCAAGAGAGTGCTGTCAAGGGGAATCGTGCTGCTAAATTCGTTATCTCGCAACAGGACGATCGCCGATGGTGCCCGTTCTGCGCCAATGGCGATCGCGCCCACCGTCCCACTTCCGGCGAAAGCAGAACTGCCCACTGTGAAGGTGGTATCTCGCAGCAGTCGGATCTGAATCAAAACATTGCCAGTACCCACTGTCACCAGGGGCACATCCCCCACCTGAATCACCACCTGGCCAGTACCAACTCGCCGGGGGGCATTATCACCGCCCGCATCCACATTGGCCGGGTAAGCATAGAGGCTCATTGCCACCCGCTGAAAATCACCCGCGACCGGAATCCGGTTACCCTGACTATTACTTTCAATGACCTGCACCAGGGGATTAGTCGCCCGGAATTGTGCTGCCGTGATGGTGATCGTGCTGTCGGTCGTTTTATTCGTTTGGCCCGCGCGAATGAAGCCTTGCAGCGAAACCGCACCATTGGGAGCCGTCAACCGCACCGCACTACCCCGACCAAAGAACTCGGCCTCACTGGAAATCGCACCTGTAAAAATGTTGCCATTCTGACTGGTCAGGCTGACATCCCGCCCGAAAATACGCTGTACACTCAGGTCACCCGTCGTGGCGATCGTGACATCCCCCGCCACCGCCGGAAACCGCAGATCATCCGCAATGAAATTACTCGTATTTGGCCCCGCGACAAAAGTGGTGATTCGGCCTACGGTGGCAGTCGCGCCCGAGATAGTCAAGTTCCTACCATTGGTGCGAAGCACATCCGTTGGGCTCATCACAAAGCTACCCACCCCATCGCGATCGGCATCGGCCTGGAAGGAAATGGCTCCCCCACCCGCCCCAAAGTTTAACGAGACACCTGGAGCCAGCGTAATGTTATTAGTGGCCGCCAGGGTAATCCCCCCTGTCTGGCTTTGCAAGGCCGTCTGGGAAATGGTAAAGGCAGTCGGTGCCGTCGTCGCTAAAATCGTTGGCAATAAAGCATCCTGCGGCCCATTGTTACCCGCCACAATCGTGATATCGGTTGGGTCAAGCAGCAACGTCCCCACGCGACCATTCACCGCCCCCAGATCCACCGTGCCGGCAAATGCCAGGTTTTGCCGTGCTGACACTTCCACAAAACCACCATCACCCACTAGCGAACCACCCCGCGCCGTGATCGTGCCGAAAAAGCCAGTTGTCTGGTTGGCCCAGGCGATCGCCCGTCCCCCGTTGCCACTCTGTCCGCCATCAGCGGCAATGGTACCCCAGATACCAAGCGTCTCTGCCTGAAGCTCAACCACGCCTCCGACAACGCCAGAAACATCAATCCGATGCGTGGTTATAGCAACTCCCGCTGCGGCAGGCACGATCACCCCGGAACCCGTCAGTTGCACCGTGCCATCGCCATTAATCGTCAATCCTGTGACATGGGCCAGATTCCCTCCTGTCAGCAATTGGGGGAGTGAGGGCGGGGCCGAGGCTGGATTAGCACCTGTGTCACCCATACCCGCCAACGCTGATACTGCCAGGGGAGAAACTTCCAGACTCAACAAACTCCCCGGCTGGCTGATACGGACTAAACTCATGCCCGGAACGGCTGCAATGGTGACCTGCCCCCCAGAAGCGATGAGGGTACCCGTGTTAACGACACTTCCCGCGATTAAGCTGAGACTTTGCCCCTGCCCAACTGCTAGCTGCCCTGCATTGATAATGGCTCCTGGCTGGGACGACGTAAAGGCAAACGCCGTCGGGTCACCAACGAACGACCCATAATCATTGGCTCCACCCGCATTAAACCAATGCCCCGTCACCCAGGGCGATTGACCAAAACCAATCCCATTAGCGG
>CAZGDE010000637.1:0-2319 GCA_964524315.1 uncultured bacterium
GTCATATCGCCGGTGAGCAGGACGTCCTCGCCGGACTTGCGGCGCAGATAGACGCCATTGACCATGATCTCCTTGAGCGGGCTGCGGTTCAGACCTTCCAGGCCGTAGGGCGGGTCGGTGAAGTAGAGGTCGCCGTTGCGGGCCATCACCACGTCGTTGGGCGAGTTGAAGCGGCGGTAGTTGTGGTAGGAGGCCAGCGGCTCGAAGACGCCTTCGGTGCCCTGCCGGGAAACCAGCCTGGAAATCCGCCGGTCCCCGTGCTGGCAGAGGATCAGGTTGCCGGCGCGGTCCGTGATGAGGCCGTTGGAGCCCTGTTCGCGGAACTTCTGGGCGGTGCCGGTGTAGCCGGAAGGCTGGAGGAACAGCGTGAGTCCTTCCTGCTCCGACCAGCGCCAGACCTTGTTTTCGGGCACGTCGGAAAACACCACGGCCTTTTCGCGGCGCAGCCAGGTCGGTCCTTCCGACCAGTTGAAGCCCTCGGCGAGCTTCTCCAGCTCGACGCCGGGGGCGACCAGCTTGTCGAACTCGGGCGCGAGCCGTTCCACCGAGCCGAAGGCGGGATAGTTCCGCTTGGCCGGGGGGAAGACCCGGCGCGCGAGCCTGGGATCGGAGAAGGGAAGGTGCTCCACACCCTGCTGAGCCTGCGCGCAGGCGGCGGTGAAGAGTGCGGCCAAGAGCAACTGGAGTTTCATGCGGTGGCGCAGGCTAGGCGGCAGGCGGGCCGCCGGTCAACCGGCGGTGTGAACGGGAAACAAAAAGGCCGCCATCACGCAGGATGGCGGCCTCGCAGAAAATGCGGGATCAGTCGCGCAGGCGGAAGAACTGCGGTCCTGTGCCGACTGCCACGGTGGCGGAGTTGTTGGCCTGGCCGGCCACGGGCTGCCAGTCGGCCGGAGCCAGGCTGCCGGTGGCCTCGAGGGTGAAGCCGGTGATTTCCGCCGGCCACGAAACGGTGACGTTCGCCCCGTTGAGCGTGATGGTGAGCGTGGGGATGACCGGTTCCACGACGCCGCTGATGACCAGCGGAATGCCGGCGGCGGAAGGTCCGCCCAGCGCCTCCATCTGCGCGTCGCTCAGCGCGCCCGCGCGAATCTGGACCGAGCTGACCCACATCACGCGGCGTTCGTCCTGGTCGCCGTCGGCGAAGAGGATCGCGGTGGGCTGAAGCGCGCGACGGGGGTTGTCGAGGCCCTGGTTGGCGGTCCAGTCGTCCTGATAAATGCCGTCCACATACTTGACCACGACGGGCGGGGTGGCGGCCATGTCGTAAGCGGCGACGACCCGGTGCCATTCGCCCGCGGTGAAGGCACCGGTGCCCCGGTAGCCGTCGGTGCCCTGGCCGAAGTTGCCGCCCTGCCAGAAGAGGTCGCCGTCGTCGGTGTTGTTCAGCGAGCTGGTCTGGAGCAGGGAGGCCGCGCCGGGACCGCTGACATCCACCAGGATGTCGAAGATGATGGTGTATTGGTTCACCCGCGTGCCGCCGCCGTTGGGCGCGATGCGGTGCTCCATGACGTAGCCGATCTGGTTGGAAAGGTCGCCGGGCACCCGCATCACCGTGGCGGGGCCATCGGGCAGGTCGGCGACGCCGAGGTCGGTGGTGGTGCCGAAGAGCGTGCCCTGCTGGGTCAGGCCCTGCGCGCCGTCGAGGTATTGCAGGTTGGCTCCCACGGTGGCCCCGAGGTCGCCGAACGCGAAGTCCCACTGGCCGGAAACCGTGGTCGCCGGCAGGGCCACCGGAATACCGGCGGCGGAAGGTCCGCCCAGCAGCACGATCTCGGCGTCGCTCAGGCGGCCGCTGCGGATCTGGATGGCGCTGACGTGCATCTCGCGGCGCTCGTCCTGATCGCCGTCGGCGAAGAGGATGGCCCGGTCCAGGAAGGAACGGCGGGGGTTGTCGAGGCCCTGGTTGGCGGTCCACTCGTCCTGCTTGATGCCGTCCACATACTTGACCACGACCGGCGGGGTGGCGGCCATGTCGTAGGCGGCGACGACGCGGTGCCATTCCCCGGCGGTGAAGGTGCCCCGGCCGCGGTAGCCGTCGGTGCCCTGGCCGAAGTTGCCGCCCTGCCAGAAGAGGTCGCCGTCGTCTGTGTTGTTCAGCGAGCTGGTCTGCCACAGCGAGGCCGCGCCGGGACCGGTGGCACCCACGAACACGTCCATGATGAGCGTGTATTGGTTCACCCGTGTGCCGCCGCCGTTGGGCGCGATGCGGGGTTCCATGATGTAGCCGATTTCGCGGATCACGTCGCCGGGCACTTTCATCACCCGGGCGGGACCATCGGGCAGGTCCGCGACGCCGAGGTCGGTGGTGGTGCCGAA
>CAZGDE010000637.1:2329-2657 GCA_964524315.1 uncultured bacterium
TCGAGCGGGCGGGCGGTGGCGCCGAGGTCGCCGAACGCAAAGTCCCACTGCCCGGTCACCGTGGACTGCGGGAGGGTCACCGGGATGCCGGCGGCGGAAGGTCCGCCGAGCAGGAAGGCTTCGGCGTCGGTCAGCTTGCCGGAGCGGATCTGGATGGAGTTGACCCACATGGCGCGGCGCTCGTCCTGGTCGCCGTCGGCGAAGAGGATGGCCTGCGCCAGCAGGGAGCGACGGGGGTTGTCGAGGCCCTGGTTGGCGGTCCAGTCGTCCTGCTTGATGCCGTCCACGTATTTCGTGACGACGGGCGGGGTGGCGGCCATGTCGTAGG
>CAZGDE010000638.1:0-2633 GCA_964524315.1 uncultured bacterium
CCAATTCCTGCTAATGTGCTGAAAAATGTGATGTGAGTAAACATGATGATTTCCTTGAATGAGGTGAGTGGGATGGGTAATAGACAATAGATAGAACTCTGCTTAGCAATTACCCATCACTCATTAGCGAACATTGGCAGGCTTGAAGTTGCGTAACCGTAAAGCATTTGTGACAACTGAAACCGAGCTAAATGCCATCGCAGCACCCGCAATAATTGGACTGAGTAACCAGCCAAAGATGGGATAGAGAATGCCTGCGGCGATCGGGATTCCTGCCACGTTGTAAATGAATGCAAAGAACAGATTTTGCTTGATGTTGCGAATGGTAGCGCGACTCAGTTGAATCGCCGTCACAATCCCTTGCAAGTCACCAGAGATTAGAGTGATGTCACTGGCAGCGATCGCCACATCTGTTCCAGTTCCGATCGCAATTCCGACATCGGCTTGAGCCAGAGCAGGGGCATCGTTAATGCCATCCCCAACCATTGCGACCACTCTGTCTTCAGATTGGATTGTTTCAATGGTTGCTGCTTTTTGATCCGGGCGAACTTCTGCAAAGACCCGTTGGATTCCGACTTCACGGGCAATGACATTGGCAGTGCGTTGATTGTCACCTGTGAGCATGACGACTTCTAAGCCCATCTTTTGCAGAGTGCGAATGGCGTTGACAGAAGAGGGTTTGACCGCATCGGCAATGCCCATAATGCCTTCTACTTTTCCATCCACTGCAATCCAGATGACAGTCTTGCCCAGATATTCCAGCTTGTCCCACTGTTGTTGTAAAGCACTGGTATCGATACCCAGCTCATTCATCCAACGGTGTGTACCGATTTGAATCCAGTGGTCAGAAACGTAGCTTTGAACACCACTTCCGGCGATCGCTTCAAACTCCTGAGTGTTTGCCAATTCCACTCCTTGAGCTTGAGCATATTGCACAACTGCTTCTGCTAGAGGATGTTCAGAGTTGCGTTCAACGGATGCCGCTAGACGCAGGAGTTTAATTTCGTTACTGTTGGCGGTTCCATTCACCGTGACGTAATCTGTAACCGTAGGTTTGCCTTGAGTAATCGTGCCTGTTTTATCCAGGACAATCGTTTGCAGTTTATGCGCTAACTCCAGGCTTTCTGCACCTTTGATTAGAATGCCATTTTCCGCACCTTTTCCAGTGCCAACCATGATGGAAGTCGGAGTTGCCAAACCGAGTGCACAAGGACAGGCAATAATCAGCACACCAACGGTGGTAATCAATGCCATCGTCACATTCCCCATGATGTTGAACCAGAGAATAAAGGTGAGAATGGCGATCGCAATCACCGCAGGCACAAACCATCCCGTCACTTGATCGGCAAGTCGTTGAATCGGAGCTTTTGAACCTTGCGCTTGCTGCACGAGTTTAACGATTTGGGCGAGGAACGTATCTTTCCCGATTCGCGTTGCCCGGAACTGAAAGCTACCTGTTTTATTGATCGTGGCTCCAATCACTTCATCCCCAGGATGCTTCTTTACAGGTACACTTTCACCCGTCACCATTGCCTCATCGATCGTGGAGGAACCTTCCACAATTTCACCGTCCACCGGAATTTTTTCACCCGGGCGAACGAGGATGATATCCCCCAGAACGACTTCCGCGATCGGAACATCCACTTCTCGACCATCGCGAATCACTCGTGCCGTCTTTGCCTGCAATCCCATCAGCTTACGAATGGCTTCAGAGGTTTGTCCTTTGGCACGGTTTTCCAACAGTCGGCCGAGTAGGAGCAGGGCGATGATGACCGCCGCCGCCTCAAAGTAAACATCCGGTCGAAGTCCTTGAGTAGTAAACCACTGAGGATTTAATGTGGGGAATAAGGAATATAGATAGGCGGTTCCAGTTCCAACGGCAACCAAGGTATCCATCGTGGCAGTGTGGCGTTTCAAGGCTTTCCAGGCATTGACAAAGAACCCACTGCCTGACCAGAAGAGAACTGGAGCCGTCAGCACAAGCTGGAACCAGGGATCGTGCAGCCACATAGGAATGAAGGGAATAGGTAAGCCCGTCATCGCAGGTAGTGAACCAATCACCAGGACTACACTGATCACACCACTCACCCACACGCGACGAGTTAACTTTTGGTTTTCTGCTTGGCGCTCTCGCCGTTCCGCATCATCTTCAGGAGCCAGCACGTCATCTTGGATAGGCAAAGCCGAATAACCCGCTTCATCTACTGCTTCCTGGATTGCAGCAACATCTGTTTTGCTTGGATCATAAGTGACTGCGGCTTGTTCCGCTCCAAAATTGACATTGCACGCTTCAACCCCAGGCACAGAACGAATTGCCTCCTCAATGTTGTTGGCACAGGAGGCACAACTCATGCCCCTTAGTTTTAAGGTTGCGTTTTCCATGTAAACCTCCTATGCGACGGTATAACCAGCATCAACAATGGCTTGTTTGATCGCTGTCTCTGCGGCTTGTGTTTTGATGTTGATCTGTTTTGTTTTGGTGTCTGCTTGAACCGTAGCAGCAGGGTCGATCGCCTGAATTGCTTTGGTAATTTTGTCGCTACAGGCTGAGCAAGCCATATTGGGAACGGTAAGTTGAAGAGCCATAATTGAAATCTCTGAATTTGCTATGACTCTATGTTGGAGTGTCTAGC
>CAZGDE010000639.1:0-2630 GCA_964524315.1 uncultured bacterium
CAGCCATGGGCGATCGCTACAAAGTCTGCGACAACATTGTCACCCTGGTGCATCGCCACATTCAGGGAACCATTGTGACGATTAACGTCCTCTCAACCTTAAATACCGGAGAGGGTTATCTGCCAGTTGATTATGAATCCTGCTACTCTACAACCAGTGGAAATCAGCCAGATAGCCTGATACAGAAGCACCACGACGAATACGATCGGTTTGGTGATTACTTTCTTTTGACCTCCCGCCAGATTGTTCAGGCCGGGAAGGGCAATGCCCCCCAGACCCAGGAATTGCGTCTGACAGAAATTTGCTTGCTAAACCGGTAATTGGGCAAGGTGTCAGCAATAGGGTTTCCATCCCAGCGTCAACTTGTTAGCGACATAGCAACCTGACCCTCATTCAGGATGGGGTGATACCACGCCCCATCCCCCTGCCCCTGGGCTGATACCAGGGGCCATAGCATCAGCATTTATTGATAGCGACAACACCATGAAATATGTTTTCCTGCTCAACAGTGTCTTGCTGACACTGCTGTCTGCTCCGATCGGGCTGGCAGCACCCGGGGCTATCCCAGAACGGCCAGTAGTTCCCGATCCGGAGCAGCAGCCTCCGGCAAAGACCGTTACAGAATGGCTGGCTCAAAGCAAAGCAACCCAGGTACAAGTCACCGGAGTCCGGTTCGATCAAACGGCAGACGGCCTGGAGATTGTTCTGGAAACCCTCGAGGGGCAGGCTTTAGCCATCGATACCAGTCAGTTTCGCGCTGAAGGCAATTCTCTGGTTGCCGAGATCCGGAATGCAGTATGGGCGATTCCCGGGCAAACGGAATTCAGGGCAGACAATCCCACCGATCAGATTGCCAGGATTCAGGTAACCCCGATCGCTGACGATCGCCTGCAGGTCAGGATCACCGGCAAAACGACCCTGCCAACCCAGGAAATCACCCTGAAAGTAGGGGAACTGGCCTATAGCCTGAACCCAGAAGAGGCCATTGCAGAGGAAGAAATCACCATTACTGGCACCCGTACTCCCCGGCCAGTCAGACTCACTCCCGGGTCGATCACCGTCCTCAGCGAGCAGGATATCGACGAGTTTCTGGTGCGGGATCTGCGGGATTTACTGCGCTACGAACCAAATGTTTCCGTCGGCAACGATCGGCGCTACGGCCTGCAGGACATTAATATCCGGGGATTGGGGGGCAACCGGGTGTTGATTTTGAACGATGGGATTCGCATTCCCAACCAGTTTCAATTTGGTACCCCTTCCCTGGGGCGAGACTATGTGGATATTGAAACCCTGCAACGGGCAGAAGTAATTCGGGGGCCGGCTTCTGCCCTCTATGGCAGCGATGCCCTGGGGGGCGTAGTCAGCTTCAGAACCCTTGATCCGGCGGAATTTCTCGATCGCTTCGGTAGACAAAATAGCCTCACCAGCCTGTCTACCAATGTCGAAACCACCGATCGCAGCTGGGTGCATACGGCCATTACAGCAGTCCGGGAGGGGGCCTTTGAAGGCTTGCTGGGCTACACCCGGCGGGATGGGTTGGCAGCTCGTCTGCCCAGGGATAATGAGTTTGCCGATAGCCGCAGCAATGCCCGCAACAACTGGTTAGGCAAATTAGTTTATCGGTTGAGTGATACGAGCAAACTGACTTTCACAACAGAAGTATTCAGAAACGAAGACGACTTTGAAGTCGCCAAAATTACGGCAAGTAATCTGGTTGGGCCTACGGGGTTTCGCGGTCAGGCCGAATCCCTGGAAAACAAAACAGCCCGCAATCGGGTCAGTCTGGCCTACAACTTTAGTGACCCCACCAGCAGCGGCTTTTTGACGGGGGCACGCATCCAGGTTTACTACCAGAATGCGGAAGTGGAGGAGCAGCGGCAGCAGGACTTTGTCAGGACGGGGGCGGGGAGCGATCGCCGTCGATTCCGGGAGTTAGAAAACAGCTTTAGCGATCGAATTATTGGCGGCGAAGCCCAGCTCCAGAGCCAGTTTAGAATTGGTCAGGTGATGAATCGGCTGACCTATGGAATTGATCTATCTAACACCTCCAACAAACGGGTCAGGGATGGGGTAGAAAGGCGGTTTAATGCAGCCGGTCGATCGATCTTAACGACGAATTTAATTGGAGCCGATAACTTTCCGGTGAAAGACTTTCCCGATTCGGATACCTTGCGGTTGGGAATCTATGCCCAAAATGAGATGGAGTTTGGCAATAGCTTCACCCTGATTCCCGGATTGCGCTTTGATATCTACCGCTTGAACACCCACCCCGAAGCCCTCTATTTCCGGAATACCGGTGCCACAGCGGCGGACTTCAGTGATTCGGCCGTCTCCCCTAACCTGGGGTTCGTCTGGCAAACCAGCCCGGAACTGGCGATCGTCGGGCGTTATGCCCGGGGATTCCGGGCTCCGCTTTACAGCGAAATTAACGCCGGGTTCACTAACCTGACCAGTCCGGGATTTCGCTATAAAACCCTGTCTAATCCTGAGTTGCAACCAGAAACCAGTGACACCTTTGAACTGGGAATTCGGGGTAATTTTCGCCAGGTTAGCTTCAGTGCCACGGGCTTTTACAACAAGTACGATAATTTCATTGAAACCTTTGCCCCGGCCGGGGTTGACTTGACGAT
>CAZGDE010000640.1:0-2629 GCA_964524315.1 uncultured bacterium
ATAGGAAGGCCGCACCCGCCCGTACACTTCGACTGAAGGGGTAGGCTTCGATGAAGTCGCGCAAAGCATCGGCAGGAAAGGGACAATCGCCGAAGAAGACGGCCAAGAAGGCCGCGAAGAAGGCAGCCAAGAAGTCGCCAGTCAAGCCGCTGCGAGGGTTTCCTCCTCCGCCCACGAAAGGCGTCAAGAAACAGGGATAGCAACGGGCCGCAGTTCTCGACTGGACCTCTACCTCACGGCTCGCGTTTCTGGTGAAGCTCTCCTTGTCCAAGCCCCCGTCTCCTCCGCCGACTCCAAAGCGCATCGAGCGCGGCCTGCCCCCTCCGCCTCCGAAGCCTCCGCCGCGTCCCTCCAAATCGAGGTAGTGAGCGATGCATCGGAGTGAGAGGTTGCGGTAGCTTGCGGGTGATTGCGGTCTAACGGTAGTTGGAGCAGACGGCCGGTCTATCGTACGCTCGCTTCGCTCGCTCTATTCGGTCCGGCCGCAGATCAACATTGGCGTTATCCAGCAAGTGGCCAGTAGTGCGCGAATGCCTTACGAGCCGGGACCCTACAGCGAGCTACTTCTTCAACTACAGACGCCTCGCCAACGGGCCGAGGCTGCACGCGTGCGCCTTGGCCTGGCCCATCCCGCTTGGCTCGAGCGCCTCGATGCCCGACTAACCATCCTCTCCTCGGTCTGCAACGTTCTGCGATCTGCCGAAATGTCCCTTGTCGTACTCGATGTTCACATATCGAGCGTGGACTGGTGGCGAGCGCTCAAGGGTCCACGCCCGAACATCAAGGACGTCGCCTTCGACCAGACGGCATTCTCGCAAATCAGCAAAGACGCCCTTCTCGTATTCGGCCTCGGATCCATCGAGAACGGCCTGCGGTGCATTCTCCGAGCGTTGGACCCCACAGCTGCGTCCAATGCAACGAAGGAGTTCAAGTCCGTATACGACTGCCTCTTCCGAAGCAAGCTCGGTCTGCCCCCTGAGTTCGGCGATCCCTTTGACTTCGCCCGTCTCCTTCGCAACACCATTCACAACGAGGGCGTTCACTTCCCGCCCTCTCCGCGTACGCAGGTGGTCAGATGGCGCGGCGACGAGTATGCCTTCGTCGCGGGCGTTGCTGTGGAGTTTGCCACTTGGGCGAACATCATCAATCTTGTCGATGATTTGGTCGCGGCGGCGATAGGCGTCGTGGATCACGATGTAGTGAGCTCGTTTCACGATCACATGCCCGACCACGGCGCATTTCTCTACGAAGGTGCTGGATAACACACGCTGGAGCAGACGGCCGAGTTGTGGAATGCGCGCTTCGCGCGCACTATTGCCATCGGCCGCAGCTCAGCTTCGGCGTTAGCTGGCGATGAATGGACCTGACCCAACCTACAATTCATGGCGCACGCCGCCTATCTCGCGGTTCGAGGGGCGCGCGAGTCCTTCTGTTCCTTGTGCGACCGCGCCGCTTTCGAGCCCTTGGCCCTCTCGCTTTCAAGTCCTATCGGCATCCCTCCCAAGTCCATGGGCGTAAATCCGGGATCTATTGCTCGAATGCGTATGTACGCCAACTCCAGGGCGAGTAGCAGAGCCTGCAGAGAGGTCTCGCCGAGAGCCGGCGTGACTCTCGCGTCCCCGATCCCGAGAACCCGCACCGAGCAACTCCACACGCCGTCTGCATCGCGCACTGGCAGCCCGAGTTCTACTTTGGCTCTGCTTGCCTTGCTTGGTCGCCCGATTACCATTCCGCCTTTAGCAATCACCTTATCGAGCATCGACCACACTCTCCGCAAAGGATGAGAAGTTCGAGTTGGGGTTCACGTGAAGCGCTTTTTCACGTATCCCGCCGCTCGGCACGCGGCATATGCAGCCATGCACCCTTGGAAGCACAGAGAGCGCGCCTTTGCGGTGGGGAGCGTCCGACACACCCCGTTGCACCGCTGGTACGGCTTCCAGCAAGGATCACCCAGTGCGTCCGCGCTGGCAAGCGCCGACTGAATTGTCGACGTGGGAATGCTTGCGAAGATCTCGGCGTCGAGCTGTGCCGTCGCAGCTTCGGTCGCCTGCACCTCCGCGTCGGTGAGTGCTGCTCCTTGTGCCTCGTAGGTGCTGGGAGGTACTGCATACAGTTCCGAGAAGTTCTGGAGCGTTCCGTCCTCGGTAATGCCGCCGACGGAAAGTACGGGACCGAGAGTGGCTTGACATGTCTCGCCTTGCTTCAGGAACGCATTGATGCGTGCGACTCTTGGCAAGGTGCTCGAGGCGACTGGAGGCGTTGGCTGATCAGTTGAACATCCGACAGCGGTCGTCGCAGCGATAAGGAGTAGTGCGCGCATTAGGTTTCTCATCCAGTCCTCTCGAAGGTCGATGAGGAGGCACCGTACTCGTTCCTCGCCACCTTGACCACTAGTAGATCTCCTAGTGTGGCACTGTTCAGTCCGCCTGTCAGTCGCGCCTGATCTGGGGTAAGTTCCGATTCCAGAGGCTCTGACGACCCAAGGCCGGCCAGCTAACTGTAGTTGGAGCAGACGGCCGAGCTATTGAACGCGCGCTTCGCGCGCTCTATTTCCCTCGGCCGCAGCTCAACTGGGCGTTAGCCAGACAATGACCGGCACCGACCCTGAAAGCGATCCATCCGATCTCGG
>CAZGDE010000641.1:0-2621 GCA_964524315.1 uncultured bacterium
CAGCCGCTGAGGCGGCTTTAACTTTGCTCCCAACCCCCGCTACGGCAAAAGCACAAACGTTGGGCGTCATGCCTTTCGGGACAAATTTGACATCTGAATTAAGGTAGAAAATTCGTAAATTGTGGTGTGAAAAAACGACACATTCGACACCTTGACCTTGAGATTGATAAGTTGACCAATTCTATTGAGAATTCTTCAACTGGAGAGGTGTTTGACACCGAGATAACCCGACTAAGCAAGACGGACCTGAAGACAATTAAGAAATCCGACTGGGTTTTTGACTGGAAACTTGAATTTCGGGCTCCTAAAAATGAAGTTTATAAGCTAACGACAGCTAACAATCCGACAATTATCCAAGGACTTTTAAGCATTGAGGACAAGGACGACCACGTGTTCATGCACTTAATCGAGAGTTCAAAATTCAATAAGGGTAAAGACAAAATTTATTTAGGGGTTCCCGGAAATTTGGTCGCATTTGCATGCAAAGTTTCCTTGGACAAAGGGTATGACGGCTATGTCGCTTTCGACAGTAAGACCGTTTTAATCGAACATTACAAGCAGACTCTAGGCGCGACACATCTGATTCGTCAACGCATGTTCGTTGACCCAATTGCAGCACAAAAACTTATTTCAAGATATTTTAAAGATTAAGACTATGGGACTAATTAGAGAACCGAAAAATGTTGACTTCATTATCAAGTCTGAGCCATGGACGAAGGACGAGTTGAAACAATTCAGAGAGATAATGAAAAAGCAGAGAGAGAGAAAAGCAAAGCTAAAGTTACGGCAGACAAAAAAGACTGGTGCAAAGGCACGAACGCCCAACAAAAGCTATGCGTAATAGCGGGGTTTGGAGTTAAATTATAGCTTACAGTTTCAAATGCAGTTCTATCACTTGGGACAGATATGTTTTCAAATACCCGCTACTACGCATAGCCAAACGTTAGCGCCTATTGCTTGGGACAAAAGAGTTTCAATACGCGCTGGACATTTCAGTATTTCATCTTAGCATTCATCAACGGTTCGCGTTACTGGCGCATTTCGTGGGGCAGTTTTTCCCTCCGTCCGCGCTCATTAAATTAGAGCAAGCAACAAGGCGCTAACAAAATGCTTGTTCAATGCAGGGTTTTGCAGGCCGGTATTGGCATTGGTTTCTTTATTAATTAGTTTCACGTGTGACAGTGACGTTTTGGTCGCGCTAACATTCCGCGATGCTTCATTTTTAGCGCTCCAATACCCTGCACTGCACAAGCACAGCCGTTGTAGGCAACCAGCCCTAAGAAAGACATGGTTAACAAAATCAAAGGACTCGAACGACTAATCCAATCAAGGACACTTGAGTTGAGTGAGGATGTTTCACTGTACTTGACCGTGGCTGACGAGTTTGAAAAAGCTGGCGACAAAGAAAGAGCTGAGTTTATTCGCAGACAATGTAACGGTGACAAGGCAGACAATTTATTCAACGACAATAGGGCATGTTGGGACATCCCAAACTTCAGTGAGGACTTGGTGACAGTTGACGACTTTGCGAGAGGTTTTCTTTATAAGTTCCGTGACCATACAACGTCATGGTCGGACAGCCAACGAGCTAAGGAATGGTTCTTAAATTCCTTCGAAGCACGATTTGTTCAAGTTTATGAATTTTGGTCCTGTGACAATGGACCAGAAGAAATATTTGAAACAAGGACTGGTGACTACAAGACAATTTTAAAATCGCTTTTGGTAGACGGTGACTACGAAGTACTTACGAGTCCAATATTCACCAAGCCGGAACTTGAAGATTTTATAAAGACATATCAACCAAGTGACGGTGACTTTTCCGTTGACGAGATAATTGAGGACTACATAACAGTAAATCCAAACTATTGAGAGCGGACTAGGGCTGGCAGCCTACAACACCATGCTTTTGGACCATAGCGGGGTGGGGGCGTTGTGTATTCGCATTAGTTTCTTAAATTCGTTTTGCCCACGGGGACGAGAACGTGGCAGGTCGGCTTAGCATTCCGCGATGCTCCATTGCTAAGTCCTCCAACCCCCGCTACGGCAAAAGCACATACGTTGTAGCGCATTTTCTGGACAATCAAGACGAGACAATAACATGAAAAATATCTATTTGACTTTTTTTTCACTCTTTGTTTCACTTAACACAATGGCGGACTCTTGGGCTCCACCAAAAACGAAAGATTACTACAACGAGGACAAGACGTATTTTGTAAGAATTGTGCCCAGGACAGTACCGGAGAAATTCTGGAAGTGGATGAATGCAAAGCCAAGACGCAAAAACCGTTTCAGTCCAGCTGACACCACAATTATTCCATGTCATGCAATCATGTACAAAAAGACAAAAAACGGGGATAGTTTAGTCTGGAAGAAAAATTTAATTAATGAAATAGCACCAGTCAGTGCATATGTTTTGAATGACGCAATGTATATGGTAACTTTTGACAATTGGCACTCAATGGGATATGGAGTTGACGTGATGGTATACTATGACAATCATGGAAATTTAATTAAGCGACATATGCTTGAGGACATTTCACCTTTTCCAATTAATACCTATTCAATGAGTGTTTCATCCATTTGGTGGAGATGCGACTCAAAGTTTTTGGACAACAAAAGAC
>CAZGDE010000642.1:0-2597 GCA_964524315.1 uncultured bacterium
CCCCGTATTGGTAGCCGTAAATGCCTTCCGTCCCCCGGTTGTCGCTCGTGATGTTCCCGGCCTCCGTGTAGGCGAAGCTGCGGGTGCCCTCCGGGCGTTCCACGGCTTCCAGCCGGTTGGCGTTGGCCGGATAGCGGTAGCGGTTGGTGACGCCGTTGCTCACTTCCAGCAGACGGTTGCCCACACCGTCATACGCATAGCCCAAGGTTCCGTAACTGCCGACCGCGTTGGTGAGCCGCGAGTTGGCATCGTAGCCGAACCACTGGTTGCGGCCGGCTTCCAGCCGGTTGGTGATGGCGGTGATGTTGTTCACCGCGTCGAACGCCAGCCCCAATTCCTGAACGCCTTCCGTGATGATGCGAGTAAGCCGGTAATCCAGGTCGAAACCGTGAGTGCGCGTGAGGCCGTTGCCATAGGTGAAGCCGCTCACCGGCCCGAACGGCAGGTAAGTCACGCCGCTGGCCAGGGGAACCGGCGTCGCGGCGGCGGACGGGCGGAAATTTACCGCATTGATCCGGCCCTCGCCGTCGCGCCCATAGGTGACGATGTGGCCGGAAGGGTAAGTCACCTGTGTCACCCGGTCGGCCAGGTCGTAGCCATAAGCGGTCGTGTAAGCCTGTCCGCCAATGGTGCGGGTGGTGCTGACCATGTTGCCGCGCTCATCATAGCGCAGCGTGGTGCTCCCGGTTTCATCGGTGAAGCCGGTGAGCCGCCCGACGCCCCGGTTGCCTCCCCCGGTAGCGTCGTAACTGTAGGTGAGGTTTTCCGCCGGGGCGTCCGGGAACGATTCCGTGAGCACCCGGTCCAGCGCGTCAAAGGTGCGGGTGGTGAGCACGTTGCGCCCGTCGCGTTCGGCCACCCGTTTGCCGGCCGCGTCCAGGGCGTAGCGCATGGTGCCCCGGTCGGGGCTGCTTTCCTGAATCAACTGCCCGAAGCCGTCATACACGTAGCCCGTGGTGAGCGAACGCGGGTCGGTCACCGAAACCAGGTTGTCCTGCGAATCGTAGCCTTCGCGCAGGGTATGGTTCAGCGGGTCCAGCGACGCCACCATTCGGTCCAGCGCGTCGAAACTGTTGGTCGTGGCGCGGTTCAGCCCGTCCGTCATCCGCACGGGGTTGCCGTTGCCGTCATAGCCGTAGCCGGTGCTCTGGCCGGCCGCGCCGATGTCGCGAAGCAGCCGGCCGAGCGCGTCGAATTCCCGGCGGCGAGTCTGGGTGATCCGCCCCTGGGCGTCGCGGATGTCCTGCCGGGTGACGTTGCCCGCCGCATCCAGCGTGTAGTGGATGCTCTCGCCGAGCGAGTTGGTGACCGAGCGCAACCGGTGCGCGGCGTCGTAAAAGTGACGCAGGGTGGAACCGTCCGGCAGTTTTGTGGCCGTCAACTGACCCGCCGGGTCGTAGGTGAATTCTGTGACGGCGTTGCCGGAGGCGGCCAGCACCTCGCGCGTAAGCAGCCAGCCGCGCAGGTGATAGGTGAAGCGGTTGGTGACCCCGTTGGCGTCCACCAGTTCCAACGGCTGGCCGCGCCCGTTGTAACGGGTGTAGCGCGTAATCTGACCCAGCGCGTTGGTGACCGCGACAACGTTGCCGCTGGCGTCGTAACCGTAGCGCGTGACCGGAGCCACATCCGTCCGGGGGCCGACAGCGGTGAGCACCTGGCCGAGGGAGTTGTAGGTGAAGGCGAAGCTGCGCGTCTGCCCGCGGGTGGAATAAGGAACCGTGTGCGTCGTGGTGTCGGTTTCCTTTTGGATTCGCAGGTTGCCCTCCGCGTCATAGGTGAAATCCATCGTCCGGCGAGCTTCGACCAGCCGCAGCGGCAGGCGGTAGGTGGCATGGTAGCTGACCTGGTTGGTCCGGCTTTCAGCGAGGCTATACGCTTCAATCAAGGAGACCGGAAGCCCCCGGCTGTCGTTGGCGAAGGCAGTGATGTTGCCGTTCCAGTCCCTCCGCGCGCCCAGATAGCCGTTGTCATCATAGAGGAACTTGGGATTTGAGGCCGCCGGCAATGCGGGGGTGATGCGGGTCTGTTCCGTAACCTTTGGCACGCCCTGCAAACCCGTGAAGGCATAGTGCTCCGCCAGCCCCAGCGCGTTGGTGACCACACGGCTGCCGTCCGTGCCGTTGTAGCCGATGGCAAGCCGGCTCACTCCGCCCGCAAGCTGGCTCGACGTGGCACGGCCCTGGGCGTCATAGGTCCAGCGGGTGAACTCCGCGCCGTTTTCGTCCGTCACGCTGGTCAGCGCGAAGGGGAAGGCCGGGTTCTCGTAGTGGTAGGTCTTGCCGGTCTGCGGACTGGTGGAATAAGTGACCGACACCAGCCGGTCCAGCACGCCCGGACTCTGCCCGCTGGAATCGTATCCGTAGGTGATGACCAGCCCGCCGGGCGCGGTCACCGTCCTGAGCAGGTTGCCTTGATAGCCAAATTGCAGGCTGCGGCCGAAGGAATCCGTGACGGATACCGGGCGGGTGCCCTCGTAGGTG
Source organism: uncultured bacterium (assembly GCA_964524315.1). Taxonomy (GTDB): domain Bacteria; phylum Cyanobacteriota; class Cyanobacteriia; order Leptolyngbyales; family Leptolyngbyaceae; genus CAZGDE01. Next base: position 2,481 of record CAZGDE010000642.1, read on the forward strand.
ATGTTCTGCCGGTAATTGCTCCGGGTCTGGGTGCGGACCAGATAGGCGACCGAACCGAACGTTTGATAAAGCTCCTCGTCGTCATTCCTGTCTTTCAGAACCCATAAGTTTCCATCC
>CAZGDE010000643.1:0-2563 GCA_964524315.1 uncultured bacterium
GTACCTCAGCCATGCAATCGCTTCGATCTCAGAGCTAGCAATGATATCACCCGTGTAGTCTGCCGCAAAGCAGCGCATCGTCACCTGAGTTGGCTCTGTATAACCATGAGCAACTTCCCGCACAACCATCACCTCAGTTAAGGTTTCAGCGATCAGGCTGACATTGAGTTCTTCCTGAACCTCCCGGTATAATGCTTCCCAGTCAGACTCGCCCTTTTCCCGTTTTCCACCAGGAAAATAAAACGCATCCTTACCCATTGTCCGGGCACACAAAACCTGTCTATCCCTGATGCAAATCCAGGCGACAACATCAACGATCGTGCTTGTCACTGCTGATACATGAGATTTCAGCCTTAATAGAATGTCGTGCGATCGCGTCCAAAGAAGAGAACCTCCCTCATTGGGATCGAGAATATGGGTAGCCTTTGGCAACCGAGCAGCCAGGGTCACGCCAAAATCGGGGGAGTGAACCGGACTGGTATCTAAACCGCCATACCAGAGGTCTACAGGAACCGTGATATTCTCTAACGCAAACAACCACGCACTCATCGCATTCACTAGATCGCGGGCATAACCCTCTGCTCCCTGAGAAAATCCTTCCTGTAGGCAACGCTGGTATACCTGACTGAATGGATCACTCAGATACAAGTTGTGATCGCGCTCTGCACTCATGTTCATAATCAACTGCCACAGTCCTTCCCAGGTCGCAATCTGAGAAAAATGCTGCTCGAATGCCGCTGCATCCTGTTCCACCGCCGCAATCATTTGTGCCACATCGGGATGCAACAGTGGTCTGATGCTCGGATGTGATAGTTCATCCTGTCCTGAAACAATCGCGATCGCCTCCACTAACCCCTGTGCCGCCAACGCAAAAGCAAAGGGTGCTCCTTGAGAAAACCCCACCGCAGAGACGTTATGAAGGTGGTTGTTCTGGATCAATTCCCAAACGTCAGCAACCCACGACGATAAGGTTTTGCTGGGATGAGGCTCTGATTTACCTAAGCCAGGTCGATCAATTGCAATGAGCCTTAAGCCAAGCTGGGAGAGAATGTCGGTGCCAAACCCCAAAAATCCACTCATGGCTGCTCCAGTGCAGAACAGGATCGGCAGACCATCCAGCGGTCCCCATTCTGACCAGGCAAGAATCCGTCCGTCGCGCAGGTGTAGGTGAGCTTGTCGTTCTGGAGGGGCAATGAAGGTCATGAAATCCGATTTTTCTGGCTTGCAGAGCGACAGTTTGGTTGTCAGTATCCAGTTTAGGTCAACCCCGGCAAGCAGCGTAGGATAGCACTGAGCATTTAAAGGATTGTAGATTCAGACAACTGCTAATTTCCTGCTCTACGCTAATTCCAAACCCAACGCTCTCAAGCCCACGAATGGATGCACCGCCTACAACCGATTTTGGAGCAAACCTTGGGCAAAAAGATGGTGCTGCCAGAGCGCAAACTCGATAGCATTGAAGCTGCTGCTTTTTTCTGCCGTTTGGATGGGATGAATACAGGAGGTATTGAAATGAAATTACTTCACTCTTTTCAAACACTCTGGAAACGGAATCGCGGTTTAAGCGCAACGCTGTTGCTCGGTGGCTTATCGTGTACTCTGATTGGAGTCACTCAACTCCCAGAAGTTACTTCTGGAAATGCTGCTGTGATGGCTCAGCAACGCGATCGCATCTCACAACGCACACCTGCTTCCTCTCAAATTGAACGCAATGATTTCTTTGTCACCAGCGATCCAGGAATTGAAATTGCCGTGCGAGAAGTGCGATCGGGGAATGCCTCACAAGTCCCGGTTCTGCTTATTCATGGGGGTGGACCGGGTGGAACAGCGTCCTTCGATCTGAATGTCCCAGGCTATTCTCTAGCAGCCGACTTTGCTCAAGCGGGGCATCCCGTCTATGTGATGAATCTTCGAGGCTGGGAAAATTCAACTCGTCCGGATGTGATGAATCAACCTCCAGAAAATAATCCGCCTGCGGTCACATCAGAGGAAGCAGTGCGTGATATTGGAGCCGTGGTGGATGCCATTCGCCAACGTCAACAGGGAAAGCCTGTGGCCCTGGTGGGTTGGGCAACGGGGGGACATTGGGTAGGGATGTACACCAGTCAGAATAATGAGAAGGTGAGCCATCTTGTCATGCTCAATAGTCTGTATGGCGTGAATGCTCCCTGGGAACTGCGATCGGCTTTTGAAGACCCCAATAATCCTGGTACGTTTGATGCCAGTGGTGGAGCGTATCGTCTTAATGACGCAGAAGGACTAATTGCACAGTGGAACAGAACCATTCCCGTAGAAGATAAAAGTCAATGGCGTGATCCACGAGTTGCCCGTAATCAAGACGATGCTCAACAAAGCTATTAAAGCAAATTGAATCAACCACAGGTTGTGTCGCATATCAGTGAGGCGATCGCACTGATTCTACAATAGGAAAGTTTTTGCTCATACTAAAAACAGCGATGAAGCCACAACTCAAGATAGAGATTGTCGAAGCCCCAAGGCTTGATGAGACTGAATTTATTGTTCAACAGTTACTTCAATACAACAGTCATTGTGCTGGTGAGGG
>CAZGDE010000644.1:0-1209 GCA_964524315.1 uncultured bacterium
GGCGACTTTGACTCGCCTAGTCATGGTTCGAATCCATGCCGGGCAGCCACTTCGAAAAAAGTCCGAACCGATTTCCAGATCGGTCAAAGAATTACCGAAGTGCCTGAGGAAGTGGTAGAAATCGATGGAGCACTTTTGACCGCTCTTTGCACAAGTTCGCGGTTCTATCCGGAGACCGGACGATTTTCTGTCCCCTTGCCTCTGCTCGCGAAAAGATAGGTCAAAAGATTTTCAGCAAATCCTGGGCTCCGGTAAGGGCGATTGCGCGTGTTCTAAGGACAACATATCAAAGCCAAAGAATGCCGGAGAGACCACGAGTGCTTCGAATCCCTTTTGCCGCCCGTGAAGGGAAACTCGTTCATGTTTCTGAAGTCGATCCAGGGTTTCGCGATGACTGCTTTTGTCCAGGATGCGGAAAGCCACTGGTTGCGAAAAAAGGTGCCATCAAGGTCCATCACTTCGCACACGACGGAGACCACCCCTGCAATGGAGAGACCATCCTTCATCTGCTGGCGAAACAACTACTCAAGGAGCGGATCGAGTCGGCGCTATCTGTCGGCCGTCCCGTCCCGATCCGTTGGAAATGTGGTCGGTGTGAAAACGAACACCGAGGCAATCTGCTGAAGCGAGCAAAGGCAGTGCAGCTCGAAACAGCCTTCGAAGGAAAGGTGCCCGACCTCACTTTGATCGGGGCTGACAACGACGCATGTGCCGTAATAGAGGTTATCGTAACCCACAGTCCCGAGCCCGATGCCCAGAAGATATACGCGGCTCACAAGATTCCTGTCGTGGAGTTTAACGTCACGTCAGTGGCGGATTTGATAGGTCTCCGCGATGCCCCGGAGCTAGAACCACAGTCTGTGTCGTTTTGTCCGGTGCCCGATTGGCAGCTTCAGACCGTAAATCTCGCAAAGTTGCCGGTGCGGCTCGATCAACTCACTTTCGAGCGCAGGGGCTGCACGCTTGTCGTATTGGACCGCGAACTTCGTGGGGTTGGAGACTGCTCGTTGAGAGGGAACTTTGTTTTCGACCGACCGGAGCTTGCGGAAATGGCCCTCTCTGGTCTCAAGAGCGGGATCATCGATGGTTTGAACGAGCCGGAGTGGATGCTTACGCAGTGCAAAAACCGCGTTCTACACCGCGAACTAATCCGTGCGATTGCTACTGGGCTCCGCGAATACCGACTTGTTTGGCAAGGTTTTGGCAAAA
>CAZGDE010000644.1:1219-2544 GCA_964524315.1 uncultured bacterium
AGAACATCCGGTCGTGAGCAATTTCGGATGCGCCACGTCCGCTCCATGTATTCTTAAAGTGCTATTCGTGGCTTGATCGTTCGGGCAACTGTCGGAACAGATAGCGAGCAATCACTTGGTGAGAATGACGGGAATCGCGTTCCCGGAGCGATGCGCTGCATGCGCGTGCAATAGCGGTTCACGATCGACGCGAATTCCTGAAGCTGCACCGGCACCGGCATGCTGGCTAGACGACCTAGTGTCCGGATGTTGAAATACCATGCCCCACTGGCAGTGCCGATTCTGGCAAGATAGGCCTGAATCGGCGGAGCTAGGTCGAGTAATCGGAGGATGCGAGTCACCATTGCCGGATCGACGCCAATCCGCGTGGCTAGCGCGAGTCGGTTTGCGACAGTCCCGCCGTCGAGCATACGCTGCCATTTTCGGGCGCGCATAATCGGGTGCTCAATCTCCGGCTTCTCAACACGGGGCATCTTCAGCCGTTCGCTCAAGCGCACCGTTTGTGGGAACGGCGCGATGAGCGTGATTTCGCCTTTGCTCGCATTCTTGAAATCCACTCGCGCCTCTAGTCCGAGCCCTCGCAAGTGCGGCATTGTTGTTGGCGCGTTACTCCCGGGCAAAAGCTGCATTTTCAGGCCCTCCGTGAGGTCAGCATCGTGAAGCTTCAACCGAAGCTCCATGATCCGGTCGCCATCCTCCGTCGAAGACGCAGCGACGGAGCGCTTGCGGACCGGTTGGGCGACTCGCCGCACATCGACTCGCTCGATGAAGAGGCTGATCAACTCCTTCTGCTCCGCTGGAGTGAGCTTTGGAAGAAGCTCACGGAACCGCTCCATGTTTCTACGGAGGCGCTTTTCCTCCATGACCATCGAGTCTGCCGCCGCCAACTCCTGGCGAAGCCTTTCCTGCTCCACGATAATCCGGCGGCGCTCTTCGCGCAGGTCCGTGGCGCGGCGCACGAGTGCATCGCCGAGGACATCGACACCGCCCTTGGCAATCGCGTCGGCGCAGTTGCCCAGCTGCTTATCAACCGTCGCGAGCGATTGCTTCTTCTTCGCCAGTTCCCCGCGGAGTTCCTCGACGTCTCGACGCTGGGTTGATCGGGAGACTTCGACGACTTCCTTGATGATCGCGGGATGCTTGGCGGCCTCTCCCAAGACGGAAACAACCGCTTTCTCCAACGCACCGGCAGGCAGGCGGCCGACAGAACACGGTGCCTGTGACTCACGGAGAACCGAGCTGCAGGTGTAGTAACGATACTTGATACCGCTGACGCTCTTCTTGCCGCTGTCGGTCGGCACCAGCGCCCGGTTACAGGCCGCGCA
>CAZGDE010000645.1:0-2533 GCA_964524315.1 uncultured bacterium
GGGTACTGCCACCCCGTGACCACCTCCCTCCCGGCGTATTGTTGCCGGGTAATGACGGCAAATCACCCTCATTTCCAGGTGGTAGCACGGACTTACCGCCGGTTGGCCCGCCCATTCCAGGTGGGTTTGATTGTGGGCTGTTTTGTCCTCCCATTAAGCCTCCCGCTGCTCCGTTTGAACCACCCTCGCTCACCCCAAGACCCTACCCCCGATCGCAACAGGTACCTGAGCAACCAACCCCAATTCTGTTGCAGTTGGAGCCACCCTCCTCCAGCCTGACCGCATCTCCCACGCCATCACCACCGGCAGGTTCGGGATCTGACAATTCCCCACCGGCGCTTTTACCGCAACGGATTGATCTGCAACTGCCAGCTTCACTAAATGCGAACAATCAGTCTGAGCGTTATTTGGTCAACTCAGCGGCATCCCTGAAGGAACTGGCACGTTACTTTCAGCAACGGTGGCGGCGATCGCCCCACCCCACTCAACCTCTCCAGTACCGTCTGGTCTTCAACGCCCAGGGTTCACTACAAGAGGTGATACCGTTTGGCCAGGAGGCAGTAGACCATATGCAGTATGTGGGCCTGCCCCATTTGGATGAATCAGTCGGCGGACTATTGTTTTTCAAGCAAAACTTGCAAGTCTTAGTCATTTTTAAACCTGATGGCGACGTTGAAGTTATTCCAGAAGTGGTGGGGTTAAGATAATGAACCTGCCCGGTCAGAATATTCCGTCCAGAGCAAATTTAGTTAGTGCGACCGATGATAGTGAGTTAACTCTGATCGATGGGGCCCAACGACGAAACGGGACACCATTGCCCACTGGCGACTCCAATGAGCGGCATTGCCAAGACGAATTTGGCAACTATGAATCTGGTAGCTATGAATCTGGCGACTATGAGTATCAGGTGGGAGGCAGTCTGCCGATCGCCGCACCAACCTATGTATGGCGGCAGGCCGACCAGCAACTCTATAACGGGTTAACCGCTGGTGAGTTTTGTTATGTGCTGAACTCGCGCCAGATGGGTAAGTCGAGCTTGCGGGTGCAGGCAATGGGGCGACTACAGGCGGCAGGGATCCGTTGTACGGCGATCGACCTGTCTGAAATTGGCAACCACAATGTTAGCCCCGAACAATGGTATGCCGGTATGATCTATGCCCTGGATAGTGGTCTGGGGCTAGGTCAACAGGTCGACATCAGACGGTGGTGGCGCGAGCGCGCCTTGCTCTCCCCCGTACAACGGTTGGGCTGTTTTCTGGAAGAGGTGGTATTGGCAGACGGTGATCAGCCCGTTGTCATTTTTATTGACGAAATTGACAGTGTTCTGAGTTTAAACTTCTCAACGGATGATTTCTTTGCCCTGATCCGGGCGTGCTATAACAAACGCGCCGATCACCCGGCCTATCAACGTCTCAGCTTTGCCCTGTTAGGTGTCGTCACGCCGGCAGAATTGATTCAAGACAAAAGCCGTACTCCTTTTAATATTGGGCGTGCAATTCCCCTGCAGGGGTTTCAGTTGGCGGAAGCCCAGCCGCTGGCCTGGGGTTTACAGGGTAAGGTTGCCAATCCAACCAGTGTTTTACGGGAAGTACTGGCGTGGACGGGTGGCCAACCGTTTCTGACCCAGAGACTCTGTAAATTGATCCATCACAATCCTGACCTGTTGCAATCCGGTGACGAAGCCGCCGCGATCGCCCAACTCGTCCAAACCCGCATCGTTGATAACTGGGAAGCACAGGACGAACCACCCCATTTGAAAACCATCCGCGATCGCCTCCTGCGGAATGAACAACAGGCGAATCGGCTTCTGGGGTGTTATCAACAGGTCTTGCAAAACGAGTCCGTGGCCGCGAACGATAGCCCGGAACAGATGGAACTACGACTGGCCGGACTGGTGGTAGATGACCACGCTCACCTGAGGGTCTACAACCGGATCTACGCAGCCATTTTCAATGCCGCCTGGGTGAAACAGTCCTTTGCTGCTCTGCGTCCCTACGACCAATCACTCCGGGCCTGGGTTAAATCGGGTTGCCGTGATGAAGCCCACCTGCTTCAGGGTAAGGCATTACAGGAAGCCCAAACCTGGGCAATGGATAAAAGCCTGAGTGATCAGGATTATCAGTTTCTCGCGGCCTGTCAGGCATTAGACAAACAGGTGGCGGTGCAGGCAGAACGGCAGGCAACGCAAATTCTGGCCGATGCCCAACGAAAAGCCAAACGAACCATCCGGGGTGGGCTAGCTGTTCTCACTGCCAGTTTAACGATGGCACTCACCGCTGCCATCTTTGCCAACCAGGCGCAGCAACAACTGGCGGCGGCCAAGGCGAATTTGCGGCAGGTCGAGAATCGACTGGAACGAACCACGGCAAAGCTACAATCGGCGGAGTTGAATGCCTTACAGGCCCAGCAACGGCAGCAACAAACTGCCTACAGGATGGTGCTGGCAAAGGCGGAACTGGGGCAATTACAACAATCCTTGCAACAGGCTAATGGACGGGTCACACAGGCCGAAACCACTGCCAATGCAGCAGAA
>CAZGDE010000646.1:0-2514 GCA_964524315.1 uncultured bacterium
TGATGGATTAAGCTATGAACGAGGCTACATTCCACTTTAGACTGTGATTTCCCAAATCCCGGCAACGATCAAATTTTTACAACAACCCACCTCCTCCGCCTGGGTCGAGCAGGCACTTGCCAACTTCGACACTATTCTGCTGGATCACTCACACTGTGAACGGAAAGCGGCTGGAGTGGCATTGAATTTGATGTTCCGTTACCCATCGAGTGAAAAATTGGTGCGATCACTGACTGCGATCGCCAAAGAGGAACTGGAACACTTCGAGCAAGTCAACCAGATCCTGGCCGATCGCCAAATTTCACTTCGACCCCTGACACCACCCCCCTATGGTGCGGGGTTGAACAAGCACATCCGGGCCCAGGAGCCTGATCGCCTGTTAGACTCCCTGCTGGTAGCGGCTCTGATCGAAGCCCGTAGTCACGAGCGCTTAGGGTTACTGGCTGCCTATTGTCCGGACCTAAAACTGGCAAACTTTTACCGGGGGCTGATGGCATCCGAGGCCCGCCATTATGGGGCTTACTGGGTACTGGCAACGACTTACCTGGAACGAGCCGTCGTTGACCAACGCCTGGAAGAACTGGCGGTCGTTGAAAGTGAATTGCTCGCGACCCTGCATCCCGAACCCAGAATTCATAGCTAAGGCAGTTTGGCAGAAAGAATATACCTGGCGCTAGGGCAGGTTTTGCCAAAGCCTTTTGCATCAGTCAGTTATGCTGTGGCTAAACCTGCCCTCACAGGTAGGTTTTTCCCTGGAAATCTCCTAGGTTCGTCATGGCAGAGGACTAGTAGTAGGGTAAATCCGTTGTGTGAATCGGGGGAAATGCTGGGTCATGTCTATCAAGTATCGAGATTGTGTCATTCGTTCCTGGGAAACGGGCGATCGCACCTTTGCCGCAGATGTTATCCGGACGGTGCTGGCAGAGTATGGTTTAGGTTGGGAACCAACGGGAGCCGATCGCGATGTGCTGGCAGTGGAGGAGTGTTATCGGGCAACGGGGGGAGAATTTTGGGTTGTTGAGCAGCAGGGGAACATTGTTGGTACGGGAGCTTACTACCCAACCGAGCGGGGCCACAAGGCGGTAGAAATTCGCAAGATGTACTTACTGCCAGCGTTACGAAGGCAGGGCTTAGGCCGGTTTCTGCTACAACAGTTGGAGGCCGCCATTGTCACCCGTGGGTTTAGCCAGATCTGGGTCGAAACGGCCAGCGTGCTGGTTGAAGCGGTGAAACTATATGAAAGTAGCGGTTATGAGCCCGCAACAGGGGTGGAAACAACTCGGTGCGATCGCATCTATCGTAAAAATCTGATGTAAAGCTTTGATCCGACGGGGGACAGTGCGTTTCTGGGGGATGTCTGTTACCCTGCTAGGAAGCTAACGGTTTGAGATTGTTTGCCCATCCCCACCCCTTCTGAATACCATGATTGACCTTTACACGTTCCCCACTCCCAATGGGCGCAAAATTTCCATCATGCTGGAAGAGGTGGAATTGCCCTACACTATCCACCTCGTCGATATTACAAAGGGCGATCAGTTCAAACCAGAATTTGTCGCCATTAACCCCAATAGTAAAATCCCCGCCATTGTCGATCGCGCCAATGACATGACCGTGTTTGAGTCGGGGGCCATTCTCATTTATCTGGCCGAGAAAACAGGTAAACTCCTACCGACTGACCAGAAGCACCGTTTTCTCGTCCTGGAGTGGTTGATGTTTCAGATGGGAAGTGTGGGCCCTATGTTTGGCCAACTGAACCACTTCAAACGATACGCCCCTGAAACGATTCCCTACGCTATTAACCGTTACGAAAAAGAAACCCTCCGCCTCTATGGGGTATTAGACGGGCAATTGGCCCAAAATGACTATGTCTGTGGTGACTATTCCATCGCTGACATTGCAATTTTTCCCTGGGTTGCCTCCTACGAGTTCCAGGGCTTAACCCTGGACAACCACTCCCACCTGAAACGCTGGTTTGCCACGATGCAATCGCGTCCAGCCGTAGCGAAAGGGATGAATATTCCGCCTAGAAGTTAATTGCCGACGGAACAGGTGTTGAGTTGCGCAGGTTCTTACCTGGGTGTGGCAGGGTTCGTTATGACGAAAATCCACCTATGGTACGCCCGTTACCGTTGCCCATAGATATTTCTTTAGTGACCCCACATCCAGCTTGAGGCGCATTTGCTTTGACCAGGTGTAAATATCAAAACTCACCGGGTCTCCCTGCACCGAAATATTGCCCAGAATTCCTACCCAATGACTGGGAAATGGGACGACGGGTGGCTGATCCGTTAGCATCCCTTCTGCGGTAATCAAGGCAAAGGCTACTCCTCCCGCTTGAATCGCCGCCGCTGCCTCTTGCATGGCACTGATGTCATTCATCAGGTACGCGTGGTTGTAGTCGACCTGCTTGTACCCGAGAATTTCCTTCACCCATCCCTTCATTTCCCATGATTTGGTCATCCCTGCCAGATTGCGAATTAAATCAGGGGAATTAGGTTCCACTGGAAACAGGGC